>CAZOWX010000007.1:0-20780 GCA_964583795.1 uncultured Pseudomonadales bacterium | reverse complement strand
GCAGTTGTAAAAGGCTATGAAGTTGATAGTAGGGTAAGTCATCAACCACTGAGTGATCAAGAAACGAAAGATGGCGCGCTAGAGCGAGCCAAAGCAGCTTTGCAAAAAGGCATGCAAGAATTTTCTATTTCCAGTGGTCAACTTTCAAACACAACTGAATTTTTAGGTATTGGTTTGGAAGGAGGAGTGTTTACTGAAAAAAACGGTGAGTTATGGAATACTGTGTGGGCATGTGTAATTGATCTTCAAGGAAATACTTTTTTTGCTAATGGCGAGCGGTTTTTATTGCCAAAAGTTTTAGCCGATAAAATTAAAGCAGGAGCAGAAATGGGGCCGGCGATGGACGAGATTACTGGATCAGTAAACATCAAACATCAGCATGGAATGATTGGGATCATTACCAAACGATTTATTGATCGTACAGAGCTATACGCCAATTTAGCCAAGTTGGCTTTGGGTCTTTGGTATGGACGGGAGTGGGAAAGGGAGTTAGTTCATTAGTTGCTTGGTTGGTTCGTTCATCGATAATGAAATTGATTTGTTATTCCTAGTCCTTTAAGTACTTACCCAATGCGGTCATTAACGAAATGTCTGTTTTATGATAAAAGTAGTGGTGTTATTTTTTAAAATGACAAAAGTGGAGTCGCATCGTATAAAATTGCGAGAGACTAATAGTACTGAAATAACTAACCAACCAAGCAACCAATAAACTAATTAACCAACCTATGCCAATTCCAACTGTTAAAGCTGCACTTTCCGATCGACAACAATTGACTGATAAGTACTACTGGTTTCAGTTTGAGATGAAGGACCCGAATAAATTTCAATTCCAAGCTGGGCAGTACGCTTCTTTGGGTTTTCCAGATAACCCATCGAGACGACCATACTCAATTGCTTCATCACCCGCTGAAGATCATGGGTTTGAGCTGATTCTCGACACAACCCCCAATGGAATTGGTTGCCAGTATTTGCTCAATTTACCACTTGGAGGTGAAGCTACATTTTTGGCGCCAATGGGAATGTTTACCCTTGCTCAAGGTGCGCAAGCACAAAAAGAGAAAGCGCTGATGTTTATTGGAACAGGATCAGGGATTGCACCACTGCGTTCAATGATTTTATGGTTGCTGCAAACCCAGAACGATCAGAGAGAGATCTGGCTGTATTGGGGGTTGCGCTTTGAGCAGGACCTTTTTTTGGAGGAAGAGTTTCATGAGTTATCTCGGGCTTTTCCGAACTTTCATTTTCACATTACCTTATCAAAAGCCTCGGCGGAGTGGCCGCTGTGCAGAGGACACGTAACGGATTGTTTATCGATCCACGACCTTCCTTCTGATGCAGGGTACTATTTATGTGGGAACAAGCCGATGATTGAAGAAACCGTCGCATTACTTGAGAAAAAAGGCATTCCAAAAGAATCAGTCCATCACGAAAAGTTTTATTAGCTTAGTGTATAGTTTAGTAGTTTATAGTTGATTGATTAGAGGTGGTTGCTACTATAAACTATCAACTATTAAACTAGAAACTAAAAATAAGGAGAGATCTATGAACGATCAACCAGCCCAACAAGCTCAAGTGGGGAAATACCAAGTCAAAGTAATTAACGAAAAATGTATTGGAGCCGCTTCGTGTATAGCCATTTCTTCAATACTTTACAAGTTGAATGAGCAAAATATCGCAGTGGTTATTTCCCAAAACGATACTGACGACAATAAATTACTTTCTGCGCAAAGTTGTCCGACCAGTGCTATTGAGGTGATTGATACCACTACTGGCGAACTTGTTTGGCCAAAGTAAGTTCAATTGAGAGGTGACGATATAAAATGAGTGCTTGATTAACTGGTAAAGTGTGGCTAATACAAGATTTAGTTTGTTGTGAAATGACTCTGTTTTGAGTTATAAAGCTCTGGTTTGGTTAATTCTTGCTGTAGCGTCCTGAATATACTCAGTGCATTTTTCAGACGGAATCTCAATCAAAACTAAATCACCTTCTCGTGCTGTCACAAATTTTTCCCCAGATCGATCCATTATCCAATCCCCAAATCTGGCGATAGCTTGGATTGGTTGGTTATCTTTTATTGCTTGAGTACATAACGCAATATCATCACTATCACTTAAATACCGTACTTCAGCATGATCAAGCGTGGCGTAGTAAACAATCGAAGGAAAATAGGCATCGCTGGTGACGTAAAGCGGTAAGGATTTTTTTTCAAGGTGCCAAGTAATTTTTTCAAAATCTTGAGGTGGTGGTGTGATTGATAAAAACTCACTCCAATAATCCCGAAGTGACGTAATAGTGAGCGCAACGACCACACCAGTGACGGCCAGCTTTGCCACCCATGAGAACAAAAATGAAATTGGGACAAATTGTTTTATCTGAGCAATACCATAATCAATAGCAACACCAGCGAGTATTGCAGCAGGTCCAATAATGGGGACTAAGTGCCAGATCTCTGTTTTTTTTGAAAGAAAGTATGGTAAAGCAACAAAAAAAGTATGAACGAGTAAGACAAACAGCACCATTCGTTGCTTTTTATTTTTCATCAGCAGTATGGCGAGCAGACTGCTGCCGATCATGATTTTGAACCAGCGATGAACAGCTGCATGAAAATAGTTGAGAACCTTCAAGATAATTTTGAGTGAAACTTTTTTTTCTGTTTCCCCTCTGAGTCCAGTATTCATTTGTTGTTGGATAAACGTCCATCGACTTACCATGACATTTGAGACAATCCAAGGCGTTAAAGGAATGAGCATTGCAAGCAAGCCAAAGCCAAACAGTAACGTCAGTTCTTTTTTTGTGGTGATGAAATTTCGTTTTTTTGCATACCAGAGTGTTGTCAGTGATACGACAGGAAGCAGCTGCAATGAAATCAGCGATTTAGCTAGTAAACTTACTCCTACACTGAACCATAATATCCAAATTGGAAAATTTACTCGTAGAAAATTCTTATAGGTAAACTTTTTTAGTTTTATGGGTTTTGTATGAAGGAGAACTTGCACTATACACAATAAAACAAGCAACTGAGTTGCGAGAAGTAAAACATCTAGATTTCCGGTACGCGCTCGAAACAAAAACCAGCGACTCGAAAACAAGATAAGAGCAGCCCACAGTCCCGCCCAGCGGGAACTTACTTTTGCGGCAATACTATACGCCAAGATAACACTCAAAATTGCAGCAAGAACCGAGGGGAGTCGGGCACTAAATGTACTTTCTGAAAATAACCAAAAGCTAATCATTTCAAGTTGAAAACCAAGCGGAGGATGATCAAGGAACGGTTTTTGATTAAAGTTGAGCAACCATGGGTTTCCAAGTGGCAGTCGATGTGAGAGTTCGCTACTGATTGATGCGTACCACGCTTCATCCCATGGTTGCAAAGATCCTTTGCCAACACCCCAGAAAAAAAACGGAGCGGTAATCCCGATTAACACAAAAATAAGCAAGTACGATTGAATAAAACGAATGACTCTGTCCATAGTGTGTACTGTACTGATGAAATAGCGTTTATGATATGCATGATACCATAGGATATTGGCGAAATATTTTAACACCAATGAATTTTGCATAAGAAAAATCCTCACAGTAAATTTATAACTAACGACAGATCACTATCCTAGACGACATAACACAGAGTTCCCCTTGCGAAGCCAAAATGATCATGTTATCCTAGGCGCCACGAAATGAAAAACATACCTCTTCTTATCGGCACTATTGTAGGGACAGTTCTTTTAGTTATCGGTGTTGCCGTTTTTTTTGGTCGTTCTCAAGCTCCGAAGATCATTGATCAAGTAAAGTTGAAAGCTGGGTCTCGCCATGTCTTATTACCAGCCCAAGATTTGTCTGGAAAAGATGCGAGTGCTAGCGCATCAGCAAAAGTAACTGCAGCACTTGTTGCTTCTGACGAAGCTCAGGCCTCTGATTCAGCTAATAAAAAAATTGTGACGGTGGTGGAGTTTAGTGATTTTCAGTGCCCAGCCTGTAGAGCAGCTTACCCTCTGCTCAACGCACTCCGTACTGCACATCCCGGGCAAATTGAGTTTGTTTTTCGTGCTTATCCCTTGGTTCAAATTCACCAAAATGCTTTGTTAGCTGCTCAAGCTGCAGAAGCTGCAGGGAAGTTTGATCTTTTTTGGAAATATCACGATGTGTTGTTTGAAAAGCAAGAACAGTGGGCTGATTTGTCGTCTGATGAGGCAAAAGAGCGGATGATTCAATATGCAATAGACCTCGGGATCGAAAAAGACTCCTTTACCAAGGAATTAAATAGTGATACAGTAATATCGGCTGTTCAATCGGACATTAATTTGGGAAACGAAATTAATGTCTCAGCTACTCCGACATTTTTTGTTAACGGCCAACAAGTATCAGTTTCTGATGTTGAACAAGTCGTTGCGAAAATGCTCGAAAATTAACAAATCTTTATCTGCCAGAGGTGAGAGGTACGCGGTATGAAAAAACCATTATCATATGTGTTGCCAACAATTGCATTAGTCATTATTGTTTTTTTAGCGTTTCGTTGGTTACGCGGAGCAAACAATCAAGGGAGTATCACTCCTACTGCTGAATCAGCTGAAGGAATACAAATCAGTGATCTGACTGGTGATGAAGAAAAACCCACTGGAATGAAAGATCAGGAAGTTGTTAAGTTGACTCAACCAAGTCCTGCAGCTCAAGTTCCGGAACAAGGCGAAGTACGCTACAGCCCGAGTAGTGATAACAAGACTCAATTTACTGTCTCTGCTGATTTGCCTGAGTTAAAAGATGACTCATCGTTTTATCAACTCTGGGTTGAAGGGGATAAAGGTCGTAAAAAAGCAATGCGCTTAGTGTATGAAAAAGGTGGATATATTACTGGTGGTTCACTCTCTTCAGAGTTCGATAAAGTAAAAGTCATTATTTCAAAAGAAACGAAAGATGATGACGAAATGGAAGAAGTGCAATTGGAAGGAACAATCAACTTAAAAAAGGATCAACAATAGGCTCTTGAAGACTTTCTCGAGTATGGTACCATAGATGTAATTGAGCACCAGACAGCGAGCATCATTGACAGCTTGTGATTATATACACTCTCCTGATTAACGGAGAACTAAAGGAGGATCTATGGCAGATCAAGTAAACGCATTTGCGTATACTAATTCAAAAGGCCAGACGTACTATCTTCACACTCGTGAAGTGACCCTTAAGAACGGTCGAGTTCAACGCATTTACTTTTTTGCCCGAGATGTCCGAGATGGAGCGCTTGAAGCAGTCCCAGAAGGATACGAAGTTGTTGAAACCCAACGCACTGGTATGCCAGTGTTAAAGAGAAAAGTCAAAAAAGCTTAAGCTTTTTTAGTAAATAAAGCATTATCCCCCCCGATGTCCATTGGGGGGGATTTTGGTAGAATATGCATATGATAACTAAAGATGAAGTGTTGAGTTTGCTAAAATCAGTAGAAGACCCAGAACTCTACATTAGCATTGTTGATTTGGGATTAATTTACCGCGTTGAAATTTCGGACAAAAAAGATGAACCCAAAATTAAGATTGTGATGACGCTAACAACTCCAGGTTGTCCTTTGGGTGGGACGATTGACATGCTCATTCGTGATGCGCTTTTTCCTCTAAAAGAAATTAATGTTGATCAGGACGTTGAGATTCAAGTGACCTTTGATCCGCCTTGGAGTATTGAAATGATGACGCAAGAGGCAAGAGCTGAGTTAGGAATTGAGTAAACAACAAATAAAAACGAATCAAAACGAATTTAAACGAATGTAAGCAAATAGTAAGCCAATAAAGACGAATTGAAGTAGATTATCCCAAGCACCGATGGAATTTTGACCAAGTATTTGCTAATATTCGTTTATTATTCGTTTCTATTCGTTACACTCATGAAAATTTATCTTTGTGCCGATCACGGTGGATTTAATATGAAAGAGGAGATGAAGCAGTGGCTCATTGAGGAAGGGCATGATGTAGAGGATTGTGGCAATACTGTTTTGGATCCGGATGATGACTATCCCAATTTTGCCGTTGTTGCTGCCAATAAAGTTGTTTCATCACAGGAAAGTGCGTATGGGATTATGTTTTGTCGCTCAGGTGGTGGAATGGTGATCGTGGCAAACAAAGTAAAAGGGATTCGTGCTGTTGACGTGTTTGATATGACCAGTGCGATTCATGCTCGAACAAATAATAATGCCAACATGATTTCATTGGGAGCTGACTGGATGGATCCGAGAGAGGCTCGACTTATCATAAAAAACTTTTTAGAAACAGAATTTAAAAATGAAGAGCGACACGTCCGCAGAATCCAGGAAATAACAGCGATTGAGGAACACACTGAGTAAAGTTCCCTTTTTGGAAAAAGTATACTTTGTGATGCAATAATAACAATTTACTTTCCATATTCTAGTTTTTATGAATATTTATCCCGCCATTCTTACAGAGAGCTTCAGTATTGCTGAAGAGCAAGTTGCTCAAGTTGTACATCTGGACACGATTCACACAGTTCAGATCGATATTATTGACGGAGAGTTTGTCGATAATTTAACTATTTCGGCGATTGACCTCATTGGAACTAACTTTGAGAATTTAAGCATTGATTTTCACTTGATGGTTATTGAACCTGTTGATTTTATTTATGAATGTCGACAGATTGAGAACGTCCGAAATGTTATTGGCCAGATCGAGCGAATGAGTTCTCAGCTGGAATTTATCGACGAGGTAAAACGTCAAGGCATGCAAGCGGGGTTATCGCTCGATTTATATACTCCGGTTGAGTCAATTCATAAGAACAGCTGGGAGAAGTTGCATTTTATCAACATTATGGGGAATGTTGCGGGGCATCAAGGAGAACCATTTAAGGGACAGATAGTACTTGATAAAATTAAAGAAGTTGTTGCAATCAAAAAACAGCGAAATTTAGTCAATCTCGAGGTTGCCGTTGACATCGGTGTCAACGAAGATACCATTGGTCAAATCGCCAAAGCGGGAGCAACAGGAGTATCTGTCGGAAGTTTGTTGTGGAAAAGTGATAGTATAGAAGCACAAATTGAGCGATTACTGTCGGCTTCAGCGTAAGAAGAGAACAAAAAATAAAAAGCCATGCTATTGTTTACTAAGAAAGGAAGTGGAAGGTGGTGATTCTTCAGGGAAATACTATGAGCATTGGTAGACAATCACCTGAAACCTTGAACCTGACACCTGAAACCTAAACAACCATGCGTACAAAACTCCACATCCCTTCACCAAAGATTCATCCAGGTATTCGCAACGTAGCGGTATTTGGAAGTGCTGATGTCGATCAAAAAGACCCAGTGTATGAAGAAGCCTTCAATGTAGCTCGATATTTGGCATATCATGACAAAGTAATTGTCAATGGAGGTGGACCTGGTGTGATGCAAGCAGCGACCAGTGGTGCTCAATCAGTCGGCGGACAAACTCTAGTGGTAACATTCTCTCCTGATCCTGACGAAGCGCCAGATTTCGAAGGTCGATTTGAGGGTAATAGGGCCGATGTTGAAATAAAAACCAGAAACTATATCGAGCGGATGTTTAGTCTAATGGAACACGCTGATATTTTTATCGTGTTCAAAGGCGGGACAGGAACACTCAGTGAGTGGGCGACTGCTTGGTTGATGGCTCATATTTATTATGGGCACCACAAGCCGTTTATTTTGTATGGTGAGTTTTGGAATGACGTGATCAAATGTATTATGGACAACTTTTTTATTGGAAAACACGAGATGCAAGTATTTAAGGTTGTTAAGAACGAGGAAGAGCTCATTCCAGCTTTTGAGTATTTTGAACATGAGCTTGAAAAACGCATGACAGCTACTTGGAAGTGAGGTGACAGTTAACAGTTAGCTGCAAGTTGCAAGTTGCAAGATTCAAGTTTCAAGTGACAAGAGTCATTTCTTTTAGCAAATTTCTCTTGTCAGTTTGTGATACCCAAAAACCAACCAAGCATCGAGTCAACTATCGATCATTCATTTTTTAACTCCTAAGCCCTAAGCTCTACTGTGTCCTTCCGTAGCCGTGGCGAAGGAGGAAGGCCTGAACCCTAAGTTTTGTGTGCTACTTGATACCAGATACCAGATACTAGATACTAAACTCATGTACGACCTTATCACAGTTGGATCAGCGACGCTTGACGTAGTGGTGCGGTCAAAGGATTTTTCGGTCAAGACAATTGAAAACAATCGAGTTTTGTGTGAGCAGTATGGCGAAAAAATGGATGTCGACGAGTTGAAGTTTATCAGCGGTGGTGGAGCCACAAATGTCGCCGTGGGGGCAAGTCGCCTAGGATTAAAGGCGGCGACAGTATGTGAAGTTGGAAAGGATTTCGCGGCGCGAGTGGTTTTTGATGATTTAGTAAAAGATCATGTGGAGACGAAATACTTGATTGCCGAAAGACTAGAGGAAACTGCCGTGTCAATCCTGCTTTGTGCAGGAGATGGTGAGCGAAGCGCCTTGACGCGAAGAGGGGCAGCATACCAACTTGAGAGTCGGGACATTCCCTGGCACGATTTACACAAGACGCGATGGTTACATTTAGGAACATTAGGTGGTGATAAGCAACTGATGTTTGATCTATTTGAGTTTGCCAAACATCATGCCTTAAAAGTTTCGTGGACACCATCAATGAAAGATCTTGATGTGTGCCAATGTGGGGAGCTCCTTACTGAAACAATATGGTGTGATGTTTTAACACTCAATGACACGGAGTGGATGAGTTTTGAAAAGATTCAACCACAATTACTTGAGCAGATTGAGATCATTATTGTAACCAATGGGAAAAAAGGGGGCACAGTTTTTCATCAAGGACGGAGGTTGCTGCAATATGATGCACTTGCTGTCAAATCGATTGAACAAACTGGAGCGGGTGATGCTTTTGCGACTGGATTTATTGGTGGGCAACTCATGAATAGGACTATTCTTGAAAGCATTGAATGGGGGAAACGCAACGCAGCATCTGTGACAAAGTTTCTGGGGGCAAAGCGGGGATTACTAACAAAAAAAATGATTGAAAATGAAATGGTATAAGTAATTTTTTTTTAGGATACTACTATGATGGATCAACCTATAGACCAAACGCTTTCATCAACTCAGCCAGTGTACACTGCACCGCAAGCAGCTTCCGTTGATAACTCATTGGAGGCTGAGCTTGCTGAGCTTCGTAGTAAGCTAGAAACGGCCCAAATTCCAGACGAATTAAAGTATCAGGTTCAGAAAGACTTGATGCGTTTGGAAAGAACTAGTCAAAGTACTGGCTATGATGAGAAGTATGAGCGACTGTCGAAGTACTTGGATTGGATAGTCAATTTACCATGGAATAGTAAAAGTGCAGATATTTTAGATCTCGAAAAAACAAAAGCTATTTTTGAAAAACATCACTATGGTATGCAGGAGGTAAAAGATCGGTTTTTGGAGTATGTGGCGGTTTTGAAAATGCGCAGCCAAACACAAGAAAATCCTTATGTTAAAGCGCCAATTTTGTTATTGGTGGGGTTGGTTGGAACTGGTAAAACGACGTTTGCTTATTCGCTTGCAGAAGCGCTTGGACGAAAAATTATCCGTATTCCATTTGGTGGAATGGGATCAGCTCGAGATTTGCGTGGCCAATCAAGGTTGCATCTCGAGGCAGAACCTGGCTATGTCATCAAAGGATTGCGTCAAGCAGGTACTCGCAATCCAGTCATTTTATTGGATGAAATAGATCGTGTGGCTGAAGAAGCGCGCAACGATATCATGGGTGTGTTGGTCGAGTTACTTGATCCAGGGCAGAATTACGCTTTTACTGACCACTACATTGATTATCCGTTTAATTTGTCAGAATGCATTTTTTTAGCCACAGCAAACAACACTCGCAATATTGCGACCGCCGTGTATGATCGTTTAGAGCAAATTTCGATGCCCTCATACACAGATGAGCAGAAAACGGTTATTGCCCAAAAGTATGTTCTCCCACAATTGCTCGAAGAAGCAGGGTTAACTCCACAACAATTTGTGATCCAAGATCCAGCGCTCTGGGAACGTATGGTCCGTCCTCTGGGCTATGATGCCGGTATTCGTACCCTTCAACGCACCCTTCAAGGAGCAGTGCGCAAAGCAGCTCGAGAAATTATTGAGAAGCAAGTCCCGCAGGTCGTGATCACAGAGCAAAATATCAAGCAATTTTTGCCACAGTACTAGAATAGGTGCTAGGTGTCGGGTTTCAGGTGTCAGGAGATTTTTGTTATTTTGAACCGTACTTGTCATCCTGAACAGATCTGGTGATGTAAGGAACCAGACCAATTCAGGATCTAAAGTCAGAGTAATTCAGATAAGGCGTTTTTGAGATGCAATTTTTTTGTTGAAATGAAGATTTGTGCTACTATACATGTATGAATCCTTCCGAGAAACAAGAAAAACTTGATGCCATCGCTAAAAGAATGGCTGGCGAAATCGTTTACGAACTTGCAAAACATGCTAATTTAGTTCCTGGTGAGGGAAATCCTGATGCTCATGTGATGTTTATTGGGGAAGCTCCTGGAGCTGACGAAGATCGACTCAAGCGACCGTTTGTGGGGAGATCGGGACAGCTGTTGCGCCAGAGTATCCGAAAAATTGGTTGGAAAGAAGAAGATGTGTACATTACCAACGTGGTAAAGCATCGTCCACCCAATAATAGAGATCCTTTTCCTGATGAAATTGCAGAAAATAAAGTGTTTCTCGATGAGCAAATTGCAGTGATTGATCCAATTGTAATTGTGACATTGGGGCGTTTTAGTATGGCAAAATTTTTTGCAGAAGAAAAAATTTCACGCATTCATGGGAAAGTGTTTAAGGTGACATATCAAGAAAAGAAGCGATTTGTCTATCCTCTGTATCATCCTGCTGCTGCACTTCGTAGCACGGCCTTAAAAACCCAGTTTGAACTGGATTTTCAAAAGTTACCCACGATTGTACAGTGGGCAGAGTCGCAGCGGGATCAGCTCAAATTAGAATCAGACGTGGAGCAGTTTTTACTTTAGCGGTATACGAGATTATCTGTCATTGAATACGAAAAGACTGTTATAATTGCTCGATGTATCTTTTTGTTCTCAGCATTTTTGCTTTAGTACCACTTTTATCTGTAGTCCTGTATCAACACAACGGGAAAAAACAGATTTTCCAACTTGATGTGGTGCAGTTTATTTACCTTTATGTATTTATGCCGATCATCTTTGTATTGGCAAAATCAATTCTCTTTTATATTCTGAAAAACGATCTCAACAATGGTTTGTCACAGCAGCAAATTTTCATTATTGACACAGTTTTTAGTATAGTTGGTTTATACATTGTGTCTGCTTTTTCCATACACACGTTGACGAAAACATTTTGGCTGAGAAAAAATAAAGATCCTGACTTTGACATATTTCACTTGTCTGAATACTTTCACCTTTGGTGGTCTCATATCGCGATGTTTTTGGGTTTTATGCTTGGGCTTTCATTTTTATCGACTATTAATGTTTGGATACCCTTAGAACTCCATTCAAGTGTTTTTACTTTTTATCTATCACTCTTTGCTGGTGTGATCGTTGGTATCTTGGGATTTATGGGAATGTGGTGGTCTGATCCAAAACAGGAACGAAGACGTTTTTTGAGATTGATGAAATTGTGCCTTATGGTATTTTCAATTTATCACGGAGTTTTATATTTTTTGATGGAACCTAAATTTTCTATTCAGTATGTGCTGTTTTGGACGATTACAACGGCTTTTGTGAGTGGCACGATCAGTGGTGTGAGTTTTGTTCGTTCGAGTAAAGCTAAACGATTTCATCAAAAAATGCTGCATTCTGGGTGGGGAAATAACATTCAGGTGTTTGCAGAGAAACAGGGATTCAACAAAGAAAAGTAATAAACACATTAATTATAGAAAGAGGGAGCTATGAGTAAATTGCGCATTTTGCCGCTGGGTGGTGTGGGTAACGTTACCAAGAATATGTTTGTGTATGAGTATGAGGATGAAATGTTGATCGTGGATTGTGGAATTGGATTTCCTCAATTGAATATGCAAGGTGTTGATTTATTAATTCCAGACATTTCTTACTTACTCGAGCAACTTGATGCTGGGAAGCATATTGTTGGCATGTTTTTTAGTCATGGTCATGATGATCATATTGCTGCTGCTGGATATATTTTGCCTCAGCTGCCCGAGTTTCCATTGTTTGCTTCTCCACTAACTGCTGCGTTTGCACAACAACGCATGCGTGATCATAAGATTGAGCGCACTATTACACCCCTTCGTGATCGTGAGGCAGTACATTTGGGGTATTTTAGTGTCGAATCTATTGCGATGACCCACTCTGTTCCAGATACCAAACACTTGTTAATTAGAACTCCTGAGGGTGTTGTCTATCACGGCTCTGACTTTAAACTCGACCCTAACCCAGTTGATGGCGTGTTGCCTGACTTTGAGTCGATCAAAAATGTTGCCAATGAAGGAATTTTGTGCATGCTGATTGACTGTTTACGCATTGAAAATGCCAACGCTACTCCATCGGAGTCAACTGTGCGCAGTGCAATTGAGCAAGAAATGATGCACGTCACTGGGAAAGTAGTTGTAACATTAATGAGTTCGCATATTCATCGAATTCAACAAGTTGTTGATGCGGCAATTGCGGTCGGTCGAAAACTAGTCTTTATCGGTAGATCAGTTGAGCAAAATGTTGATGCAGCAATTGCTTTAAAAAAATTGCAATTGTCATCTCGAGATATTGTTGATAAGCGTGATATTGACACGATTCCTGATGAGCGATTGTGTCTGATTGTTGCAGGGAGCCAAGGGCAAGAAGGATCTTCTTTGGTACGAGCAGTATATGGAGAGCATCCAATGTTGCAGATTACAGAGCGTGATAAGGTGATTTTTAGTGCCGATGTTATCCCAGGGAACGAGCTGACATTTTATGGAGCCATTGATGAGTTGGCTAAGAATGGGATTGATGTCGTCTACCCTGACATTCATCATGAGTTGCACGTATCTGGTCACGCTTCAGCTGTGGAACAGCAACAACTTGTTGAGCTAGCACGGCCGAAGTATCTTTTCCCAATCGGAGGAGCATATCGACACCAAAAGTTATTTTCCGATTTAGCGCACAAAGTTGGCTATGATGAGCAACACGTGTTACTGCCAAAAGATGGACAAGTCATTGAGTTTGAGCAGGGGATTCAAAATTGGGGAGAGACGCTGCTTCTCAAAGAGTTGATGGTAGATGGAAAAGGGGTGGGAGATGTTGGCACGATGGTGTTGTCTGATCGGAAAACCATGTCGCAGGATGGTATGTTGATACTAGTAATTCCGAAAGTAAACGGTAAGTATCAACTCAAAGATGTTCAAGTCGTATCGCGAGGTTTTATTTTTATGCGAGACTCGGAAGAGTTTGTATCTGAGATCAAAGTGATGGTCGCAGAAATAATGACAGAATTGATTAGTTCGAAAGAAAAACCCAGTGAGATGAAGCGGCGCATGGAAAAACGATTGACCAGGCGTCTTGATAAAGTGATTGGCCGCACTCCCCTGATCATGACAGTGTTTGTTGAATTAGGAAGTTAGATTGTAGATGATAGATTATGGATAATAGACTGTAGATTATGGAATGTGGATAGTAGAATGTGGCTGATAGATTGTGGATGATGGATTATTGATTTTTTGTACTTGACTTGAAGGAATGGATAAACTGAAATCGATCCTTGTAGCTTGTAGCTTGTAGCTTGTAGCTTGTAGCTTGTAGCTTGTAGCTTGTAGCTTGATTGCCTTTTTACCGTTGACCTGTCATCATACTTACGCTCTTTTACTTGATACGCTATACTGCTTTTATGGGATTATTTGGTAAAAAATCGAAACGTGGTCGCAAAAAATCACCACTAAAACTTCATTTACGTACAGAGACTATGCTTTCTCTTGTATCCGTGTTGTTTTTTGCCGCTGGAGGATTAATTTTTCTTTCTTTTTCGGGACAAGGGGATTTGTTACAAACCTTTAATCTTTTTATTACCAAAAAATTGGGGTTAGCGACTTTTTTACTGCCATTCATTTTTTTCTCAGCAGGCTTGACTCTAACTCAGATGAAGTGGGCGTTTGCCCGCCCGCACACTTTTTTGGGAGCATGTCTGATTTTTGTGGGTATTTTAGGTCTGTTTCAAGCCGGTGAGATTGGTTCTAAGACGTTTTTAAATGTGGCTCGATCAATTCAAGAAGCAGGTGCCTACTTCTTGTTTTTTTTAGTGACCTTTGCAGGGTATCTGATCATTACTCAAACCTCAATTCGGGAATTAGTTGAGGTTATCGCGGATATATTTCCAAAGAAGTCAACGAAAGTTGAAAATAAAACTGCGGGCGTAGAAAAAGAAGTGAAAGGCGAGAGAAAAGGAATTTTGTCATCGCTATCACTTGGTGGAATCAAGCTCAACACAACTGACCAAAAAGAGAAAGATGGTAATGAACCAGAATTTGCTCTAGATAAAAAGAAAATGGAAACAACAGTACCAAAGACTGACGAGAAGGATATGTCCGATCAGGTTTTAGCTAACCAGCCTGGACAAGATTTTGTGTGGGAGTATCCACCAATCTCACTGCTTTCTGCCAAAACCGGAACAAAAGCTGATCGTGGGGATGTGAAGAAAAATGCCGATATTATTGAAGAAACCTTAGACTCGTTTGGTATTAAGGCGAAGGTCGTAGAAGTGAATGGTGGTCCTGCAGTGACGCAGTACGCGATGGAAATTAGCTTGGGAACGAAGTTGACCAAGATTACTGCGCTGGCAAATGATTTAGCTTTGGCGCTAGCAGCTCCAACAGGACAAATTCGTATCGAAGCCCCAATTCCAGGAAGATCATTGGTTGGTGTAGAAATTCCTAATCGTTCCTCTGAGACGATTGGTTTGAAGGCAATTTTATCAAGTGAAAAAATGCGCAAACATAAGTCGAAACTTGCTGTTGCGCTAGGCTTAGATGTTTCTGGACAACCAGTTGTTATTGATATTGCGCGGATGCCGCACTGTTTGATTGCTGGAGCAACTGGGTCGGGAAAGTCTGTGTGTGTGAACGTTTTTATCAGTAGTATTTTATTCCGATCCACCCCGCAAGAAGTAAAGTTTATTTTAGTTGATCCAAAGAGAGTAGAGTTGACGGGGTATAACAGTATTCCCCACCTGCTCACTCCAGTCATTGTTGAGCCGGATAAAGTAGTTTCAGCATTGAAATGGGCGACAGCTGAAATGGACCGTCGGTATAAGACATTAGCTGAAGTTGGAGTCAAAAATATTGAAGGATACAACGAGTTGGCTGGATTTCAAGCCATGCCATACATTGTCATTATCATCGATGAATTGGCCGACATTATGTTGTTTGCTCCGGCCGAAGTCGAGGAATGTATCACTCGTATTGCGCAAATGGCTCGTGCTGTGGGTATGCATTTAGTGCTTGCGACTCAGCGCCCATCGGTAGATGTGATTACTGGGTTGATTAAAGCGAACATTCCAACCCGTATTGCTTTCAATGTGTCTTCGATGACTGATTCTCGTGTGGTCTTGGACTCTCCAGGTGCTGAAAAGCTGCTTGGACGAGGAGATATGTTGTACATCCCACCAGAACAATCAAAGCCAACTCGTATTCAGGGTGCGTTTGTATCAGAACAAGAAACTCGAAATCTGCTTGATTTTATTAAGGCTCAAGGGCAAGAAGCCAGCTATGAATCAGATATCACAACAAAGTTTAAGGTAAATAAAACTAATGGAAAAGGAAGCACACTCCTTTCCGGTGATGGCGGTGACAAAGATGAATTTTTCGATGAGGCTGTGCGTATTTTTTCACAGTACGACAAAGGTTCTGCCTCTTTGATTCAGCGTCGTTTAAAGGTTGGGTATGCTCGTGCAGCCCGTATTTTAGATGAGTTGCACGAACATGGGATTGTTGGAGAGGCCGAGGGGAGTAAGCCACGCGAAGTCAACCTAGAAGCTGCCAGAAAGTACTTACAAAGTTTGGAAAGTGTTGAAGAATGAGCACGAAAAAGTCAGTAAGCAAGCTTCTATTTGCAACGGTGGTTCTACTTTTCACCGTTGGGTTTTCGTTCACCTTTGGTTATCAAGTGCGCGGTAAAATTGCATCCATACAAGACTCTAAAAAATTGCCGGCTGTTTCGCCAACAGCAACTCCTTTGTCTCAGCAAGATCGAGCTAAGCAATTGGATGAAATGAATCAGCAGCAAATAAAACGGCAATTTGTGAACGATGAACTACCGTTACTGCCAGATCTTCAGCAAGCATTACAAAATCAAGATATTGGAATGGTATCACTACATACTCTAAACAATGGGAAAGTGAGCTATATCGTTGAGACAGCTAGAACCGAAAGTGTTCAAGGTCATGAATCTGACGATATGCCAACGAGGAATTATTACTTTGTTCTCGCTCCAACTTGGTTTGCACTGGAAGAAAACCTATCAATTGAGTGTTCACTTGGTTCAGTTCAAAAGTTTGTGAAAAGGGAAAATTATGTAGAAAAAAACGTTCTCAATGATATATCACGATTACTGTATCAAGTGAACTGCGATGAGGGGTCCAGGGTCGGTTTGATTAGCTTGAATACAGGTGAAAAAATCAAAATTCATGGACGCAGTTTACCCAATTGGTTGAGTGAAAGCATAACCCCCAATTATTCGTTTTTAGGAGAGCTAACGGATTTTGTTGGATATGGAAGCAATCAAGTGTTTGAGGTGAAACTTACTGCTGGGAGTACCGGATCATTTCGGCAACCGAATCGTGTGGTGATCAATGGAATGACTGGAGAAATTGTTGACTGGCTTGATTATGATAAGTATGCAGGAAGTTTACCGAGTATATCAGAATTTGGAAGCACAAGGTAATCATGTCTCTGTATGAATCGTAGAAGAACTGACTTATTGCTTGATCTTGTTTCAGTCGTTGGTGTAATAACAACACTGTTGTACGCCAATCATATTTATCACGTCTTTTTAGCGTCTCCTTCAGCTGATATTCAGATTAATATTGCAGGTGATGTAGCCCAAAATCCGATTGTGATTTTCATTCAAAGCGTTCCGACGATACTTTTTTTCTTTTATTTAGTAAAAGATGTTTATGTATTCATAAAAAGTAAGAAACTGAAAAAAACTGATTCAGGAAAAGTACCGAAAAAGAAGTCTCTATTTGAGAAATTATTCTTTTTTATGCTCAAACGGTTTTTTAAAGTTCTTCTTTTCTTCTCTTTTTATGTACCCTTTTTCTTTTTGATCAATTTTGCAGCGGTTACATCGGAATCTGGAGTGAAGCAATTGTTTGCGAACTTGGCTGTTTCTTTTGTGTTTTCTCTGTTTTTCTTTTTCAATGGAGTGCTTAAAGTAGTTCGAGACCATATGCTTACTTTTCAGTAATAAGAGGGCCACTTTCATCGAAAAGAAAAGCTCTTAATAGGCTTAAAGACCGATCATTTAGCTTTTTCCTGTACAATAGATAGTATGTCGAAAAAAAAATTACAGTTGGTTTTTATCCTCAGCATTGTGATATTGGGAGGTGTTTTGTGGTCACTAAAAAAAGACGACGAAGTAAAAGTTGTCGATGTTTCTGAGCAAGTAAACGTTACCCGGCTTGCGTCAGAACTGTTAACTCCAAATCCGACTCAATCTGTCACATTGAGTGAAGACTGGCAAACTATCTCCAATGGTGTGTCGATGCGTGCAGTTGTTTATCCATACAACAACACACAGTATCAGCTACAAGTGGTGAGGGTTGATCCCAAACAAGCTGAATTTTCGTTACACTATGAGAAACAAGGAAAGACCGTTCAGCAATGGATTGAGAATAAAGAAAATACAATAATGATCAACGCTGGATTTTTTAAGGAGGAAAATGCTCCAGTTGGATTATTGTTCATTGAAGGGAAACGCCTTGATAACCATCGTGTTGCGCTAGAAAATTCCGGATTACTACAAAAGAACGGTCATTCAGTAGAAATTCTCAATTTGGCGACAACTCCCTTGCCAGCAGAGAAAACACTTCAACACGCAGTCCAGACGTACCCTGTTTTGATTGATCATGGAAAAGTTGTGGTACAGCAGAGGCTGGTTAAACAAGCTCGGCGCACTGCTATTGGGGTTGATAAGGACAAAAACGTTTATTTGATTACTGCGAATTATCCCCACTTGGGATTATATGACTTTGCTAAAGTGCTTCAAGATTCAACACTTTCGCTAACAAAAGTATTGAATCTTGATGGTGGAGGATCCACTGGAATTGCGATAAAGACGACAAACTTCCAAAAAACGACAAACAGTGAAACTCCAGTGCCTACTGTGCTACAAATCAAGCTCAAATAGACTTTTTTAAAAGAATTTTTAGGTTTGCTATTAGATTTGTTGAGAAATAACAATCTCGTTCCAAACGCGTCTATTTGGCGTTTTTCTACGTTACTTTCTCCTCAAGCCCCAAGTACTTCGGGGTAATCATCGAAAAGGCCTTGAAAAACGCTCAAATATGCATCATTTAACTCCAATTTCTTATTTAGCAACAAGTCTATTGTTTGCTGTTTGTCATGGATTTTGGCGCACGTCCTTGAAACAAGATTTCTCGAACAATAGCTGCTGAGACTACGAATAAAAATGGAAAGAGCAAGATGAAATAACGGCCTTGGACACCGTAAATTATAGAGTCACCAACGGGAGTCCCATATAAATACATAGCAAGAAAAATATTAATTTGTGTAAAACAACAGATTGTAATAAGGATTGGGAGGTGTTTTGTTAACAATGGTAAGTATTTACTCATTGCCAAGTTAACTGTAACAAGCAAGCCTCCAAGGATATAAAAGATATATACAATAAGGGGTAGAGGACGACTCAAAGGTCCAAGAATTCCAACACTACCTTTTAGATAATACACACCGAATTTCCAAAAACTGTTTGCAACAGCAACTGAAAATAAAAACGGATGTGTAATCATAGATTTAATTTGTAGATCAGGGTCAATTTGCTGATAGTATGGGAGGTTTGTTGCTGGATTATGTGGGCTGAGATAAACATGTTGCTGAATGAATATCCCCAAAATGATTCCTACGGTACAGACCGTAATTGAAACAATGAGAAGTTTCATTTTTAGTGAGAACGAATGTTGTGTTTGTCCAAGAAAGCTATTGGGAATAGTGACAAGGAGAAAGATAAACCAAAAAAATTGTGGTCGAGTCAGTACAAAAAGAATCATGCTCAGGGAAACATTGAGAAACTCGACGGGAGTGATCTTTTTTGACTTCCACACAGCCAACATTGTATTAATAATAAAAATTCCCAAACCAAGGTGGTAAGCGTCTTTGCTTACAGATGAAATTTGGTAAAGTGTCATTGGTAGTGAAAAGATAAACAATGAGAGGTACTGATAGCGTTTTGGCAAGTTTTTCAACGAAACAATCAATAATGCCAGTGCAATGAAAGTATTGATTAGCCGAGCGAGATAAAAACTGGTTATCAATGGTAGCTGAAGATGTCTACTGACAAATAAAACGTACCCCGGAGCAAGATAGAAAATGAATGGCAAAGAGCACGATTTGATTGTTTTTGATTGAATACTTTGGTTCAGTTCCTGCTTTTCGGATGGGGAAATGTTGGGGAGGTTTTTCTCAGTTTCTTGATAGACAAAATTTTTAACCTTTTTATCAATTGGGTCAACAACTTGTTGATTAATTTCGGTACAAAAGAATGTCCCTTGGCTAACTGCAATAGCTTTCAAGTAATGCACATCTTCGTCAGGCTTATCAAACGGAGCAAAAAATAAAGCAAAAAAGATCCCTCCAACAATAATAACGCTAAGCAAGATTTGGGTGTGGTAGTGTTCGATTACTTTAGTAAGCATACAATGGTAACACATCAGGTCTATTCGTTTTTGGATTTCCTGCAAGAGTTGGGATTCGTGCATTGGTAATGGAATCTTTGCCAAGTGGGGTGAGCTGAATGCATAGTTGAGATTGCTGTTTAATTGGGTGATGCAATAAAGTATTGAGGATCCGTGTTTCTTTTAGTGTGTGGGTCATCACAAGAATTTCATCTTTTTGAGTTTCACATTTTTCATCAAAAATAGTAATGAGTAAAGGAAGCGAAATCTCTTGGTTATTGAAAACTTTCACGGCTAAACCGATGATTTTTTTATCAGGTAGAATTGGAATGTGGATATATGATTGGTTCACGACTTGTATGGGACTACTTTCAATCGGAAAACTTGCATCGATAAATCCGATGGAGTAGTCAAAATATCGATCAAAGGCATTTTTTGTCAGAAACAACATTACTAGAATGAGTCCTCCAGCGAAAAGATGCTGCTTATATGTTCGCATAAGTGCTGACATTACTATTGCAGTATAGGGAAAGAGCATTATGAAATACCGACCTTGGACATCAATAACATAGTGATACCCTACAGGAGTTGCGTAGAGATACAGCATGAAAAAGGTCAGGAATGTGATTATAGCGAGCAGCACAGCAATGAGCGCGAGTTCCTTTTTCCGGAAATCCGACCTTTGTATTGTGTAACGGTGGAGAACAAAGAACAGAAAAGCAGCATAAAAAGCATAAACATACCAGTCTAGGTAGTAATGTATTGATCCGAAGGTGCCGACAAAGCTTCGGTAATAGGCTTGAATATGGTTGGTATAACTATTCCAAAGTACTGTCATCAGATAAAGGAGATGTTCCTGAACAAAGCGCAGTTGTAATGGTGAGGAAATTCCTAGTTCAGTAACAATTGGCGAGTGAAATTGGAGTAGTTTTGGAATAAAAAATTGCGA
>CAZOWX010000006.1:28200-65981 GCA_964583795.1 uncultured Pseudomonadales bacterium | reverse complement strand
AAGCTTTGTGTTTACTCACCGCCTGAGGCGGTGGCTAGTCTTGAGTCTATAGACTCTAGTCTTTAGAAGACACTACCAGAAAAAACATTTACCAACTAACTATAGGCTGAAGTCTAAGCACTAAAGACTAGTTTAGAGCTCTTCGAGCTTGTGCTCTTTTTGGTTATCAAGTGCGTTGACAAATTCGAGATATTTTTCAGTGGTGGTGACTCGTTTATGACCAACCAGACGACTAACGTAAGTCAGTGGCGTCCCAGCTTTGAGCTGCTCCACGATAAAGGTGTGGCGTAAATCATTCACTTTTGCCTCAGCAACGCCAGCAATCCGGAAAAAGCGATCGATAGCAGCGCGAATATTGCGGACCAAAAATGGACGACATGTTTTAGTCAAAAACACAGTTTCTTGATTACCAGTCTTAGGGCGAATACTTAAATAGTTCAGCAAAGCAGCTTTTCCGGCATTATTCAGGGGAATGTTTCGCTCTGCTTGAGAGTTTTGCTCACGAATACGCAGGTGACTTTTTTCAAGATCAACATCGGGCATTTGCAACCCAGCCAACTCACTAATTCTCATTCCAGTCTGGAGCAATAACTCAACAATAGCCGCCACACGTACATCATGTTTGCAAGCGTCGCGCAGCGCTCGATACTCCATCTTGGTCAAGATGCGTGGTGCATTTTGATCGTATTTGGGGTGTACCACAGCTTCTGCTGGGTTTTGAGTTACATGGTTTGAGCGTTTTAAAAATCGGAAAAAGGTCTTGATCGAGTTGATCTTGCGAGAGACTGACTTTGGAGTATAGCGCAGATGCTTTAAAGAGTCTTTGAATTTTTCAATATGTTCAGTCGACACGGTATCAATCGCATCCACTTCCATCTCTTTCAAAAATTCCAACAACTGCTCTATATCCTTACCATATGCCAAAACGGTCGCGTTGGCTCTTCCCTGCTGTCGCAAGAAGCCTAAAAAATCTTGATGAAGTTTGTCAAAAGACATGGTCATTCCTCTGGTCTAAGCGTATATAATAGGTGCTTGGGCGAGAAAACGGGGGTTTTACCTGTTTCAAAGTCTTATAGTAACATTTTACGGGCTCTTTTGCAAGAGTGAAAGTCAGTATGCGCATCGGGCGGATTGTACACCATAAAATCTTTGCATGGGGAGTAGTTGTTTTCTGCCTGGTAACCAGTATTTCGCTGGTTCGAAACGCCTGGAAGCTCTCTCACCAACCAGACCACTCTCAAAAGGAAAACAAGCAACTTCAGGAGCTACAAAGTAAAGTAGACGAGCTCAAACAAGACATAAACACTCAACAGCAGCCCTTTGAACAAGAAAAGATCATTCGTGACGAGCTCAACATGCAAAAAGAAGGGGAAATCATTATCCAGCTCCCGCTCTTGCCCACGAGTACTCCTCGACCAGAACCAACCAGTATTCCTACTCCGAGGGTGTACGAGCAGTGGTGGGAAGTCATAAGGCCTTAGGGCTTAGTTGTCTGATTGCATTGCTGAGAACAGAATGAAGGAGTTAGTAGTTGGAAGTTCAGGACTTGAGCGTAATAATCCGAATGTTTTTTGATTTTCTTTCGTTCTTTTGTCTTATAAAAAGGAAATATACAGTAACCATTCGAACTTCTAACTTCTCCTCTTGTGCACAGTACCTAGTGCCTGTGTAACGACTCAAAAATATTTGACAAGGACAAAAAAAGCACTATATTCAAGTTATTATTGGATGTTGTAATTTTCGTATGGTCTTACCTTCATCTACTCCAGAAGCATCGGAATATGAAAAAATCCACGCACACAGACGGTGGCTGGAATTTTTTCCACTGAGTTTAGTCATCCATAAGATGATTTTGGAAAACTACGACAACAAAGGGTCTCTTGCCAATGAATTTGTTCTCGTCATAGCTCTATTATGTAGCTTTTCGACTGCACCGATACAAATTCCAATTGGAGTTGCTCAAAAATGTATAGGGAAAACTCAATAAAATCTAACGCTGCAATAATCCTGACACCTAAAAATCTTTGACAAATACCCCAGAGACACCTATAATGACCTCTCTGGTCTCATCAAAGACCATCGCGCGGGATAGTGTACGGTGCACGTGAGGCTCATAATCTCGCAGGCTAGGTTCGACTCCTAGTCCCGCAACATAAAAAGGGAAACCGCCATTGAGCGGTTTTTCTTTACATTTTTATCTAACGAAATAAAATAGCCGCAAGTACCACTAGTACAGTGATTCAGCGCTCAAATGTCTCTAACAGCACAAAACGAAGTATTTATTAACCCTTCTTCGTGTTACGGAAATTTCCATTACATCCGTCATGGACTCACTGCGAAGTCAGAGCAAGCTGTTCAAGGCAATTACCGTATTACTGTTTTCGATTCACATTTTGATACAAAAGCTTTACAAGAAATGCTCTATGAGGGAACACAAGGAATTAAAAAAAAGGCTGAGGAAATAGTAAAAGGGTCTAGATCGAAGTCAAAAGTATCAATTGGAGCTCACCAATATGTTATCTTCTGGGGGGCACCTGCAGCTCAAAAAAAGGAACTTCTTAAAACAAATTATCTCGGAAGAGTTTTAAAAAACATAACCGAAAAAGATATTTTAAACTATCTTGAATCGATAACTTCTCCTAATTTTAAAACACTTGTTGAAAAGCTAACTTCAATTAATTTTGCTGGTAGGTTGCGAATTCGTATTCCAACTGCCCAAGCACTCATCGAAATCGATGAAGGAGCCAGTTGTAGCTTTTATTACCCACTCTATGAATTCGTGCACGGAACTGATCTTAATGATGCTGAACAACTCGTAACGGATTTTTTCAAAGGAGAGCTTACATTTGCTGAGTTTGAGGACACACTTTTTTTGGTTGAACAGTATTTGGAAAATGAACATGGTATCAAACAAACAGACCGACTCAATCCAAATATTTTTATCAGCCTACAGGGAAATACTTTAGAACTTGTCCTCATGGATGTAGAAAGTATTACCCTTCAAGGGCATCCTGAAATGGAACAAGATGCAATAGAAGATAGAAAAACCGCTCAATAGCAGTTACTCATTCTTTGTTTAGCTTCTCTTCCTCCATTTTGCTACAATAACCTCCTATGACCCCGAAAAAATGGAAGTTGCTCTCCTCAAAAGACGTTTCACCGAGCAAGTGGTTCCCGATCGAGTCTCGTACCTACGAGTTGCCGAATGGCCGTATAGTTAGTGATTTTACTGTTGCTAAATTGGGTGACGCTGCAATGATTGTCCCTTTAACTGCTGACAAAAAAGTCATTCTCATTCAACAATTTAAACCTGGAGCTGATGAAATAATGACTCAATTCCCAGCAGGAAGAATTGAAGCAAATCATACAGATAGTAGCGATACAGCTTTGCACGAGTTAGAAGAAGAAACCGGGGTGAGGACTGATAAAAATAAAATTACACAGTTTGCCAAAATGATTGTGGCATCGAGCAAAAATACTGAAACGGTTTTCTTTTTTCTAGCAGAAAACTGTACGTTTAATACACATCAAAAACTGGATGAGAATGAAGAAATTAAAGTAATAACTTTATCATTCGATGAACTGGATGAGAAAATCATGAATGGTGAAATTTGGTGCGTTCAGACCACAGCGGCATGGGAGTTGGCAAAAAAGAAGTTTCCGGAGAAGTTTGTGGCGTTAACTCCCTAATTCTTACTTCAGCCAACTATCCTGAATCTTGGCATCACCATTCGCATCAATACCAATCCATTTTGGGAAAATTACTTCAGTCCCATTGCTCAGTTGAAAACTCGTGGAAGAACTTAAAGTGCTTAAATCGAACTTCAGACTATTATGTAAGAAAGCTTCACACCTTTCTTCATGTGCATTGTGGATTAGATAGAGTGTTGATTGTCCTGGTAAACTTTTTGCGACCATCTTATCCCAAAATAATGAAAATGTATGTTCTCCACACCCTCCACCATATGAAACATTGATCTTAAGAATATTTCCATCAATTGAAACGTTTTCAATTTGATATGAATCATTTTTTTGTTGTTTGTACGCGTCACCAACAATAATAGATGCAACAGAACTTTGATTTGTAGCACTGTCTGGCTTAGTACCCCAATTTCTACGTTTTAACTGTAAAAATGCCACTCCACTGATTACAGTAATTATTCCAAATACGAGAAAAATCAATAACTTTGGTTTTTTCATGGCATAATTCTAACATAAGCAGGTCACTAAACATAGATAATTGAACTACTATAGGTTTTTTGTTATAATAAAACTCCATGGCTGAACCCAATACTCCTGACTATTCTCAATACAATTTCTCCGCAATTATGGGTTCTGAAGGTGGGGCGATCAATAGTGGTGATCTCATCCTGAGTTACGACCTGGATACCCATGATCACCAAGTATTAGAGGCTGAGGAAATGCGCCGTACTCTTAGTTCTGATCCAGGCAATTTTAATCGAGATACAAATGAAAGTCTCGAAGCATACATACGGCGGCTTCAAACATACGCATTACGAAAGCAAGCTGAGGCAATGCGTGATGAACTTGGTAACGATGATTTGAGTATTGAGCAATATGATAGGGAAACCCTTGAAAAGTACATTGAAAGGTTGCAAATTCGGTTAAAACTCAAAAGCATTCGAGATCTTTTTAAAGAAATCGAAACTGCTTTAGACAGATTACCCAATAATAAGCAACTTCTCACATTACTTTGGGATGCTCTTGAAAGATTTAACGACACTATTCGCCAGCCAATTTCTGCAAGTACTCTCACATTTGAAAACATAGCAAAGGCTTATAGCGATTCTGGACTGAATGGGATCATCCTCAACCTCCAGGTTTTGTTAGAACGAGAAGGAAAAAAACCAAAAGTCGAATTCATCAGAACTCAATTATACCTATTGTCTCAGTCAGAAATTCCAGTTGATGAGAAACAACGAAAAGAATACATTCAAAGACTTCGAGAGGATTTACACGAAACTACCGAGCTTTTGCAACAAGAAGGATCAAAACTTGTCGAGATGAACTCTGATCTTCCTACCATTGTGGTCGCAGATCTTCACGGCAGGAGAGAGTTTGTCATGAAAGTAATGAGCAACAACATGGAGATTAAAGGAAAGAGAAAAACAGTCTTACAGCATTTAATTGATGGTAATTTAAATCTGCTGTTTGTGGGAGACGGGGTGCACTCTGAAAAAGGCAGCGATTGGTCAACTAGTCAAGGCAAAGCACAATGGTCGAGAAAAAAACCGAGTGAATTACGAGAAGTTGTTTCCGCTTCCATAAGTACCATGCAAATGGTGATGAAGCTCAAACAGACATTCCCGAATCAAGTTCATTTCGTGCGAGGGAATCATGATTACATCCGTGGCATAGGAGGAACAACTGACGAATTAGGAATTGAATTCGAAAAAGGAGGAGTAAATCAAACAGAAGCGATGAGAGAAACAATGGAGTATTGGCTGAACGTAACTTCTAGTGATGCAGTCGACTCACCAACATCTTCAGGCGATATTATCGACGAGTGGCAAGCTTTTGAAGATTCACTACCACTCATGGTAAAAATGAATCACAGAAACGGACAGTTCACAATTGTTTCTCACTCTGCACCATCTGAACCACTAACTCGCGAACAGATTCGCACTGGAGAAGTCTCCACACAATTGCAACTCACACTGACCGATAATAGAGAACCTCCAAGTGGCATCGGAGAAGAAGGTATAAGACATGGGGTTGAACAGACAGTGCAAAATTTAGGTGCTGCTCTGAAAAAATTCAGGTGGATCATCGGGCACAGAGAGGTGCTCTTTCCTTTAACTTGTAGTTTACAACTCGGAAATCGTCTCATTCAAATATGTGATTCAAAAGCTGGACTCGTTGCAGTCATCAAACCCGG
The DNA here is from genome assembly GCA_964583795.1 of uncultured Pseudomonadales bacterium. Classification (GTDB taxonomy): domain Bacteria; phylum Patescibacteriota; class Microgenomatia; order UBA1400; family PJMF01; genus JBDTME01. The sequence continues at coordinate 60,082 of CAZOWX010000006.1, read as the reverse complement.
ATTAACAAAAAATGAAGTTAACACCTATAGTCTTAACTTTTAAATTTTCTTGATTATGCGTTCGTTTTTTAAAGATAATTGAAGTATGTTCACCACTCTCATCTTCGACTTTGGTAGGGTGCTTTTCCCCAATTTATCCTTTATCAAAAAGCAAAATCCCGAAAAGTTTCGCAAGTGTAAACAAGTCATCATTGATCTTTATCCACACATTGAAGCATGTGCCAATTTAGATAAAGAACAATTGAAAAAGCTGATTTTTGCCTATCAGAGCAAAGACTTATTAACGAAAGATCGAGATGCAATTTATCGTAGTTTGGTCGAGATTGATAAAGATGTATTTGGTGTAATCAAAACGTTATCCACAAAATACACAATCGTTGCCTTGGTCAATGAAGCCCCCAAATGGACGCAAGTTCGACGTAAACTATTTTCACTTGATCAGTATTTTAAAGAGTACTTTGTCTCGAGCGAAATTGGCTTGGAAAAACCTAATTCAAAAATTTTTGAGTTCGTTTTGAATAAACTCAATGTCCAGGCAAACAAGTGTTTATTTGTCGATGACTCAGAGAAAAATATTGAACAGGCAAAGAGGATGGGGTTTGGGACGGTTTGGTATAGAAATTCCCAAAAAGTACAAAAAGAGTTACGTGAGTTGCTAACTTGCGATTAAACTCTGAATAAATAGGTAGTGTATAATTCAGCCATGACAAAAATAGTCCAGGATCTCCAGCAAGACAGTTTAAAAACGCTGTATAAAAAACATGGTATTCGTTACCTGGGTTTGTTTGGTTCGTATGCTCGCGGTGAAGAAAATAAAGACAGTGATGTTGACTTATTGGTTGATTTTAATGGTACAAAATCTCTTTTTGATTTAGCCAATGTGAAGATATATTTTGAAGATTTATTGGGAAAGAAAGTTGATTTGGCGATGAAGGGAAGACTCAAAAAGATTTTAGAGCCCAACATAAAAAAAGATTTGATTACAATTTATGAAAAAAACTGATCTAGTTTACCTAGGAGATATTTTGGATGCCGTTAATAAGGTTGACGAGTTTTTGGACGGATATAGCTATGATGACTTCAAAAATGACGACAAAACAATTTTTGCTGTGTGTCATGCTTTGGAAATAGTTGGAGAAGCATCAAACCAATTATCAGCAAATTTTAGAAATGATAATCCAGAATTTCCTGTTAGGCAAACTGTGGAAATGAGAAATTTTTTGATTCACGGCTATGATCAAATTGATATAGAAACTATTTGGGATACTATTAAGAATGACTTACCCTCACTCAAAAAGTTGACCGAACAACTCTATAATTTGTGAACTGGTACTGATACTAAAATATGAACTATACACGGATTTCATTTCAAAAATAACTACTCAGATTTCGTGGGTGATAGTATCAACTTAATAGCAATTTATGCCTACGGTTTTCAAATGACCTTTCACTCCAATAACTTCATCCATTTCTATGGGAAATACCAGATAACGAAAGATGATCAAGTCATCGTCTCTTCAGACGCAAGTAAAAACTTGGACACAGAAACATTCCACATAGGTCCATTCTTAAATCAAAAAGTTACAAAAGTAACCATCAATGAACCCACTGAATATCGCCTTAATTTTGCCAATGGCTACTCGCTATCAATTTTTGATGAGAACAAAACTCACGAAACTGCAGACATTAACGGTTTTATTATTTGAATGTTCTTTAGTTTTTATGACCATCATCGACCTCTCTCAACCCATTTATGACAATATGTCCGTGTATCCATGAGATCCGGAAGTTCACTTGACACCGGTTTTTACTGTTGAAAAGGATCAATGGGCGGTGACTCGGATTGAGATGGTGACTCATGACGCAACTCACGTGAACGTCCCCCGGCATATTGATACAAAGTGAAAAACACTCAGTGAGTATCAGCTTAGTGATTTCATAGCCGAAACGAAAGTCTTTCAAACTCCAAAAGATGTTCAAAAGGATAAAGGAGTGTTATTCACCGACCACCCCATTACCATGGAACTCGCCAAAATCATTGCCAAAAAGAAACCTGCATTTGCCGGACTCTCAGAAAAGTTTGATTTTGATCTCGAGGCCGAGCGCTATTTACTCGAACAAGGTATTATTTCTTTTGAAAAGCTCACCAATTGCGAACAACTACCAAGAAACGAAACCTTCACATTTTATGGCATTCCCTTGAACATCAAAGACGCTGACGGCTCACCAGTGCGAGCGTTCGCAGTTATAAAATAAAGAACAATTCAAAGTATCGCTACCTTCGCTTAATCCAACTTTGTTTTTAGTGCATCATCGTAAAGTTATACACAAACTCATTGCTCACATTCCCTGCTTTGTCTTTCGCACGTGCGGTGATCTTGTGATTGGAGCCTGGACTAAGTGCCGTTCTCCCCACATAACACTTGATTGATTGCCTTTCGTCAAATGGATCCCAGTTATCATCATCGAGTTTCCAAGAAAAACTGACAGCACCAATGTGACCGTGATCCGTCACTTGATCTCCATTAATCGTAAAGCAAATTCCCTCATTTCCCCAGTCGTACGGTCCGTTAATTTTCGAAATTACTGGTGCTTGCGTATCTTCTGGCTCTTCAAATGTAACCTTCTGATCCGGGTTCGAAGTTGAGTCAGTCGGTTGAGCGGTGGTGGGAATTGCGGTTGGTTTTCGAGTTGGTCGCGCCGTTGGGACGGGAGTCGAAGTGGGTGTAAGTGTTGCAGTGACGGTTGGTGGAACTGCTGTTGGGGTAGGAACAACTGGTGTCGGGGTAACATTTTGGCCAGAAAACTGTGTACCTTGACTACTCATTACCGCAGTAACTACCAAGGTCAGCACCAAGAGTGTCAACAAGATAGCTAAAAAAATCTGTTTCTGTTTTTTCAACAAACGAGCTATGTGACTTTTTTGGAAGCGTGCGATAGACTGCTGCAGTGGTTCTTGCTTATCTTGGGAGGAATTCTGTTGGGGGGCAGTCGATTGTTTGGGGTGTTCCATAATGAGTACTATTGTACCTCAAAATAGCTGTGAAAAGAAGTTCAACTCTTTTTGGTCTAGGACCAAAGACTATGCTATTCTACTAGTCACACATTTGACACGTTGACTATTGAAATACACAGATTTACAAGTAAAAGTATGTCCCCTTACCTTCACACCACCGGCCAGCTCATCGTCGCTTGCGAAACCTACATCGTCCATAACAATAAAGTCCTGATGCACAAACGCTCAGAAGACAAAAAGAAATTTCCTGGGTTTTGGATCGGACCGGGGGGACATATCGAGGCTGGTGAAGATGCACTCAGTGCAGCTATTCGGGAGGTGAAAGAAGAAACGGGGGTGTCACTGCAACCCAACAATGTATCACTCAAAGTCTTAGCCTTTCATCATCACTTGGACCGCGATGAAGTCTGGATGGAGTATTTGTTCAGAGCGAATATCCCCTCCAGTCAACCCATTCACTCAACGAATGAAGGTGAGACACACTGGATTGAGCTGGATAAAGTTCTCACGCTTGAAAAATTATTTCCGCCGTCTGGCTACTATCTCAAGCACATTCTCGATGAACACTCGGGAATAATGTATAACTCCAGTGAGTGGAAAGATGCTCAGTTGGTACGGGTGCTCAGTGAACAAGTGGATAGAAATGGGTGAAATTTTCTTTCAAATTACTGTCCGTGCAATGCTATACTTCGATTCATGATACGCATCATTACAACTCCAATAACACTGGATGAACTCACAACTGAAGCTCAGAACTTGTTTGGAGAAATGGTGAAAGCCGTCGTTGACGTTGATCAAAAGATTATGGCAATTAGCGGAGAGCTGCATGCCGATGAGGAGTCAGTACTTCTTGAACATGGCAGTGCACAAAAAAATTTATGGGGAATTGATAGACTTACTGCGAAATAACATTCATCGCACTTTCACATCTATTTGGCAATTTTAGCCTTTTCTTCTTTCTCAACCCCGAAGTACATCGGGGTATCGTCATCAAAAAAGTCTAAAAGTTGCTCAAATATATGCGAAATTGACAATAAAGCTTATTTCGCAGCAAGTCTAATCTTTATCCTGATTTATACTCCGATGATGACTGGATCGAGTTTGACTCGATGATTAACTTACGACCATCGCAAAACAACAACACCCGGGGCGTTGATGATCACTCACTTCAGCAAAAAATTCGCACTATTGTTCATGACTTGATTCTACCAACCTAATATGCAACACACACAACTTGCCAGCGGAAGATGGAAAACACTCACTTTTGTTGAACAGATGGCAAATGTGGGAAGTGAAGTTGAAAGGACTCTTTCCTGGAGAAAAAAGGGCCGCGACGCACTCTCACACAAAGCGCTCGAAAGAGCTCTCGAACTCATCGAACTCACTCAAAATGCGCAGTTGAAACATTTTCCCAGGTTAAAAGAAATTTCACGTCTCAAAGAATGTCTGATTGATGATATTTATGGTGAAAATCAATACGGCTCTTCTGATCAAGCCTGGAGCCATTATTTTAGGGCTTTTACTGTAGCAGCTCGTGCCCAACACAATCAAAATCTCTGATATAATACGACTCTTGAGGCAAGGTAGCTCAGCTGGTTAGAGCATTGGATTCATAAACCAAAGGTCGAGGGTTCGAATCCCTCCCTTGCTACGTGTTTTCTCCCAGGGTGTTTGTCGCTCATTACAGATCCTTCTCGGTTAGGTTAACCTTTTTTCCTTGCAGTTGTCGTATTCACCCGACTAACTTTTTTGGCTTATCAGCCATAAAAGTTTGACGGGTAAAGTTGTTGAGTTTTTGGTTGTTACCACTTCGTCGCGCACTGCGGAAAGAACATAGTTGAAAAAGGTAAATTCGGGTCGGCACTAGGTAATAATACTTCATTTTGCAACTCGAACAGTTCCTTTTAGAAAAAATAAACAGTCGTCATCCTGAACAGATCTGGTGAGGAACGAACCAGACCGATTCAGGATCTAAAGTCAGAGTTCATCGATATATTGTAAAAAAATTTCCTGAGTCCTCTTTTTGCCTACGAGAAAGTATCCCTATACCAGATCCTGAATCCGTCTTGCTCGTAAACTCGCTAGACTGTTCAGGATGACGGGCTTTGGGTAGGATGACGAGCGTGAGAGTAAAATACATACATATTCAGAATAAAATGCCGATCCAACAAACAAAAGGAGGATTTGAAGACTTTAGCTTGGTCATCAGGATTAAGCACGACTCTGCCCAACAGCAAAAACCAACACGTTTAGCACAGAACATTGGTGTAGCATAACAAAAACATTTCCCACCCAAATAGGCTGATTTACCTTGGTTGTACAGTACTCTTCCCTCGGTAAACATGACACTCAAAGAATGGTGCTGCACCACTACTTGTAGTGTTGAGCACTCCTCGATAGTACAATGATAACACATTTCCGTCATGATCCTTATCATGCAGTCTTTCCTCGAAAAGATCGGTATCAGTGAAGCGCGAGTTTTGATACATCCTCAAAATATCTTGAACTAAACCTTCAGGCATCTGTGTTGTTGAAAAATGTTCAGCAACCGCTGGCAATAAGTGCCTCTCAAGATTTATCCGGGCTTGATTCCATGCTATCTGACTACTTACTTGGATAGCATGGCCCACCCGTGATACCGCTCTCGCAACAAAAAGTGGCTCCTTTTGGCTTTCTCCGCCCCACTGTTCATGTAGTATGTTGGTATCCAATGAAATCACGATTGGATTTTGGGATGATGAACCTTCAAGCATGGCTTTGATCAGCGCGTCTTTAAAAGGTTTAATGACACCCTGTCTCTCTGCTTTGCGAGTATTATAGAAATCGCCTGTTTGCTTAACTTGCACTCGCCAATTACCCCCACTAGCTTGAACAAGTACAAGACTAAATCTCCCACGATTATCAACAGCCTCAAATAATCGGACTTTCGCTGCAAACTCAGTCTCTTCGACTCCTAAACACTCATACTCGTCTTTTCTTTTTTGAAGCTCGATCATCAATGCTTCAACTTGTTCTTGAGTTAAGGATGGATAATCGTTTCGAACAGACCGAGTTTCTACGTAATCCATGGTTACATCACTATGTTGCACTTCTGGATCTCTATCAGCCAACCAGGCAGTGACTCGATCTGCAGGAATCACTCGCTGCACATACCCAGCCACTTTCTCTGCTGATTTTTGCTCCGCTACTGCTTTTTCTAGCGTTCCATCTGCATCGTCTGTAATTCCCAATTCAAAACAGGCTTCTTTTTTGGTAATATCTATTCTCAACACGTATCCGTCAATCATAGTTAAGTGAACTACATTCGTTTCATTCGATAGGTGTTCCATCACAGCATTAAAATCAGTTAAAAAATCACGCCAAGCTTGTTCAGCACTTTCTTCGTCTAAACCATTCTCTCTACCCAAAGCTCGTCTTAGAAACTCACCATATATCGCTTTCGCCGTAGCTAATATTTCGAGTCGATCTCCAGACACACGCACATGCTGCGTCTCTACAACACCTCGCACATCATCCTCTCTTACTATCCCCTGACGCCAAGCACGCACTCTGGCATCTTTATTCCTAACAACCTTTTCTGCTTGTGTGACAAGATAGACCATTCCCAACTCTTGGGTATACGGACGATCTTCAGTAGGGGAAATGGTACGCAATGTTTCTTGTAAATCAGCAGCCATCGCGTTTACATATGTTTCCTGCTTCCCTAATCGATTAAGCACTACTAATCGGGCTGGTGCAGGTAGCATTGAAAATACATTCACAAGCCATTCAGGCATTTCGCGTTGCTCACCTGGTGTTCCATTTTCTAAGGCCATATCCGCTCCTTTTCTTATACTCGAAGTGTATCAAAAAGCACTGGCTTTGCAAGGAAAAACTACTTCAGTGTCCTCTTCCATTTTGGCGCAAGAAGAAAAAGTCGTTCACCAGTGGTCTTATGTTTGCTCAGAATAAAACGCTCACGCCACAATGCAATGACTAAAGCAAAAGCAATAACCAGTATTTGCCAAAACCCAGAAAGTAAAAATGTCCAAGCTGGAACCAAAGTAAAAATAAGGTGAAGATAAAAAAAGTGTTCTAAAATGTCCGGAAAAAACATCAAATAACGCTCTTTTAAAAATGCAATACTTAAAAATTGACCGATAAATCGGTACAAAAACAGCAGTACGAACACTTCTTTATTGCCGGTATGCCATCCATACAGCACAATAAAAAAATACCAATAAAGATCAAATAACTTATCAAATCGGTGATATGTCCTCCATGAGAACTTGGATCTATAAGCAAAATATCCATCAAACATATCAAAAAAATACGATCCGATTGCGGCAAAAATGGGATGAGAAAAAATCATCCAAGGGGCTAGTATTCTTCCTAAGGTATTCACAACAAACAATACTAAGAACATGTTACCTTTCACCTTGTATCTACACGACAAATCTGTTGAAATCATTATACACATTCAAAGTTAAAACATTACAATCGGGAACAAGAAAAGAGTATGAAAAATTTGTTAGTATTATTATTTATCCTTGTTTCTCGTTTCTTCAGTCCTTTTTTGCTTTATATTCATCCAGCTATTGCATGCATTGTGGTGTACTTTTTCGATTCAATTGACGGGTATGTTCTCTTTTCATTAAAATGGAAATGGCAACAGTATAATATTTTTGACAAACTTTTTGATTATTGGTGGTATATTCATATTGCCTACTATGGATTTTTCACTCCAATGCGATGGTTGATTATCGCACTGTTTATTTATCGAACAATGGGGCAACTTTTCAGTCTTATTGGTAAAACAAAATATCTACTATTTTTCCCGAATGTACTCGAACGTTTTTTTTGGATTTATGTATTAACGGTGTATGTCCCTCAATTAGAGATGCTCATACAGTTTCCCTACATAATCCTAACACTACTATTAGCGTCCACTTTTGCATTGTTTTTTGAGTATTTATTGCATATTAAAAAAAGTTATATGGCTAACTATTTATTTGGATTGCATCTTGACTGGGAAAAAAACAAAAAACGACGATGACACATACTCCTTTTGGCTTATCTTTACGTGGTGGGGCTATTCGTGGTCTGGGCGGCATTGGTGTGATTCGCTATTTCCAAGAAAAAAAATTACAACCCAAAATTATCGCCGGTTCAAGTAGTGGTGCTTTATTAGCTGCGCTTTACGCCAGTGGAGCTTCATGGTCAGAAATAGTGGATATTTGTGATTCATTTGGATTATTTTCCCTCTTGTCATTGTATAGCATACTCGAGGACAACTGTCTTTTTTCAGAAAAAAAAGTTCGACAACAACTGAAGAAACTATTTGGCAACACTCTTGTCGAACAATTACCGATAAAACTCATTGTTTTTGCCACGAGTGTTAAATTAAGCCAGCGAGTTTATCTGGACAAAGGGAACCTAGTCGATGTACTGATGGCTTCAATGGCTTATCCCATGGTTATTCCTTCACAGTTCATTAACCAAGACCGATTGGTTGATGGAGATCTTACCAGTAGCTTTTCAGCAGAAGCGTTTCACAAGCACGGAATTAATCGTGTGTTTGGAGTGCGTTATCTACCAGGCGTTACTCATGGTCCACCACATAGTTTTGCTATGCATGTCATGCAAGTTTATCGTCTACTTCTGCGTCAAATCCATCAACTCAATAGTGAAAAACATCCCGTAAATTTGGAAATTTTATATAACGCTGACGACATCAGCTACTTTCACCCCCATCAAAGCTATCGCTTGATGATGCGAGGGTATTTGGCTACAAAAAAACAAGAAAAGAAAATTTTGAAGCTACTAAAATCTGTGACCATTTAATATCAACTTTTCGTAATCACGATGACAAATAGCAAAGATCCAGGCAGACGTCCCATCAAGATGGGCAAGCACTCTATAATCACCCACTCTTAATTGAAAAAACACCCCCTCATCCGGTCTGTTTTGAACTGAAAAAGTTGCCACATTCCCTGCGCCGGTATCCTTGTAGTCCTTAATTTTATTTAGAATCCTCCCCATAGTTCGCTCATCTACCCCACGAACAATAACATCATCCTGCTGTTCAGGGAAAACTAAAGAGTACTTCCTTCTCGTCTCTTTTGTTGGTACTTGTTTACCTTTTTCTTCTTCTTTATTTCTATCTCTCTCCTTATGCTTTGGTACTCTTACTCCAGGCGCTCCAGGAGTCCGAACAACTACATCAGGAAGAATGCCATAATTCGCCGCAGCAGACCTGCCCACCTCTACAAAAACTGGCTCAATTTCCGAAGAATTTTGCTGATTTTTGTTTTTATAATTTGCCAACAATAAAAAGTGTAACAAGCGACTTACAACCTCGATTGGCAACGTAAAAGCATCAATCAGGTTCAAATGAACATCAAAGTTATTTTCTCTTAAGTCAATCGTAAAGGTCAGATATTTTCTCTCAGCGCTATCTTGAAAAACAATTCCAATGAGCACCGATAGGACATCCTGCTCAACTGCATCTATCCCTACTATCACCTTGTCCACATTACCCAGGAGTAAATCCTCCTTCATAAAATCTTCACCTGTGAGTTCTACAAAAAATTGCTCCTTTGAAACTTGTAACTCCTCATTCAGAGCAAGTATCGGATCTGCTTCCATGATGAAATCCAACGGGGCGAAAATTTGCATGACTTCTTGAGCTGTGTACATTTTCGGTAATCCAATTCGATCTATCTGAGATAAAAGGGCTGGCCTTAGTTGAGCAACACGTGGGGTTGAAACGTTATTTAAACGTTTGAACCATCCGGGGAAATAGATCTCTCCAGAATGAGCATCTCGCATATACAACCCCGTAATGAAAGCTGTCAACGTAGCCTCTGGATGATTTGGATCAAAAAGATTTTTTGAAAGTTGCGTCCAAAATTCTACTGCAAACGCGTGCGAAATCTCATTTGAATCTGGGTCTACGAAGAAGAGGTAAAAATTAAGAAGGAACAACTGAATCAGATTCATCACTTCCTTAAACTTGAGCGTATCACTGTTTCTTAATGCGTCTTTCGTTGACTCTCCAATTGAAGAGCTTGTCACTAATACATGATGATGAAGTTCAAGTGCAATATCTCGTGTATTTTCGATACGCTCATTGATTAGCTGTTGCGAAAAAATCGAACAGAGTGATTGAAATTCTATAGCAGTTAACTCTTTTCTTCCTTCTTTCTTCAGTGACCATGCTATTTTCAGTAATACATCTAAATTGCTAGCCCTATGAGGTCTTTCCTTTTCTGAATAAAGTTGGCTAGCGTGTTCCTGATCAGATAGTGAAAAAAAATACCGATAAAACGAAGGATAAAGAGTCTCTAGATTCATAGCCCGTATAACTGAGTATGGAAAATTCGAATCTAAAAACTGGTCAAGTTCTCTACACGCTAATGCTAAGCGTAACTCGCAGTACAGAAAGTAAACAAAAACATCGTGTTGTATTGGCAATCTCTCATTTTTCCTTAAATACTGCTCAGGGTTTAGCGTCGGAAGGTTCCAATAAACAGCCCAAGTTGACGCATACTGACTTCGAAGACCAAGTAAATCATTCCACTTACCTGAAAAACCTCTCGCACTTGAGTTCAAGGTCTTCTGCTGTCTAGACACCATACTAGCTACTTGATCTCCAGCCTCGTCAGCCTTTGGAGCAATAACTTTATCATTCATCACTCTAGTAACCAATACTTTTGGGTGGATGCGTCCTTCTCTGGGATCTGACATAAGGCAGGTATTTTACCACAATGTTTGATCAGAGTAGTACAGTTGCCATCAAACAACAAACAACCCCTTCACGAGGAAGGGGTTGAGTGTTTATAAATTGCAAAGCGCGACTTACTTTAATTGCAGCTGGGACTACATCATCCCACCCATTCCGCCTGGCATACCGCCACCAGCCATTGGTTTTTCTGGCTCTGGGACGTCAGTGATCAAACACTCAGTGGTCAAGATCATGGATGCGACTGAGGCCGCATTTTGCAATGATGCAATTGCTACTTTGGCTGGTTCAATCACACCAGCTTTGACCATGTCACCAAACTCGTTGGTGAGAGCGTTGAAGCCGTAGGTGCCACTCTTGCTGGCTTTGATGGTTTGTACCACCCACCCCTCATCAACACCACTGTTGCGAGCCAACATACGAAGCGGCTCATCCAGTACTGAAGAGACTAGGTTAACTCCGGCCTTTTCATCTTCAGATTCTGCAGCAGCGCTTAATTTAGCCAAAACTTTTCCGGCTTGGATCAAACTGACACCACCACCTGGGATGATACCTTCTTCAATCGCAGCTTTAGTGGCTTCTTTCGCGTCCTTAACTCGCTCTTGAAGATTCTTCATCTCGATCTCGGTCGTAGCTCCCACTTGGATCACGGCCACACCACCGGTGAGCTTGGCTTTGCGCTCCATCAGCTTCTCTTTATCGAAGTCTGAAGTGGCTTTGGCGTACTCATTATCAATCGAGGCTACGCGAGCGGTAATGGCTTTCTTGACACCTTTTCCGCCCACAATGCGCGTCACATCTTTGGTACTGCGCACACTGTCAGCTCGACCTAAGTCTTCAAGCTCAAGTGCTTTCAGATCACGTCCAGTATCTGCTGAGACGTAGGTTGCACCAGTAAGTACTGCGATGTCTTGAAGCATCTCTTTGCGTCGATCGCCAAAACCGGGAGCTTTGACTGCCAACACGTTGAAAGTTCCACGCAATTTGTTGACCACCAATGTGGTCAGCGCTTCACCTTCGACATCGTCAGCCAAGATCACCATGTTCTTACTGACCTTCATCAACTTTTCCAAGATTGGCAGTAAGTCTTGAATCGATGAGATTTTTTGATCGGTGACTAAAATGTATGGATCTTCAATCACGGCTTCCATGTCATCAGAGTCAGTGACAAAGTAGGCACTGGAGTAACCACGATCGAACTCCATTCCCTCTTTGTGTTCAATGGTAATGTCCATGGATTTGCCTTCTTCGACCTCAACCACACCGTCCTTGCCCACAAGTTTGAGTGCTTCAGCAATCTTTTGGCCGACCAGTTCATTTTGTGCACTGATAGTAGCCACTTTTTCCCAATCTGATGGAGTGACTGGTTTGGAAATGCGACGAATCTCTGCAACCACTGCTTCGACAGCTTTATCAATGCCACGCTTCATGATCATTGGGTTCATTCCAGCAGTGACAAATTTCATCCCTTTGACAGAAAGCTGCTGAGCCAAGAGGGTAGCGGTGGTGGTACCATCTCCAGCCACATCGTTGGTTTTGGATGCTGCCTCTTTGACCAGCTGAGCACCCATATTCTCAAATTTGTCCTCTAAGGTAATTTCTTTTGCGACACTGACTCCATCATGAAGCACGGTTGGTGCACCCCATGATTTATCGATTGCTACGTTGCGCCCTTTGGGACCCAAGGTAGTGGTAACTGCTGCGGCAAGTTTATTAATACCTGCAAGCATCTTTTGACGAGCATCGTCAGAAAAAAGTAATTGTTTTGCTGCCATATTTCTCCTTATTAGTTTTCAGGTGTCAGGTTCCAGGTTTCAGGAACCCTTTCCTGAGTTTTTTATTTTAATTTATAAATCATGACGTTTAACATTTTTTGAATTTGGGTCAGTTCGTTAAAAATTGGTATCAGTTCTTTTTCAGTTGCAAACTCAAGGTCAATTGCGAGCGTGAGTAAGGCTTCAACTTCTGCAGATGAGCCGTAGGCAATAAATAAAAATTGCACATACTCTTTCTTTGTTTGGCGTTGTTTTCCCTCAGCTATGTTAGCAACAATCGAAACGGATGCTCGCTTAATTTGATCAACCAAACCATACTTCTCTGAACTCGGAAACTTTGAAAGCAAAAGATAAATTGCTTTTACAAGTTCTCTGCTTTTTTGCCAAACAGTCAAATCCTTATATGAAAGTAGTTGTCTCGGTTGATTGTCTCCTTTCATTTTTGATAGCTCCCTGACACCTGATACCCGAAACCTGACACCTATTTCACTACTGCCAAGACGTCTTCAAACTTTAAAAACTGATATTCTGTGTCACCAATTTTCAGATCATTGCCACCCCATTTTTTGTAGATGACCATATCACCTTTTTTGACAGGGGAGCTGACTTTGGCACCATCAACCATAGCGTCAGCACCAACAGCTAACACGGTGCCATGCTGTGGTTTTTCGTCGTGAGAATCTGGTAAATAAATCCCGCTCGCTGTTTGCTTGCTGGCTTTGGCTGGTTCAACCAACACGTAGCCAGGAGTTGGGGTAATGTTTTTGACAGAAAGTGCTGCCATAGGTACTCCTTTACTAGGTTTCAGGTGTCAGGTTCCAGGTTTCAGGAACCTTACCTGAAGCTTATATTTGTTTTTTATAATTCTTTCAAATAAATTCAGGCAGGTGAAACATTTTTTGAATTTCTTAATTTGAATAAAACACATTCGTTTTTATTCGATCGAACTCGTTTACATTCGTTATTAAAAAACTCTCGTGAGTGGGCTGCCCCGTGAGATAGCAGTGAATATAACTGAGTGCTAAAAAAATGTCAACAGGCTATGCAATGAAAACTAACTTGCCGCTGACTGTTTTCGATCCGACAAAGCAGTGTGCTCAATAAAGCTGATAATCCGAGATAATCGAGCAGTAGCGTCGTCTGGTTGCATGGCCAAGATAGCGAGCCTGCTTTTGTCAAGCAATTTTGTTGAGCGATGGTAGGCTTGAAAAAACTGGTTAAACTCGTTGTATATTCTTTGCGCAATACTTTCTTGAACCTGTGGATAGACTTTGTGAAGCTTTTCAAAAAATATCGTAAATGAAATAAGTGGGTATCGAGAACTTCGGATAAAGTTCTCTGGGGCAATATAAAAGACGCCAGAAAGATCAAGTGGCTCGAGTTGAAACTGCAAACCATTTTTTTCTATCGGAACGTCTTCGAAATAATCTAATCCTTGTCCCCCAATCAATTGATTAAACAGTTGCACCATGTAGTTGTACTCATCAGCAAATTGCGCGGCATGAAGATCCAGAGCAAAACTCATATTTCTTCGTATCAGCATCACGTTAAAGTTTATTGGCTTTCCCGCCATGCTACTACCTCCGAGGAGTGAAATCGGGTAATGCACTTTATCCGCAGCTTCTTTTACAATGGCGTCATCAAGATCGTAGAAAGAAATGAATGATTTATCGTTTTCGTTTGGATGCTGAATATAAGCTTTCAATTTTTGCACATTGATCATCGGGTCACCAGAGTCCACGTTGTACACTCCAATTGAAAAGAGATACTTCATAACCTCATTAATCTGTTTCATAACGACTGTGAGTTCTTCAAGCGAGTCAGGTTTCCACTTTGTCAGTGGGACGCCATTAGGAGCTTCCTCTATCTCAAACACTGTGGTTGAAATCGTTCTTCCGTCAGGATTTACTATATCGGCTCTGTAAGGGAACCTTGGCAAAGCTAACGAAGAAAGAATTCCGGGTGGAGGGTTGTGTTTCAAAATATGTGTTTTCACTCTATTCACATGCTCTGCCGCATCAAGTTCATTGTGTGAACCAACCATCGGTACGAGGATTTTATATAAATGGGCGTCATGCTCATCTTTTGAACTCATAACCAACAACTCTTCAAGATGCTCTAACGCCTTCGCATACCGATTACCAGTATTCTCAGCTGAAATCAGATCTTTTATTTGAGTGAGATTTGCCACTGACAACGAGTCTGGATATCCATCTCTCCCCACATTCAATACATCCATTATTCGAAAAACGAGCTCTTTTTTAAACACCAGTCGCTGCACTTCCAAATCCTTTTTACTCAGCTTGGGGAAAAGTGCTACATAAAAATCCCAAATCAGTGCGTCTCGGTGCTGATCAACTTCGCTATCTTCCACGACTGCATGCACCACCCTTCCCATCGCACCCTTACCCACCTTATCGGTCACCCTCAATGTATCGTACGGAGGAGTTTCTGCGAGTTGTTTGAGGAGAATTTTCACTACAAAGGTGTGCTCGTCTTGCTGATCAGCAGGAATATCGTTGACTAGCTTGGCGGCCTCAGCCACTTTTTCTGTTGGTATTTCATCAACGTGCTCCACATCATGCTGTCCAAAAATGTCTCTGAGTTGAGTGACTATGTGCTGAGGGTGCTCTGCGCAAAATTTGAGAAGAGTATCTAGGGTAACTTCTGGAGCTAGTTCCTGGTAGATTGCCTCCAGAATTTTTTGTTGACGAGCATAGGTAAATATTCGAATTTTTTCCCTCCGCCGTAAATCAAATGACTCAAGTGTGTAATCTGCTTTCACAGCTTGAATGATATCGACCACTTCTTGAACGGAGCCCATTGACTCAGCGGGGCTAGCAGTTCTTTCAAGTCCACTTCGAACTGAGAACAATTTCTTATCTGAAAAAATTTTTTCTGGATTTATTTTTGATTTAAAAACACCCAGCAACTTTTCTGCAGACTCTACATCACCACTTTCTCGATATGACTTAATGAGCTGTACATAAAAGATGAGATCAGCATAGTTCTGAGTAATACGAAAATATTTCACTTCTTTTGTTCCGCTCACTCTCAGCACGATCTCGTCTTTATCACGCTCTCCCACAGCCACTCTGATAGACTCCAAAATCTGAAGCTCTGAATTACTCAAAAACTCCGATATCTCCTGAGCATGTGGCTTCGCCTCGACATCATAGAAAGCAGATCTGTCGTATGTTGGTAATTTTCGATCCATCATGGTTCTATTATCCCATCACCTCAGTGGTAAGTCACTATTCTTGGTATAATCAGTACAGTATGCAAACATTGGAAATGATCTTGGCGTACGTAATCGTTATCTTGTTTATCTTGTCCCCCATTCTTATCCCAACAATTTTGATCATTGGAGTTATCAAATTTATCAAATTTATTAGAAGTAGAAAAAGTCCGGCTGAAGCAATTTTACTTACCGTTATCTTCATTATTTCTCCGGCTGCCTTCTTAATTGGAGTGGCAAAAGGGATCATTATTGTCTGTTTTAAAGCCGTCTGGCAAACGCTGAATGAAAAGCTGGTCTTTCCAGTTTTAGACGTATTACTGAGAAACTGGCTCCAATACGACGTCATTCATTTGATTTCACTGTTTGTTTCAGGAATGTTAATCATGGTTGGTTATGGGGCATTGGCTATTTGGTTGGTCACAAAATTTTAAAGCTCTACCAAAAAGTGGTCTTCTTTTATCCACCCCGGTCTTGACACACATTCAACCCAGGTCTCTCTACCGATTGCATAGTGCACTTGTCCTGGCTTGATTTCGTAGCTCTCCCCCTTACTTAAGTGATGTTTTTCTCCATCAATAAATAGATCAAGCTCACCGTTGATGATGGTATAGGTTTCGGTTGTTTGGTAATGAACATGAGGAGCTGATTGATCAATAATAGCAACTGCCTTACTAAATTCGGGATGTAAGGAAGTCGATTCAACTTCACAGATGATTTCTGTTGGTTGATCTTTTGGAAATGAAAAAATGGCTTTTTCTGGATAAAGCTTTTTAAGTTGATTTAAAATTAGCGTTGATACCATTTGGGAAGAGTTTTACTAATGCATTTGTTATTTCTGCGAGCATTTTGAAAAAATAGAAAACCTTGATAGCGCTTCATGTGATATTCTTCGAATCGTTGGACTACTTCAGTGGTTGTTCCTGTTTTCCAATCACAAATATTATTCACATCAATGTAATACGTTACAGGAGCAAGCAACCAAAATATTCCCAGGAAAAAAATTGCACCCAGTATCAACAGCATTAACTTACGCTGATGTTTCATGGCTCACCTCAATCTTTCGCTCCTCACCCAACACTCGCATTGTACCATTGATCACCGTGATCGCCTCACCGTTCTTGAGTAAATACAAAGTCCCTTTTCGCCAATGCTTTTTTATTTCTGGTAATAAGTGTTCTTCAAAATGCGGGAAAATTTCAAAATCAATAAACCCAAGCCCTGGGGTCAAACTCGATCCTGGCTCCTCCTCATTGGGATACCACTCCGATACATACTGGGTTTTGGCACACACCATACTTCCAGCACTGGATCCGACGTACACAACATCTTCTCCGAGTTGTTTAAGTAACACATCCAGTTTTCGCCTTCTAATCCAGTAGAGCAAATACCCCGGCATTCCCCCAGCCATCCAGACAATATCAACATTACTCAGTTTTTCCTGCAACTTCTCAAATGTTGTATTTTCAAGCTCAACAATATTGAGCCGAGCATCAAAAGTTTTTACAATTGCAATGGTTCGACTGTCGTGCCAAGAACCCCAACCCTCTCCATTGGCTGCTGTTGGAATATAGATAATGTTTTTACTAGTAAAACTGCCGCCAACGAATTCTTTGAGCTGCTTGATTGTTTGGGGATGTTTGGCTTGCGCGGCGAGGAACAGTTTCATGAGTAGTAGTATACCAGGAGGTTATAAAGTCGCTGACACTCCGGAAACCAAAAAGAGTATCCAATAGGCCACTGCAAACACAAACCAACTTCCTAAAACGGCAAAGAAAATCAAAAAGAGGGGTGTAACTTGGTGTTTTTTGAATAATTTCTGTTGACACAATGCGTTGAATCGAAATAAAAGAAACGGAAGTACACAGAGGCTAAATATCACAAATACTGCATTAAAAATAAAATGAAATGCGTTACCGATGAAGTTTTTCGAAAGAATTTGAAACAATACTCCCAGTAAAAAAATCAATAACTGAAAAACAATAAGATCCAAAATAATTGCAAGAAAAATATCCAGCGAAGCAAAGAAAACTCCCAAAAAGACCGTTGGTCCCCACCTTTGTTTTTTCAAATGAACCAACATAGCAACCTTATATCCCGGGAAGAACAACCACTCTACTTAGCATTGGTTTTCCAATCTGCTCAAAGTCTGATGCCCAAGTCGGATCAGCGCCTTCAAAGACAATCGTGTATAAAGTATCAGTCTGAGTGTTGGCAATATTCAAATAATAAAAATGATGATCACCCTTACTCGCCTCTCGAGCCAGACTGGTTACTACCGCAGTTCCAGAATCTCCAAGTTCAATGATTTTCCCAACCGTATCGACCATTCCTTGCTGCTGCAAATTTGCATATTCCTCCATCAACTTGCGAGAATAGGTCTCAACACTCACTCCTGTCTTCAGACTAATGTTGTAATTCACATTGACAGAAAACCCAGTCGTAAACATTCCATCCTTACCAATAATCTGCTCTCGTGAAATAAAACACGCCTTGTTCCCTTTCTCTCCATTCTCCTCCAAGGTAAACCAACCCGTCGGTTGCAGTAGTGCCATAGGAACATTTTTACAGATATACCAACTCGTGCCAGCAGGTGCTGGTAGAGACAAGAGCTGTTGGTTGAGCAGCTCAATACTCACCTCGTTTTCAGGAGGCACTGGTACAGATTCCAAAGGGACCCCTTGGTCACTCGTTTGAAGTGCAACAGTAGTCGTGGGCTCTGGCGCTAGAGTCGATTCTTCTGTCCTCTCTGACAGACTCTCATTTGTTTTCGTCAGACTTGATTCGGAATCATTCGGCTGTTTGACAGAAAGTGAACCTGAAATCTTGACGGACCGAATAATCACATACCCTAAAAGCAGTACAAGAATTCCTGCACCAACCAATAAAAATGTCTTTGGGCTCTTCTTTGCTGCTGGAGAGGCAGCGCTGGGTGAAGCTACGGACGATTGAGTTGGAGGCTGCACAGCACTTACAACTGGTGAAGGCATCGAAGAAGAAACGGCGGTTTGCGCTGTGGCGGTTACTCCAGGAGTAGCTGGTTGAGCCAATGGTTGCGCTGCCGCTATGGTCGGCGCAGAAGCAGCAGCAGAGAGCGGAGGTTGAATACCTGGCTGAGTTGGTAGTGGTGTGTTCTGACTGATTGGCGAAACAGGAGCTGAGACTGGTGGCATCGCCACAGTGGCTGGTTGCGCTGGCGCTGTGGGCACAACGGGCGTAAATGAGGGAACTACTGGACCGGGAGAAGCTGGCATAACTGGAGTTTGTGTTGGCGACACAATCAAGGGAGTAACTGTTGGCACAGCTGTACTCGGGGCTTGTGCGGTTGGAGTAACTACGCTAGGGGTTGGATTTGAACCAGCTACAGGAGGTGTTGCTGGCTGAGTGCTTGGTTGTTGGGGTTGGAGAGACGATTGATCGATCATATAGTTCCTAAAAAAGTTGGTTTAAACCATCTTCTCAGACTACAGATCGAGTTTCTAGTAGGAATTGAGAAAAGAGGTGTTGTTTGGTTGTTGAGTGGTTGAGTTGTTACGCACTCAGGCTTGTTGAACAAAAAAGTTCGACTATCAGTCCATTTTCTCGCATTTTTGGGTCTTGATGAAAAAAGTGAAGAACGAAAAGTTACACGCAAAATCAACCGTGAATGCGAGAAAAAAAGCTTAGCTCTGGGAAGATAAAATCTGAGTATTTTCTTGAATCAGTGTCTTTTCTCGGTTACCTCTTTCAAGCAACTTCACTTCAGAAAGAAGCACCCCTTCACATAAAAGTCCCTTATCCTCAAAAGAAGCATTCATCTCGTGGCGCAGCACATCTTCGATCTCTTTGCGATGAGAGCTAATCTCATCAACGGTAAACTGTGAAAAAACTGATGAAATCCGACTTCTGGAAAAAGGACGGACAACTTTCGAAACCACGTTTTCACCCAAGTTTTCCCACAGCTCTGGAGCATTACGTCGATCAATCCGGAACAAGATCGATCCTTCCATCGAAACCGCTTTCCCATCCTTGGTGGTAGTAATGATTGGTTCATCACCAAGCGCCTCTTTATTGCTGGAAAAATCAAAACCGTGACGAATCGTGTACTCGAGGATTTGAGCATTAAATAGTTTGGCTACTTGCCAAAAAGGGATCTTAAAGTGAAGACCTGGACCCCATACGTGCGGCAGCACCCCTCGGCCTCGATCATAAATACAGGCCACGTGGCCTGGAGGCACAGAAATAAAGAAGCCGCCTACGACCTCATCAACAAAAAATGAGACTACTAAACGATCAAATTCCATGGCTAATTAGCTTTCGGGTTTCAGGTGTCAGGTTTCAGGGAAACAAGCACTCGAGACCAACACACTACTCCTAATAAAGACCACTTATTATATCCTATATCAGGCGAAACAGGTAGGGGAAGGGGGAATTGGTGGTTAGTGATCAGTTGTTCGTTGTTTTACTTCAGAGCAATAAGAAGGAGCAAGCAAAGGTAAAATGTTGAGTAAATTTTATACTCAAAATGAAGTAAATTTCATCGGTTTGGAGGTATAATACAAACTCGATATGTACAGCGACTTCGTTTTAATATTGCTAGCAGTGCTGATAAGTGGATACATCGTTGCCAAGCCGATCACACACTATTTAGAAAACATTCCATTCTTTAGTGGGTGTAGACTTCAGTACAAAAACTATATCTTTTCTTATCTCTTTTCTAAAGGAACCTACAACGATAAGAAGTTACTTGGAAAACAAATTTACTTTCAATTTATTATCACAGCACTTTTTTTAAGTCTAAATATTGCCATTCTTTTGTGCCTACAGTGGATTGTTATGTTTATTAAAACTCTCATACTTTCTTGAACATAGACTTATGTTCATTCAACGCAGAATAATGTATTTGCTATGAACTCATTTGAAATTTTCGGCATGCTTTTTGTTTTCGCCTTTTGGGGAGTGTCCTTTTGGCTGATTCGAAAATCCTTTCTTTACCTAAAACCAAAATTAAAGAAGCATTATGAACAAAAGTATGATGTAACAATTTCTTTTCCTTGGCAAGACTTTCCTGAGAAACTTTTTGGCCCATCTCGCCTTCCTGCTTTCCAAGTTGACATTACCGAGTTGTCCTCAGCCAATCTTTCATTTTTCACTCGATTTAAAATTCGAATCGCTTTTATACTGCTTCATATAACCAGCTACTTGCTGTTTATTGCAGCACCAATGCTTGGATTAATGTTCTTTTTGAGCTTGTATTTTGGACAGTAGTTGTTATTGAAAAAGCCGCTTCAGTGTTTTTTATTCAAAACCGCTTTACCCTTTCACCCCCACTACAACCTTCTCTTCTTGTGGCTGGTGCTTTGTTTCGTCTTGAAGGCGCAACCGCTCTGCAATATCATAAAACTTCTTGCGAATCGCTAAAAATAAAGTAAGCACGATACTGCATGAAATAGTGGTGATCACAAACAATTTCTTTCCAGCAGGTAAAAATGCAAAAATCGCAAATGAAACCAAAGGGAGAAACACTTGATATCGCACCACATCTCCTTTGCGAACAGGGTAGGGCGAAATATAGGTACTCAATGCTTCAAGGACAAAAATGAGTGCTGACTGAATAATGTTTAGCTGCCAATGCGGCTCGGTAAGATCAAGCCCCATAAACGAAAGCTGTTTGGGATCTATTGGAAATATTTTTGGCATAAATTTGTACATCAGATGAGCATCACCGCCATTGAGTCCATTGGCAAAAATAGCCCACAAAATCAGTGCAATGGAAACTTGAATACCTAAACTGACCAGTTCAGCAAGCAAAATCCTTCTGTTTCCTTTTAACACCTGTTTGCTCTCCTGACGAAAAGCCACTGGATTGTCTTTGTATTTGAGGCTTAACTCAGTAATCTTCTCAGCTATTTCTCGGCGCTCTTTTTCGCTGCGATGGGCTGCTAAAGATACAGGAAGCAATAAAATACGAATGATGACCGCAAAAACTATGACTGCCACACCCATATCAACACTCCAGCTCGGTGGAATGTTGAGTACCCAAAACAGCCCCAATAGGAGATTGAGAAACGGTTGGTAAAGAACAACTTGAAACAGGTGTGCCATACAAAAGTGGATTTGATATACAGACTCAAGTCTAATTCATTTTGTGCTTTTTGCCATCATCAACGAGTTTCTCGAGTGTCGCAAGCGTTTGCTGGACGGTAACCATATACTCTATCACGGTACTTTTTGCCACAGTATTCGCCATAAACTCGTGAACCATCAAAGAACTTTCGGAACGAATTGCATCAAGCATATCTTGGATAAAATCTTGGTTTTCCTTGAGCCATTTTTCTTTGCTTTTTTTCGACTGTAACAGCAGTTTCGAAAACTCCTTTTGCAGCCCTTCCATATTCGCAGTACGCTCAAACAGTAGCTGTGTAATATTTTGGGCAGAGCCATTGTTGGCAAAGGGGTGAAAAAGCGACGGGGCAATTGGAAAGAACTTCATGGGTGTATTTTACCATTATTGAGGATTATCACAAAATCAAAACCAGCTTGTTCACTGCTACTGACTCCAAGTCTGACCACTTATTCCAACCACTAACTCATAGTCAATTGGATAAAATATAATTTTTTTTAAGATATTATCTCCTGTTCTTGTTCCTAAAACAGACCCTGAACCAATTTTTACTGTCATTCCTGGACTAAGAGTACTATAACGATCGTTTTCAGTTCTTCGATAGACTAAATTTTGTGTTCCATTTTGCGTTAGTTGCCATTCTCCCGAATCTAACCGAGTCACAATAACATTGGGACCTCTGGAAAAGTCAATATTATCAATAATAATTGTTGGGTTAACCTGCCCTTCATGTTTTCTTCTCCTACCAATGGAGAAAGTTTTAATATTGCTGTCAAAAGTAAAAGTCTGATAACCAGCCTGTTCTAATCCTTCTTTAATTGTCTCTTCTGTTTCCTTTTGACGATTGGTCTCTGCAATAGGAACTTGGACTTCTGAAACTTGTTGATTCAGTTGAGGAGCCTCTGGAGCTCGTAATCTTTTAATGAGTCGCCGGATAATACTTGCTTTGCCCGCTCTATCTGCAGCACTATCGAAATCTAATTTACCAATAACAGTGTCTGCATCATCACCTTTGTAGTTCATACTCAATATCTAACATATATACCTATAATATTATCAGAGTTTTGCCTTTAGATCCTGAATCCGTCTCGCTCATTCTTCACTAGACTGTTCAGGATGACGACTTGTAAATTGGGCAAACACCACTCTCGTCTTCTCAAGACAAAAAAGTCTATTTGTGTTTTCAACTTACACTTATTCAGTTTGTCTAACACTCAACTTTTATATCGGACAGGCTCCGCTCTCGCATTTCAGATGTTCGTAATCGATATCTTCCAGCAGTGACTCATCTTTTTCGATCTCATTGAGCACTTTCATAAACTCACTAATTGTGACCGGCTGCTCTGGCTGATACTCATAGGCAGTCGCATCTTGCTGTGGCATCACACTACAACATTTGACTAACCCTTGGTACTTGCGCACCATATCACTGTATTCTTGGAAGGTGACTCGTTCTGGATCGTACTTGAGCGTGTATGACACCTGATTTCCGGTATCAACTAGTGGTTTTCCGGCTTGATCAACGCCGACAATCCAGTACTTTTCCAACAACATCAACCATTTGTACTGCTGCTCTGGAGTTGCTTCAGCAGCTGTGACTAATCGATCACCCATTCCAAGTCGACAAATCAATGGCTGAGTTGGAAATCCGACCGCTGTGGATCCAGTGTAACTTCTGAGTTCTTTAACCGGATAGCCTTTTTTCTGATACTTTTTCACCATCGGATCATCAGAGCGATACTGCACCCAGCGAATGTACTCACGCATACTGGGCAAGTGCGCTCCTTCGGTCAGCGCAAATAACTTGGAAATGGTTCCAGACGGCTTGATGGTAGTATTCGTATGAGGAACACTAACACCCATCTTTTTGGCATATTTTTCTGCCTCTTCAACCACGGCTCGCTTAAATCGGGCCATTGTCAACCAAAAGTCCTGGGATTTTTCTTCATCAATCAGGTCGTGAAAGGTATATCCAAACTGATTCCAGGCAAATTCGTGAATCCCGGTCATCCCCACCCCAATACGATTTGTCCGCTTCACTTCACGGTTGTACAAACAATCCATGGTGTTGACTCGCATCAATGCTCGAGTCACTGCTCGGAACGCTTCCTCCGCATCATCAACCGTCGGGGCATAGTACGGCACCACATCGGCAATCACACAGTACCCGCCTAACATGTTCAGAGAGATCTCACCACATGGATTGGGAATCTGGCAGTACACCTTGGCTCCAGCATTGCGGGCTAGATGTGACAGCATTTTCTCGGTACGAGTAAACGGCTTATATTTTTGACTTTGAGCATACTTACCATCTTGGTATCCCTCGTATCCTGCATCATTTTGAACTAAACGATGTTGATTAATGTATCCTGGTTCACCAGTCCCATCTTCATAACTCGCCTTCATGATCGCAGACAACACTTTTTGGGAGTGGTTGGTTCGCTGCTTCCAGAATTTATCATCGACTGCCACCGAGTTATTGGCACTCCACAAAAATCCACCACGCTTAATATTGATAAAGTCAAACACTTCCGGGTCAGTCCACACTTTGGTAGCAATACGAGCACTGCGGCGCGCTCCACCGACCAAGACACACTCAGCGAGATAGTGATCCACAAACATCGCCTGCTTCCATGGCGAGAGCCCTGCTCCCTTGATCGTAGCTAACTTTTCAATCGCGTTCATCAGTGGTTTGGGACCAGAAGACGGACGATCTTGCATTCCGCGAATCGGAGAGCCTTTGGGACGAACTTTAGAAAAATCCAAAATCAAAATGTCATCCTTGTGCTTTTTTTCATACGCCATCACTTCAATCATTTCGACTGCCTGTGCCCACCCTTCACGACTATCAGGGACCTCAAACCAGACAATCCCATCACCTTCACCATACTTGTGTTTAGCATCGCGCACACTCTCGTCAAAACCCCAAACAAAATCCTTGTGATCATCGGCAATCACACAACGAATATTGGGCATGTTATCCCAGTCCACCACACACATGTCATCATCATACGGACGACCAACACCAGAACCATTCATCAGTAGATAAAACAAAATATACGAAGACGAAGCGGTTGAACAGTTGGTAAACACCTCCATGTTTCGCTCTGGCTGAGTATCATCACCATGCTGTAAATGACGACCTGACATCAATACCGAACCGTTGCTAATATGTTTACGCAAGATCTCATACTCCGCTTTTTGATGTTTTGGATCATCGTTCACAAGCAAAGTATTTCCCAAAGCCACTCTCTGTGCCACTTCAGCCCAGGTCTCCCAACGCTCTCGATTCGTGGAAGCATCGACTACTCTGCGCAAATACGTACGCTTTGCTACCGCCATACCCATACCACCGTCAAGCTTACGATCAATAAACTTCATTTTCTTCTTTGGAAGTTTGGTAGTAGCTACTGGGGTCATATCTTCCTTTCGTATCTGGGCAAGCATTCTCATACATTGCCCTACTTCATTCGCTTAATTACAAATCGAACACATTTTTTACTCATCACACACACTTTCGCCATCTCCTGACTCACACTGTTTTTCTTCACTTAAAGCCGCTAGCTTCTCCAATTCTTTCTGAAAATCATCAAGACTACTAAAATCTCGATACACACTTGCAAACAACAAGTACGAAAGTGGATCAAGTTTACGCAACCGATTGATGACTAAATTTCCAATTTCCCAACTTTTGATCTCTGGTGTTTTGCGCAAGCGCAACCGTCGTTCAACTTCGTCAATCAATTCTTCAACACTAGACATCGAAACTGGTCGTTTCCAAGTGGCCTTAACGATACCTCGACGCAGTTTCTCCCGATCAAATTGCTCTCGGACACCTTCTTTCTTGATCACCCAAAGATCAACTCCCTCGGTGCGCTCATACGTGGTCCAACGCTTTTTACATTTTTCACATTTGCGACGACGCCGAATTACACCTCCATCCTCAGAATCCCGAGAATCAAGCACTGATGAGCTCACGTGTGCGCAGTATGGACACTTCATTCCAAAGTACTCTATACTTAGTAATCTTGTTTCTGGAGTGTAAAGAAAAACCCGTCTTCCCAAACACAATATCCTGTTATTCTCAACTTTTCAACATACAACTGGTTGTATGATTCTCTTTTTGTTCGGGAGTATTAGTAAACCACTAGCGCATCGAAGCCGTCAATACATGTTTGTCCATCAAAATAGATCAAATGAGAGAAAGTTCAAAACTCAGAGCACAAAAACTCAAAATGACAAATAGGACAATAGAGCTGAAAAAAGCTACAAGCTACAAGCTACAAGCTACAAGCTACAAGCTACAAGCTACAAGCTACAAGGATCGATTTCAACAACCTCTCCACTTCAAGTCAAGTGCTAATCGCTAGTCGCTAATCGCAAAATCCATAATCCATAATCCATAATCCATAATCCATAATCCATAAAATCTATTCTCCATTCTTTCCCAAGTGAGTTTGCAGAGCTTCATTTTCCGACATCAGTTGGTCAAGAATTGCCCGATCAGTATCAGCGTAACGCGGTTTTATCTCTGTAAGCTGTTGTTGATACTGCTCTACAACTTTTATGATGCCATCTTTGTATTTTTGATCAAGGTTGCTTTGTTGACACTGGGTCGTGGCTTCACTCAAATACCGCTGTCCTTTGATCATCGTTTGAAGGGCCAACCGTTGATCTCCCAATTCACTAATACGCTTGGCTTGGTCCAACCGTTCAAGCGCTAAATTCAGTCGTTGTAAACACTGCTGTGAAGTATCCATCAAGAGCAAACTGGCTTTATCCTTTATCACCACGAAGGGAAACAATACATTCCCAGGCATAATTTGGGCTGAAAATCGCAGTTTTCGCGAAGAAAAGGGGGTATCATCCAAAGAAGAGCTGGCAATGCTCGCGCTCATGATAGAAACACCCAAGACAAAAAAAGCGAACACCAAGCAAAAGGTCACGATAATCGGATTAGAGCTGGTTTTGGTCATAAGTGGGAGAATGCCAGTAGTATAGCAAAGTCAACAAGGTTTTGCAAAAAAGGAGACTCTCTCAATACAAGGCGTGTCAAACAGTGGTTCATAATGAACTTTGCTTAGTAGTTTGTTTGAACCTTCAAACTCCTTAGGTCATACCCAGTTGCAAATAACTCAGAAAAAAAGAATAATAAAAAGGATCAGAACATTTCAAATTCAATCATTACAATCATTTTTTACTCATAACTTATGGAAACATCCTCCCTTTCCAATATAAACACTCAGCAAAAGAACTCATGGAAACTTGCTTTTTGGGTCGAGACCCTGATTGGTGGAATTTTTATCATTGTCGTTTTTGTACTGGGGATAAATAAAAGTTTTGACTCGCTCTCAAAACAGAACAACTTACCAAACACTGTTCCTCAACAATCATCCATTTCTCCAACTACACAAGTCAAATTACCAGAGTTTCCGATTATTGGAAACTGGAGTGTTTTTTCCAGTCCCGAGTTTCCTTTTACCTTTCAGTATCCTCAAAACTGGCAGTTAGCAGTCAACACACCCAGTCAAGGAACAGTGGAAGTCACCTGCCAAAACTGCCAAAACAATCTTGGCACGTACCAATTTTTAATTCGAGAAAGATCCGAACAACAATTTATCATTCATACTTCAGATGTCTCAACCTACTTAAGTCAAGAATGGCTTGATTATGCTCAAAAGGAACAAAAACGCCATGATGAGTGTCTCGCTTTAAAAGGAAAACCAGAACTCAAGGACCAATGTCTTCCTAGAGTTCCAGGCAAATCGTTCGATTTATTAAATCGAGTGGATAAGTTATTCCCTGAAGCTAGCTCCGCAGCAGAAATCTCCGAACAAGGGTATTACACTGACTTAAAAGAAGGAGAATCAGTTTGGCACTATGTGGTACTCGACAACGAACAACCCTATGAGATTGTTCTTACTGCTCCAGAGAAATCGTGGCTAAAGTATTCGCCGAGTGTTGATGAACTGAATAGAAACCCTCAACATCCACTCATTCAAATGGCTCAAAGCGTGAAATTTATTCACTGAACAACTCAAAAAAATAAATCACTTAGCAAAAATATCAATAAATCAAGGGCAAGCACTAAGAAAGTGTTGTACTAACAAAGAGTAATCTTTGAGATCTACCGCACCATCAGCATTGATGTCAGCTCGAGTATCAATGGGTCTTGTTAATAAAAAGTTATTAACGAGAATCGAGTAATCAAGTAAATCTACACGGTTATCTCCGCTAATATCAGCAACGCAACTGCTTTGAGAAGGAGTCATACTCGGCGATAACGAAGAGGAAAACTCAAAGGCACCAATATCGTACCCACTCCCAACAGGGACACTAACCAAATCATAGTCTTGAATAATTTCGTGTGCAGCTCCTACATCGCGTAGCGAGGAGTTTTCTCTTAAGTGGAAATCTGCTTGAGCAAAATTAACAAACTGCGGATCTTGTTGCACTGCACTATCTTCAAACTGAGTTAAAATATCTGTAGTGAAGTGAGTGTTATTATACGTCACTAAAGTACTCAAGTTCCCTGGCCAAAAAGCGTTGTGCTGGTGATCAAAAGTACTGGCGGTACCATCTGAATTGTAGTTAGCGAGAATATCATAATTCTTGTTTTGAACAAAAACGTTATTAAATACCTGCCAACCATTTACCCAATTGAGATACAGCATTCCGCCGAATTGGTTATCTGCAATGACATTATTGAATAACCGATTTTGGGTTCCCGTGTGATTAATGATATACACTCCTTTTGCATTATGTCGAAAAACGTTGTAATAGATATCCGTCTGACTCACAAACTTCGTACTGATAAACAACCCAGCCCCTTCATTGGATGAAGCTTGCGTAAAGTTCAAGCCATTTGACACAAACTCATTTCCCCAAATCTTGTTACCATCACTATTGCCATAAGTTCTTCCCTCATTGTTCTTAAAGTCACCACCCCAAATTTCTACACCTCGGCTTCTATTCAGTTCGATGTGGTTACCAGAAATTTCATTGTACGAACTCGTTTGCACTCCCACACCATACCCCTCACCAAATCGACTGGTATTGGTATTCGATACCAAGGTGTTATTCCGAATACTATTGTGGTCCGCCCAGTTGAGATACACACCATCTCCACAACCTGTAATAGTATTATCTTCAACAGTAGTATCTTTCACTGGTGAACCCAGATCAAATCCGTACAAAGAAATCCCCCAAACAGCACAATTTGTAATCGTATTGTGAGAAAAAGTATTGCCTTCTGCTTTATACTTAGTCGCTGTTCGGTACAAATGAATTCCATTCTGCCCGACATCTCTAATCTGGGAGTTTGAAATGGTGTTATAACTCGATGAGTACATACGGATACCAAAAAGGCCACAGTTTTTTATGTGTAAATTCGTAAACAACGAATGTGATGCGTTATACATGTGAAGACAATATTGATCAGTTGAATCAAACGCCACCCCATCAAGTACTACATATGCCGTATTGTAAAAAAAGCTACCTTGAGTAAATACTGGTTTCTCCCCACTCCCATATGTCGTAATAACAATTGGCTCTAGCTCATTACCTGAGAAAGAAAAATCAAATTTTTCAGTAAATGTTGAACCTGCAGCAAAATACACACTATCTCCGGGTTGAAATTGGACTTGGGATAAGCGTGCTATTGTTTTCCAAGCAGTATCTGGAGTAACCCCATCGAAAGAATCATCACCTTGATTCGACACATAATACTTCGTTCCAGAAAGACAAGAGTAATTACCTGAAGGACATGAAGCAATAACTTTGTCAGATGAAAAGAACAGAAAACTAAAACAAAACAATAATAGATTGATAAGTGTTAGTCGATTGCGCATTAAATTAATTTTTTCCAAAAAAACTTTTACACAAACAAAGTAAACAGGTCAAATACCGCTATTGTATCTCCCAGTATAGATTTATCTAAAACTGTTCCTGTGGCCAGATGACCTCCTGCAAAGTATTCCCTTGTTCATCGATAAAATATGCTGGGGCTTTATAGTTTTCTTTTTTAAACTTTTTATCTTCTTTCATAAAATCACCAATAAACCAAGAAGTCGCCAGCCATTTATCTTGGTTTTGATCTTCAAGCACAAAGTAAATATTTGTGTAACTGTGATCGAGTGATCGAAAATCTTCTTGAAAGGCTTCAATAATTCGCAATCGCTCTGATTGTGAAATGTATTGCCCCTGTTCTTTCCTCTTTGAAGACTCAATTTCTCCTTTTAGCCCCTTATACGCTTTATTACCACTCACGCATACCGATTTATTGCGTTGCTTAAACTGACTGTACGTTCTGGACACTTTTATTAAAGCCCCTTGTGTCACTTGTAGTTGATGGTTCAGGTATTGAGGCTCTAGTTCGATCGGCTTGAACTTACAATTAAAGAAAAACAGAGAAAAAAGGAGATTGAAAAATCCATAGCCAGCAAGACCAAAACAGGCAAGTAAAAAGAGATTATTTTTACGTTTCATAGTCTGAATAAAAAATTTGGGCACAATTCATGCACCTATCGCCCAAATACTAACAGTATGGTCCCCCAAATTGCAT
Source organism: uncultured Pseudomonadales bacterium (assembly GCA_964583795.1). Lineage (GTDB taxonomy): Bacteria > Patescibacteriota > Microgenomatia > UBA1400 > PJMF01 > JBDTME01. Next base: position 29,664 of record CAZOWX010000006.1, on the reverse strand, counting down.
GCACTAGTGTCAGAGTATACAGATTACGAAAACGCTCAAACAAAAGACCTTGACCAACTGCAAAGGCAGATAGTAACAACAGTTGTGAAAAAAAATAGGTTTGAAACTCAATTCCCCAACTAATATCAAATCGGGATAAAACATTCGGAATATGAAACAACACAAAGGTCAAGTTCGCAAAAAGTAGGACCTTGACCAAATGCCATTTTGGAAAGGCTAACTTTGTCGTTGCTTGAACCCATCCAAAGAAAAACACGCTCTCCCAAAACCCAGTTAACACCCCTAAAAAAAACTGCCACCAAAACCCTAACGAAATAAAGGTCGGTGCAATCAACACTTGGCTTTTCCCAGACAATACTGCGAAGGTGCTGACAAAACCGAGTAGCCCACCAAATATCGCTCCCCAAAATATTCCCTTTAACAAAACCTTTGGACTTAACTCAGCGTATAATAATGGGGCTTGTGTTAGAACTACATATAACCCCACTGGTAGCGCAAAAAAAATCAATTTCCCGATAGTTTCATCCACAACAACGCTCATTCCTACAAAAAGGTAGCGATACAAACTCCAGATTACAAATAACACAACCAAGCAGTGCACAAAATAACGATGCTCTGCTGTTGCTTTTTTTTCAACAATTTGAGAAATTTTTTTTACGGAAACATTCGTTATCATACGCTCCATTGTAGGGAAGAAAGCAAAAAAACAACAGGTGTACTCTTATTTTCCTATCCAAAAAGTCTTTACACCTCAAACTGCAGTTTTATTTGGCAGTTGCAGTTGATCCAACACGAGTTGCAAACTGGCTTCCTTGTTGTGTGAGTAGGTATCGACTACTAAGTCATACAGAGCTGGATTCCAAAAATCGATTGGCTCTGATGGTTTCATCACTCCCGCAGCCACTACCCATTCGCTCCACTCTTTCTCATATAACCGAGACCATTTCGATAAATTCTGATCATAGCGAGCTTTCATGTTGTCTTTCGCCTCTTGTACTCCAATACCATCACGATTGACTACTCGGTCAATTTTTACTGCTTCATCACTGCAAATCATCAACACTTTAAGCACATTTGGTACTTTTTGCGCTAAAAACCCTGACAGCCATGACTCTAAAATCCAGTGCTCCTCATGCTCTAGCTTCTCTCGCATTCCATAATCAACTTTTCGGTCAAAATCGTCTTCGTAGTGTCGAGAGTCGTGATGCAAACCACCATGCTCCTGAAACAAACCTTTCTCTTTGGCATACTCCCGCATAAACTCGCCACCACTAAACCCTTTCCAACCTTCAAACTGTAACTCCTCTTTAAGTTTGTTGAGTAGCGTTGTTGATCCTGACCCTGGCAACCCAGAAATCGTAACATTCTTATAGAGTTGAGGCATAGATTCTCCTTTTTATAAAGCGACTAGCGACTAGCGACTAGCGACTAGCGACTAGCGACTAGCGACTAGCGACTAGCGAC
>CAZOWX010000006.1:0-28100 GCA_964583795.1 uncultured Pseudomonadales bacterium | reverse complement strand
TAGCGATCGATTTCAATTTACTTTCTTCCTCAAGTCAAGCACCTAAATTTCCCCCACCACTGCCTAATGTCTAGCTCTTAGTCCCTAACTCCAATCCACAATCTATCATCCACTATCCATGATCTATAATCTATTTTTCTTTTTCAACTCACACTTCCACGCTGATTCAAACACTTCAACTAACAGCCGCATCTTCTTCTCAACTTGCGTCAAAGTAAGTTCATTTTGAGCATCTGGAAAGTAATGGAACACATGATTTCGGCATGATAACCAGGCCTGCCACAATTTTCTCGCAATTTCTTCACCACATAAGCGAACAACATCATCGTATAACCACCATTGATCACGCTGATTGATAGAGATATCTGGATTGAGCGCTCTGCCAATGCGAAAATGCCGCCCAACATACACTTCCTGCGATATCAACCCCATTTCGAACAAAAATAGTTTTAAAAATCCCTCATATGCTTTGGCAATCGGAAAAATAATAAACGAGAAATCACTAAACTGGTTTTGTGCTTGCTGTTCCCTTTCCAAAAGCTCAAAGGCCAACGTTATCGCTCGCTGTTGTTCAGGCTCGAATAAACCAAACCAGTTTGATTGGGTAACACTCGCAACAGTGAGATCTGTCATTTTTTTGTCAAGCTCCTGAAAAATAAAATGCTATTTTCTCTCTTTCGTATCAAACAACGACTTTCCTCTTGCAACTCCCACATTTCTCGGTTGATTTAACGATACGATTAGTATTGATTGCAAATTGAAATGTAAGGAGTATACAATATTTTTTGGTGTGCCAGAGAATATATCACATTTTATGGACGATAAACATCTTGAACTACAACAATCGGTACAATCTGAGCCTGTTTCTGCTTATCAGGAAAATTTTGCTGTGCCAACAAAAAAACACCCACGAAAGCGATACATCGTCGGGGTGATCATAGCTTGTTTTGTGATTATAGCTTCACTACTGATCAGCGGCTCATACGCTATTGCCTACCAAAACGTCTCTATTGGCTCTCCCACCCTAGAGGTTGCTATTACTCGTTTTGTTCAGGCTCTTCCATTTGCACCAAAAACACCGCTCTATTTGCTCGCCAAAATGGTAGATGCTCAAAATCAAGTCTCGAAGCATCAATTTGATGCTTCCATTGCGATGAATTCCAATCAGCTCTCTTCACAAATTGGTTTACAAAATCTGGATGCTCAAATGCATGGCAATATTGACTATTCTGACAAAAAAAATGTGATAACAAACTTTGATATCAACATCTCCAATCAGTATCTTGCTTCGGTACGCAAACCGGACTCAACAATTTATGTAAAAGCTGACAAAATTCCAGTTCTTTTCTTTTTGCTTTTTGGTATCAATGAACAACAATCACAGTTATTTATGAACCAATGGATTGCCGTTGATACGGCCCCACTTGAAACCGAAGCGAGAAAAAAACTTGAAGAAAACACTCAAATCACTGCACAATCACAACAAATCGTCAACCGAGTCTCACAAATTATGAGTTCTTCTGTCGTCCAATCAAAGCTGAGTCAGTCACAAGAAGAGCTCGATACAGTTCCCACATATAAACTGCACTTTGTCGCGGATCCGGCCACCATTGACTATTTAGGAGAAGAACTCGAAAAAATTACCAATAACTCCCCCACTCAAAGTTTACTATACGCCCAAAACGACACCCAAAAACCTTCTGATGTGATCAAGGATCTGACGATTGATCTTTGGATTGATCAAAAGCAGTATTATCTGCGCAAACTGAGTATTGCTACCAGTATAACTGATCCACAAAACAATCGATCTTTTTCGGAGCAACTAGCACCATCATCAGACCTGATAAAAGCTGTGTTAGTTTTAAAATTTAGTAACTTTGGAGAAAACTTTTCAGTTGAAAAACCCACATCCTTCACCACGCTTGAAGATCTTGCACAACAGTTCCTTCGCAGTAACAGTGAAAATGACCAATAAGTTAACTGAAAGAAAATCACAGTCGAATTTTGTAGTGCTGATAGGTTGAAATGAGGGAGAATTACTTAGGAAAGAGGACTGAATCGTAAGCAGAGAACATAAAAAAGTCGTCATCCTTGACTTAACTGAGACGTTTTCAAAATCAGTTAAGTCAGATAGTGAATTTCTGGTCCCGCACTGCGGTATGAGGAGCCAGAATTCATAAGATCACACACGTGATTCTGGATCTGGCTTAAAAATGCTTTTTTTTTGAAAACAGTAAAACCAAAGCTTAAACACCTTAATTTCACGAATACGAAACATCTCCGACTTTAGATCCCGATTTTCATCGGGATGACAACTTTTTTATATTTCTTAGCTTTCGACAAACATTTTTCTTAGATAATCACAAGAAGTCGTCATCCCCGCATCGCCGGCGAGGCAGGCTGAACTTGTTTCAGGATCTGGAATAGGAATTATTTTTATAAAAACAGTAAACCAAACTCTGGTACCTTAATCCGAAATTCCAAGACCTTTATGATGAGTTGTTTAAATAAAGTGTTCCGACTACAGATCCCCCGATGGCCATCCGGGGATAACGGGCGTAGGGTTGAACAAGTAACTATTACTAAAATCCTAAGTGTTTTATTGTGCGACAACTTTACTCGACTAAATCAGTGACCAAAAAAAGTCACTCTTTGCACACCTGCTTCAAATCACTTTCAACGAACATAGTACTTATTTCGTCAACAACCCGGGCTCTTGCTTCAGCATCTCCACCAAATTTTGAGCGCCTTGTGGCACATCAATCTGCACATCTTTCCCACGACTCACCTCTTCTTCAACAAAGGTGAACTTCATACTGTCCATACTGATCGCACTCTCTTTACCATTGAGCTTGGACGGATCGACGCTCAGCACCATCTTCGCTTTCAACAATGAGTTATCAATCGGGTCAATGTACAGTACCACGCTATCCAGACGGATCACCTTGAAAAACTCGGAGAATCCTTTTTTGGACTGTTCTTGTTTAGTATTGGAAAAGTCTTGAATCTCAGATTCAAGCTCGGAAATCTGTGCTGAACAATCCTTTGTGTACATACTTGGGATACTTGTTGCCTCACAATACTTTTTTATTGCTTCTTTGTGAGCGACGACAAAACTCAAGAGCTCTTTTATGGTGTTCTGACTAGCGTTTGCCAACTGGTCTGGAGTGACAGTCAACTGAAATACCATTGCACTTCGACCAGCAACGGTTTGACGATCCAGCACTTCAATACTCGCATCATCTGACAGATCTTTTGCACTATTGCGTACCAAAGATAACAGTCCAGGCGTAAGATCCTTGACTAACTCCTGTTGAGCTTTCTTGAGCGCTTCAACATCAAACGTAGCTGTTGGTGCTTGAGCCGAATCTGGAAGATACAACTTTGCCATCTGTTGTTGCTTTTCATTCATGAGTTGTTGATACTCACTTGGTCGCACTAAATAATACTTGTCCAAATACGACTGCACTTGCTGGAATGATTGCTCACCTTGTGGGCCGTTCATTGCAGAAAGTTGCAGGAGTGTATCTTGAGTCTTCTCGTTGAGGTGTCCTTTCAAATAAATCTCATCCGAGTTCTTTACTAGAATGTCACCTTGTAAACCATCTATTCCCAAATCAAAAGAAAAAATTCCCGATGCAAAATGGCCACCAAAGTCGTAATGAGCTTTCATGGTTTCGTTATTTGCTGCTACAGCCATTTTTGCATTCATGTTCATCGCTCCTGTAAAACTAGTAGCGCTACTGCTGCCACCAATTTTCCCTGCCAAATCAATCTGCATTGATGCCATTTTTTCCTGCCCCTTCAGACGAGCGACTCTCTCTGGGTCAATCTCCATAGCCACCGCATCCGCTATCAACTCACTGTTTGATTTTCGAAACGAATCAAACAGGCTGATACTCTCAAAAGGGATGTTGGCCGATAAAGAGGAAAGCGGACCGTTCTTTCCCATAGCTTGAACTGAAAAGAACACTCCAGCACAAAGCACTCCTCCAACGGCGAGTACCACACCAACAACAACAAGCAAAACATTTGGCCGGGTACCAACCTTTCTCTTACCTTCATCGCTACTGGGGGCAATCATCGGACCATCAGAAGCTGCACTCGCTTGAGAACTAGAAGTTGTAGAAGGGGTGTTTGGATCTATCATGAGTACAAATTGTACATGAACCGGTGAATTGATACAAGAATATGGCGATACGATAAAAAATCACTGAAACTACGCGAGTTTCCCAGCACTTTATTGTTAGTTAACTAACAAAAAACGCGTGATTACCGCACGAGAACGCTCGTTCACAGCAATTTTTCGATGGCCGCAAGAAAGGCTGCAGTTCGATAGGTCGTCTGGTATTTTTTTTGCGTGTTAAATACTGTATTTGTGGCTTTTTTCATATACTGTTTTAACTTTTCAAATACCTGCTCTTGAGTCCAATGTTCAGCATTGATATTTTGTTCCCATTCAAAATACGACACCGTCACTCCACCGCTATTTGCTAAAACATCTGGGATCACGGGGATATTGCGCTGGAATAAAATTTCGTCTGCTTCCGGAGTTGTCGGACCATTTGCCATCTCCACAACCATTTTTGCTTTCACTTCTCGCGCATTTTCTGCAGTGAGCACGTTTTCCAAGGCAGCTGGTACGAGAATATCAACATCCAATTTCAGCAACTCTTCATTGGTGATTGTCTTTCCTCGTGAGACATCGCACACACTTCCAACACAGTAGCAACCTGAAAGGTATCCACTTTTCTGCTTACACTCCGCGGTGAGTTCTGGATTTATCCCCTCTGGAACATAAATTCCGCCTTTAGAGTCAGATACTGCAACTACTTTTACCCCAGCCTCATGAAGGTACTTGGCCATATAAAATCCAACATTTCCAAAACCTTGTATGGCTGCCGTTTTCCCTTTGAGCGTAATACCCATCTTCTTCGCTGCTGCTTCGAGCACAAAAAAACCACCTTTTCCGGTCGCCTGCTCTCGCCCCAAACTACCACCTTTTTTTACTGGCTTTCCTGTCACCACAGCTAAGCGTTCATTGCTTTTAATTTTTGACTTTTGATTTTTGACTTTTTTTTGGTACTCATCAACGAACCATTCCATAATGGTTGGATTGGTATTGACATCAGGAGCTGGTACATCTTTATATGCACCAACAATGTCAGCGATACTACCAGCATAACCTCGAGTTACTGCCTCCAATTCAGTTTGGGAAAGTTGTTTGGGATCCACGATGACGCCGCCTTTTCCTCCACCAAAGGGCACACCAGCAACAGCACATTTAATCGTCATCCAAAAAGAAAGAGCTTTAACTTCATCTAAAGTAACATTTTGATGAAACCGAATTCCGCCTTTATAGGGTCCTAACTTGTCGTTGTACTGCACTCGAAATCCCTCGAAAATTTTCAAGCTCCCATCATCCATAGTCACTGGAAATGTCACTGCCACAATTCGCGCTGGATTTTTTAATACGGATAGCTGTTGTTCTACTTTCTTTTGCTTACTCTCTTTTGTGTTTTTAAGAATAACCGCTGTAGCTTGTTGTAACTGGGTTTGGGCGTTGAGAAAGGCATTTGTACTCATAGGAATTTTATTCTCTCACAAAAAAAAATGAAAACTAGAATGTTTTTCGATTTTGCAAATTTTCGCACCGATCATTCAGAATTGAACACCCACTACAGGTTATCATCATTGAACTCATCGCTAGCTTCTCTGCCTGTCAGAACAATTGAATTTCACTGCGAACCGTTGAGCTTTTTACACCAAGCAAGGAAGGGAGTATAATTTCTACCATCATTTCAAACAACTCAAAGATACCTTGATCATGAGTACTACTAAAAAACACTCTCATCATCAAAAAAAATCGGCTCTCAAACACAGATCGCTCTGGAAACGAATCCCCAAAGGCGTTAAACTTTTTGTGGGAGGTATTTCACTTGCTGTGTGCATTGCCTCAGTGACATTTCTCTACTCCGTTTTAAAGGACCTTCCTTCTCCCAAAAAACTCAACTCACCTGATAGTTTTGCCGTGAGTAGCGAAATTTATGACCGCAACGGAGTACTTTTATACCAAATTTTTGCTGATGAAAACCGCACCCCGATCAAACTGAAGGACCTTCCCCCGTACGTGTATCAGGCTTCTATCGCGATTGAGGATAAAACATTTTACAAACACTTTGGTTTTGATTTTTTTGGCATGACCAGAGCAATCAAAAACACACTGTTTAATCAGTCACTGCAAGGCGGTTCTACGATTACCCAACAACTTGTCAAAAACGTTTTGTTGACAAAGGATCGCACACTCAAACGCAAGATTAAAGAAGCCGCGCTGACAGTAGCAACGGAAGCGCTGTACTCGAAAGACGAAATTCTTGAGATGTATTTGAACGATATTCCGTACGGAGGCACTTCCTATGGAATAGAAGCTGCTTCAAAAGCATACTTTAATAAAAGTGCTAAAGATCTCAGTATTGCAGAGGCGGCAATCTTGGCAGGACTACCACAAGCTCCATCGAGATACTCTCCATTTCAAAGTGATACCCAAAGCGCTCGCAAACGCCAAGCAGACGTACTTCGGAGAATGAGAGAAGACGAGTATATTACCGCAGAACAAGAGGAAAGTGCCAAAAATGAAGAGCTGCATTTCGCACTTTCTCGGACCAACATTAAGGCTCCTCACTTTGTTTTTTACGTCAAAGATCAGCTGATCCAAAAGTACGGAGAAGATGTTGTGGAAAAGGGCGGGCTGCGAGTTCGGACAAGTTTGGACCTGGGACTTCAAGAAGTCGCGCAGGCTTCATTATCTGCTGAGGTCAATAAACTCGCCCGAGCAAAAGTGTCCAATGGAGCAGCTCTGATTACAAAACCGGGCACCGGTGAGATTGTAGCAATGATTGGCTCAAAAGACTACTTTGACGCAAGTAGTGATGGTCAAGTCAACGTGACGATTGAAGAGCGACAACCAGGATCTTCGATCAAACCACTAGATTTAGTGGTCGCGTTTGAAGATAGAGTTCAGACCCCAGCAACCATGCTGTTAGACATTCCTACGTGTTTCCAAAACGCCGGTCAAGCATTGTACTGCCCTCAAAACTACGATCGTCGTTTTCATGGACCAGTGCAACAACGCTTTGCCATCGGCAACTCGTACAACATTCCTGCTGTAAAAACCATGTATCTCAATACTGTTCCACACTTCATTGATAAAGCGAAAGAGTTTGGCATTACCACCTGGGGGGATCCAAGCAATTATGGGATCTCTCTGGGATTGGGAGCAGGTGAAGTAAAGATGACTCAAATGGCCGAAGCCTATGGAACTATCGCCAATGAAGGAGTCCACGTTCCATTGTTGTCAATTTTAGAAGTAAAAGATTATCAAGGGAAAGTGTTGGAAGAAAATAGTGTCGCTAAGCGCAAAGTCGACTTGGAAACAATGACCGATGACGAATCAATCAATGAGCTCAATGGTCTTAATCGAGCCATTCATCGCGCTCCCAGCTATCTGATTAGTCACATTATGCTCGACAACAACGCCAGAATTGGAGCCTTTGGCTCTCACTCTGAGCTGGTTATTAAAGATCAAGTGGTTAGTGTCAAAACTGGAACAACGAATAACATCAAAGACAACTGGACCGTTGGTTTCACCCCAGAATTTTTGACCATTGCCTGGGTTGGCAATAACGATAACACCTCAATGAACCAGAATCTGGTCTCAGGTGTTACTGGAGCCGCTCCTATCTGGAATGACCTCATGAGTTATGTGTTGAAAGACGAAAAATCGCTTCCTCCAGTTCAGCCTGGTGATGTGGTTGCACAGCAAGTTTGTACTGTGAGTGGGCTTTTGCCCAATCCTGCTGAACCTTGCACTACCCGTACTGAGTATTTTTGGGAGGGAACTCAACCAACCATCATGGAGAACCTGAAAAAAGATATTTGGATTGACCCCAATACCGGAGTGCCACCACCACCTGGGGTATCCTGGGAGGGTTTAAATCTACAATTACAAAATCACACGGTTGTTTCAGATGCATTCACTCAAGATTACTGTCTTGATTGTACTCGTCCCATCGATGAGAAAGGTAAAGTGCAGTACGAACGATACATTGTCCCTGAAAATTTCGATCCTACGGTGTTTAACCCCCAGTCGCAACCATCAACAAACGCGCCCACCCCAAATCAATAAAAGTTTTTTTGTTGCTTCACCATGACATTTTTATATTTGATGAAAACCTATTTAACTATCAATCATTGTACTCAATTTAGCACTTTCATATAGTAAAGTACGAGACTTTTTGCACTTTTTTTTCTAAAACTTCCTCTATATAATTGCGCGGATGAAATTTCGCTTGTTCGTACGCTTTTTTCAGCACATTGGTCGACCATTTTACTTTGGTATTGCGTTCTGTGTTGTCGCGGCAGAAGTTCTACTACTCAAACTAAAGTTCACACTCAAATACAAAGCTTTTCCTGCTGCTCGCAAACCGAGTACACTCAGACACTTCATCAAATCTGCTATTCAACTCAGTAAAATAAGCTTGACGCAGCTCTCCCAAATTGCTCAATTCTTTCTAACAAGCGTTCTCACCCCTATTCAGTTTGTTTGGTTTATTTTTTCGTTTCCATTCAAACTTTTGCCACACAAACCAGCACTGCGATTTCTCACACTGGCAACAGTCAGTGTATTGCTACTTTCAGGGCTAAGCTGGTGGGCATATGACTTCATTTTTAAGGACTTACCATCACCAAAAGAACTTACACAAAAAGAACAAATCTTAACCACAAAAATTTATGACCGCAATGGAAAAGAGCTCTACAGCATTTATAAGGAAGAAAACCGCCGTCTTATCAAACTCAACGAGCTGCCACCGTATGCCATTCAGGCAACTCTTGCAATTGAAGACGCAAGTTTTTACAGCCATCCTGGTTTTTCTATTAAAGGTATTTTGCGAGCTTTAAAAACGAACTTAACAGAAGATCGAGTTCAAGGCGGTTCCACAATTACCCAACAATTAGTAAAAAACACACTTCTCACTTCTGAGCGTAAACTACGACGGAAGATTCGTGAACTATTTTTAGCCATCGCTGTTGAAGCTACATACGACAAGAATCAGATTTTGGAAATGTACTTTAATCAAATTCCTTATGGCGGTTCAACGTACGGTATCCAAGAAGCTTCAGAAAAATACTTTGGCAAAAATGCCAAAGATTTAACCCTTGCACAAGCGGCTGTCTTGGCTGGCATCCCTGCTTCACCAACAGCGTACTCACCCTTTAGCTCAACTCCAGAGTTAGCTATTAACCGTCAACATGAGGTGCTTTCAAGAATGGTCAAAGAAGGCTTTATTACCCCTGAACAATCACAACAGGCCCTTGGTGAACCGCTTAAATTAGTTGAAAACAAAACCAAAATTGAAGCACCACACTTCGTGATGTACGTTCGCTCCTTACTCGTTGATAAGTTTGGTGAAAGCATGGTTTCTCAAGGAGGTCTCGAGGTTTATACCACCCTTGATCTGGACTTACAAAATCAAGCCCAAAAAATAGTGAGTGATGAGATTCAAAGTCTGAAAAAATTTCACATCACAAACGGCGCTGCAATGATTACAAAACCTCAAGATGGTGAAATCCTAGCAATGGTCGGCAGTATCGATTATTTTGATTTAAAAAATGACGGACAGGTCAACTTAACCAACCGACTTCGACAACCAGGATCGTCCATCAAACCACTCACCTATGCCATCGCACTGGAAGATGGATATACGCCAACCACAACCATTGTCGATGAACCAGTCACATTTCAAATACCGGGAAGTCCGCCCTACTCACCCAAAAACTATGATGGGAAGTTTCACGGAGTCGTTACAGTTCGACGGGCACTCGCGAACTCGTTTAACATTCCGGCAGTAAAAACACTCAACGCAATTGGCATTAACCGCATGATCGATAAAGCCCAAGAGATGGGTATCTCAACTTGGCAAGATCGCTCTCGCTTTGGGCTGTCTCTCACTCTTGGTGGTGGTGAAGTGTACATGACCGATATGGCACAGCTGTATGGAACATTCGCTAATTTGGGCTATAGTGTCCCAGTTAGTCCGCTGTTACTCGTCAAAGATTCAAAAGGAAATGTGCTGTACGAGAATTTGTGCATAAAAGATGTCAGCAAATGCCCACGAAAACGCACACTCGATCCTCGCGTTGCGTACCAAATTAGTAATATACTTTCTGACAACGCTGCACGTTCTGAAGCATTTGGTCCCAACTCAGTGCTCAACATCCCTGGACAACAAGTCGCTGTAAAAACAGGCACCACCAATAATCTAAAAGATAACTGGACCATTGGATATACCCCTGATCGTTTGGTCGCCACCTGGGTCGGTAATAATGACGGCTCACCAATGAGCTATGTCGCCTCTGGTATTACTGGTGCATCCCCGATTTGGAATAAAATCATGAGAACTCAACTCAGTGATGAAAACAAAAGTGTGTTCAAAGAACCAGCAAATCTTAAAAAGGTTACTATTTGCGAAAAAACAGGCACTCTTCCCTGTGCAAGCTGTCCCAAAACAAAGGAAGAGTATTTTATCCCTGGGACTGAGCCGCAAAAAGCATGTACTGCTGAGTACTTCACTCCAAAACCAGAAGCAACTAACACCCCTTAAGACCGAAAGAAAAATGTTACCGTACAGTACAAAAACAAAAATCTAATAAGTAAAGACATCAACAGTTTTTCAATGCACAATATCGCTAAACACATTGAATGAATGGGTTTTCAGTCACGAACTTCACTTAAAGTTTGTTTGGAAAGTCGCATTCTACTACAAAGTTTTTTTCAAACAGGCTGTTACAAAAAGTGCAGCACAGCCGCAGCAATAATTGAAAGCAGCAAAATAACCACGCCAATATAGCGTCCTTGTTTTTCCTTTTCATCCTTGCTGAGTTTCTTTCGTGAAGTCTTTGCTTGCTGATCAGTCTCTTTGACCTTTTGTGGTTTTGTTACCGGTAATTCTGAGTGCGAAAGTAATTTCATACACTTTTTTTACGACGTAAAAAAAACACACCTACTTTTCTTGCTGTTCCTGAATAACTTTTACTCGAGCTTCGATCATATCCACCACTTTTTCAATATCTAAATCGCTCGTGTCTACCACCCACGCGTCATCAGTGATGTGCAGGGGATCAACAGCTCGCCCTGTGTCTCTCTGATCTCTTTCCAGCAAATCCTTATACACCGCCTCAAACTCAACATCTTGTCCCCGAGTTTGCAGTTCAAGATAGCGACGCTTTGCGCGTACAACATCTGAAGCAGTTAAAAATATTTTCAGCTCTGCGTCAGGTAGTACTCGAAAAGTAATGTCTCTTCCTTCCATCACTACATTCTGTTGTTGGGCAATTTTTTGTTGTTGTTTTACCAATGCTTGGCGAACTTTGGAATACTGAGCAACTTTTGACGATCCTGCTCCCACTTGTTCAGTCCGAATTTTCCAAGAAACATCTTCACCATTAAGAATAACAGTCGTTAACCGTCCATCTTTTTCTTCTGTTGTTGGATTGTGCATTTTCATGGAGCTTTTCTCAATCAGCCTCACTAAAGCGTTTTCATCATCCAAACTCACTTTCTCTTGTAACGCCAAGTAAGCAACCATTCGATACATCGCGCCCGTGTCCACGTACAAAAAATTCAATCGATTTGCCACCAGTCGCGCCACAGTCCCTTTACCTGCCGCAACAGGCCCATCCATAGCAATCCGAAATACAGACATACCACCTCTCCTGTAGAGAAAATTTTAAATTTGGAAAGTGACGCGTTCAAAACCTACTTCTTTTTCTTTGACGGACGCTTTGTGATCAGTTGTCTTTTTTCAGGATCGGTGCAAAGTAGTCCCACCAGACCTGCAACAATTAAAACAACTGGCCACAGCGACATCAGCTGGTTTGAAATCACTCCCATATTTCCCAATAATAAAAGCACACCAACAAAAATTGCCGCAACGGCAACGGTCACACTCATTGGTTTGGGCAGCATAGAATCCTTTCACAGTTAGTATATCGTATAGAGTATTTGGTATATAGGATACCATTGAAAAGAAATTCTACAAACTGTCTACTGTATAGCTAGTACCTTTTGTTTTTGAGTTCCTTTTGTGTTTCTCTCTTGATGTCTCTTTCTTTGAGCTCACGCCGTCGATCATGCAACTTTTTTCCTCGAGCCACTGCAAAATTGAGTTTGATCGTATTGTGTGCCAACACAAAAGAAAGTGGTACAAGCGTCTTTCCTTTTTGCTGCGTAATCTCACTTAACACGATAATTTCTCTTTTTTTCAAGAGCAGTTTGCGAGTTCGTTTGGGATCGTACTCGGTGTTGTTTGCAAACGGATACGGAGAAATTTGTGCCCCAATCAAAAATAACTCCCCACCCACACTCTTCACAAAACTCCCGTGTAAACTGCCACTTTTGTGACGAAGACTCTTTACTTCAGGACCAGTTAACACAATTCCCGCTTGGAATGTTTCCAAGGTTTCATACTCTGCTCGCGCTCGACGATTATCAACCAAAATCATGGGGTGATTATATAATAGGAATGAGGAAAGAGGATATAGGGTGTAGAGAGAAAAAGGCTGGACAGAATAATAAAACAAACTACAACTGAAGCTCGTAGACCAAGCTCCCAACTAAAGCGTACGCTTTGTTCGTCACCGGAGAAAATATCACATCCGTTGCTGCGCCAAGTGATGGACTTTCAATTTGTCGGATAAAGGCTCCATCCTTCGAAAGTCGTACAACTCGATTTTTTTTTGATTCTAAAACAAAAATAGAATCCATATTGGGTTTGGTATATATCTTGAGTGATGAGGAAAATTGGTCCTGCATTCCACTCAGTGAAAACTCAACTTTGTTTCCCCGCTCATAGCGCAAAATTTTCCCTTCAGTGGTACCCAACCAAACATCTCCATCAACAGCAATTGAGCTAATGGCAGAAAAATCCAGATCTTTCTTGTCTTGAAACCAACCGATAGGAACAGGGGCTTGCTCATCTTTGGCCTCACTTGATAGAAAGTAGCGATAAATGTTGCGTTTTTCTGCATTAAAAACATAAATAAAATCATCATAGGCTCGAATCCACACCCCTTCTCTATTCGAGTCGCCTTCGGGGATTATTTTCTGGGCTTCTTTTTGCGAATCAATCGGAAATGAATACACACCATCAGCCAACAAGTCCAAATGTTCGTTTACAAAACTAATGTCCTTTAACACTGAGTACTGTCCAATCGGTAACACTGTTTGCTGCTTGGTATCGAGTGTTAAGGCAATAGCAACTTGCCGTTCTTTATCCAGAAACACCGCTTTATTTTGATCAATATCGGCGTTTGTCGCAATAAAATCGGCCTGAACCAAGCGAAAATCGTAAAAAATCGGCAATGTCTGTAGCTCTACTTTTCCGGAAACATCGTCGACAAAGCGCACCATTTCTTGAGAAAAAACATCGAGTTGCGACTTCGCAAACCAGTTTGAACCAAAACTCTTCTTTTGCGATTCAAACTCTTGCTGCAAAGCAACTCCTTGATCTCTCGCTGCCACGATATCCGTTTCAGACAGTGAACGCAGTGTAAGTAACTTTCCTTCAAACGGCTGCAAAAATGCCGTTGCTTTCGAGAGCTGTGAATTTTTAAAAAATAGAAATCCCAAAATGGCAACACTGACTAAAACAAGCAAAAAAAGCACTACTGCAATGCGAATACGAGCCTGTTTCGAAATCTGCTGATTGCGAAGCTCACGAATGTTTTTTGTTTTTGAAACAGCAAAAAGTACAAACTGCCGAACTTTCGTACTTACCCTATGCACCATCTTTCCGATCTCAACTGTGCGCTTTGGTAATTTTACTGGTAACTCGACCGTTACTGGATTCTCCTGAAAATGCTGTGTTGTGTTCGCAACAGCAACTACTGGTTCAATGGTATTCACACCCTCAAACTCCACAACACTCACCGCACAACGATCTGACAATCCCGATGAATCAATACGATTTTGCAACTGAAGCACCATGTCTTGAAAACTCAAACGCCCTTCATTTACAGCTAAAAGCAACTCATGAACTGCAACAGCAGCCGACTGCGTCAATACCAGATACTCGTCACCAACTTGAAACTGTCCCTCAACCACTTTCAACTCGTCAGAACTTTTCAGCGCCTTACCAAACTTGTCACCACGTCGCAGCCAAATCTCACCACTTTGCACCATTAAATACACTTTTTGGTCGAGTGTAAAAATGGCCGCAACCTCACCATACAACTCACCCCACTGCTCAATTGATCGTTGCAACAAATAAAAAAAAGAGCTTGGTGAATCAACTTCAGGAACTTTTAGTTTTTTTACCACCTGCTCCATGACACTTTGGGCATCAGGACCAGAAACACTTACAGCAATACACCGATTAAGAGAATGAACATTGTGTGTAGCCGCTCCCACACTTGGCTGACCAACAAATGATGTTGAACGTAACTCTACCATGCTTTGAGCAGTCGATACTTTCTACAAGAGCCGACCGACTGTTACTAAAAAACGACTAGATACGCAATAAATACCATAAAAAGTGCAAAGAAGAAATGGAGAAATGAAAACAACTTGAGTAACCAGCTGGCGGTTGTTTGAAACGCCGATGACATGATGAACACCTGCCGGATGATAACAATGGCAAATAAAACATAGACTAAAAACCCCACAAGCAGTAACACCCCGATCACATTCCAGAAGATATTCACATCGGTTGGAAGATCAAAAAACGGGTGTAACAATGTATCAAGAAAGCTTGTTGAGTTCATTGGTTCCTCCCCATCAGTCGCTCTCGTTCTTCTTCCATGATTAACTCATTAAGTAGCTGCACTACTTTTTCTGGGTGAGGAACCTGTTCAAAACTCAACTCCCTGGTGTTCGCGGCAGTTTGAATGTCAACAGTCCCGTAATTGAGAACCGAACCAAAAAACCCACCAGTGGTACTGGTCACATCCTCAACCCGATCAATCTGGGCGGTGCTGATTTTTTTATATAACATTGAGTAAAAATCGATGTCAACAATTCGCTCATCAGTAAAAATGTTCACGTTAAAAAACCAAACCAAAAAGTTCTCCAAACAATACCCCACTATAAACAAGTACCACCCAGCAATAAGCAACAAGTGAAAACGCACTGGGAAAAAATCCAGAAATGGAACAAATTGTAAAACCAGCGGCATAAGCGCAAAAATTACTGCAGAAATAATCCAGCGGACTTGTGTTACGAGATGTTTACGAACAAACAAAACAATGTGCTCTTCTTGCGCTTGAGACTCAAAACCAACATGCTTTGGTTTGGGAGAAAAAGCAACGTACGGATTCGTGCACGGATGCATCCCCTTTAACACCTCTGAGTATTCATCAACGTGTCGGTAAATTTGGCGTCGTGTTGGCCGATCCTGAGTCTCTTGAGTCACTTGAGGAACTTGAGGAACTTCTGATGGCTTTTGCTCTTTGCGTTTCGGAAATGTGGCATTAAACGACATGGTAGTAGTATAACATAGGGGGGAGAAGTTAATAGTTAACAGTCAAAAAGTGGTCTGGCATCACAAAAATACGTCACCGAAAGATGCTGAAAGAAGTTGTTACGTTTTTTTGTGGTTTGGTTGTTAGAGCGGCAACAACACAACGACCGAACAACTCAACAACAAGCCAGGACTAACAACTTGATAAGTTTGAAAGAGATTATTGAGTAAAAAATTTACTCAAATTAATTTATCGCTCCAGCACTGCCAAAAAGGCTTCCTGGTTGAGGGTCACTTTACCGATCTCTTTCATGCGTTTTTTGCCTTTTTTCTGTTTTTCCAGCAACTTTTTTCGACGAGTCACATCTCCTCCATACAGTTTTGCGGTAACGTCTTTGCGATACCCCTTGATCGTTTCACGAGCGATAATTTTACCCCCAATGGCGGCTTGGATAGGTACCTCAAAACTTTGTTTCGGCACAACTTCTTTGAGTTTTTTGACCAGCTTTCTGCCTGCTGCTTCTGCTTTTTCTTTGACCACTATTTGTGAAAGCGCTTCGATATGTTCACCTTGAATCAAGATATCGAGCTTGACAGCGTTGACTGGGACAAAATCACTAATTTCGTACTCCATACTGGCAAATCCTTGACTTGCAGATTTCAGTTGATCATGAAAATTGATAATCAGCTCAGCGAGCGGCAGTGAGTACACCATCTGCACACGCTCTCCGATATTTTGGACTTCAAGCAACACGCCTCGGTACTCTTCGGTCAAGACCAAAATGTTTCCGTAGTACTCTTTGGGAGTAAAAATGGTCATTCTGGTCATCGGTTCGAAAATAGTTTTGATCAAACTTGGATCAGGAAAGTCAGCACTGTTGTGTATTTCTTTGCGCTCTGCCGTGGTCAACTCCACTTGGTAAGTCACTGAGGGTGAAGTCGTAATGAGCTCAAGATCAAACTCGCGCTCAAGCCGCTCTTTGACAATCTCATTATGCAAAATACCCAAAAACCCAACCCGTAAACCATTTCCCAGTGCAACTGAGTGAGTGGCAGAATACTTCAACGCTGAGTCGTCCAAAACCAGCTTTGCCATCGCGTCTTGTAACAAGACATAATCATCGCCATCAATCGGGTAAAAGTCCATGTACACCATTGGTTTTGGCTCTTTATACCCTGGCAGTGGTTCTGTTGCCAACCGACTCGTTGCAGTTATCGTATCGCCCACTCGAACACTCGTGACATCTTTAAATCCGGTAGCTACGTAGCCAACCTCCCCAGTTTTCAGGCTAGCAACTGGCTGCATGTGCGGCGAAAAGATACCAATTTCCACGGGAAGTGTGGTTTTGTCAGTAGCCATACATTGCAGCATTTCTTTGGTCAACTCACCATCAACGACGCGCGAGTACGCAATCACTCCCTTGTGTTGGTCGTATTTGGAAGTAAAAATCAAGGCACGACTTGGACTATCAGGGTTTCCTTGTGGGGAGGGGATTCTGTGCACAATCGCTTCCAAAAGCTGATCAATGTGCAGCCCGGTCTTGGCTGAAACCAAAACAACATCACTTTCTTGTATGTGTAACATCTCCATCAAGTCAAGAATAATCGTTTCGACATCGGCGCTGGGCAAGTCAATTTTGTTTAAGACTGGGATGATCGTTAACCCTAACTGTTTGGCTTTTTCGTAGTTAGACAACGTTTGGGCTTGAATGCCCTGAGTCGCATCAACAACCAACAGCGCACCTTCGCAAGCTGCAAGAGAACGTGAGACTTCGTAACCAAAGTCCACATGTCCAGGTGTATCAATAAGATTGAGTTGATATAGTTTTCCATCTGAAGCTGTGTAACTCATCCGAACCGGAGCGAGTTTGATGGTAATTCCACGCTCTTTTTCGATGGGGTTACTGTCCATCATGCGCTCTTCGAGCTCCCGCTCACTTACCGTACCAGTAGCATGAAGCAAACGGTCGGTCAAAGTGGTTTTTCCGTGGTCAATATGGGCGATGATGGAAAAGTTACGGATGTGGGATTGAGGCATAAAAAAGTTGTTAAGTGATTGGGCCCGCCTACCGGCGAGGTAGGTTGTTCGGTTGTTTTCAGAGTACTCAACAACGTACTATGCCCCTCCGAAACCTTCTGAATGAAATCCTTGCAGATGATCAAGCTGAAATTTCAAAAGCGAAGGAGGAACAACATAACAACCAAACAACTCTTTTCAGTTTACTTACTCTTCGTCTTGGCTTTTTTCGCTGCTTGAACTCTGGCCTTGAGTTTCGCTTTAGACTGAGCACTCGCTTTTTGGACTTTGCGAACCAGAGGTGTTTCGGTCCCTGAAGCAAACTGTTTGCTCAGTTGCGACTTAAGCCGAGCGGCTTTGTTGGGATGGATAATATGCTTACGAGCACTTCGATCAATCGCTGAAAATGCCTCAGATAATGATGCTTGCGAAATAGCTTTACGAGCCTTGTCGATCAAGGTCTTCATTTTTGACTTTACCACTCGATTTTGCTCGGCTTTCTTTTTACTGACTCGAAGGGCTTTTTTAGCATTTTGTAGTAATGGCATACGACTCCGTTGCTAGGTTCTAGGTTATGGGTTCTAGGTGATAGTCAAACTACTCCCTAGCAATAATTTTCCTCTAAAACCACTGAAAAACTATAAATTAAGGTTACAGAGATGGCTATTGTACCAGAGAAGAAAGTCCTGTGCAAGAAGCCATTGATTAAAAAATCAAGGAGTCAAGGACTGCCGTATAACTCTCCATGTACTCATTGGGTGGTGGTGGACCAAATGTAGAGATGAGGTAAAATTTGTTTCCTTTGGCACCAAAGTACATTGCTCCTCCACCGCTATTATCAAGCACGGTCGCCATGTACCCACTAATATTCCCTAGCTGATAGGGAGTAAATTGAGACTGCGGTTGGCAGATATCAATCGTCACCGTACAGAAAAACTCCCTTCTCCCAACCCCCTCTGGGAGATCAAAAACCTTAATCGACAAATACCCGCCACTGCTGGGAGACAAAAAAAGACTATCAGGGTTCAGGGTTGCCTTCCAGGTCCCGGTCAAAGTGTATTTAATTTGCTCCAGTTTAGCTCCCTCTTCATTTTGAGACGTTACTTTTTTTTCAATCACAGCAGCACCACTCTGTTTTGGGGTTGGAGATATAAGTTGAAATGTCGAAAGAATTTGCTCAAATACTTCCTCCTGCAAATCTGGCGCTGCTGCTTTATTGAATTGAAGTGTGATCGCTGGGTAGTTTTTATTATGTGTATTAATAATCGCACCAACAGTTCCCTCAGTGACAGTTACTGGAGAACCAAGTCCTTCACTATTTTCTCCATTGATATGAACAATTTTTAAGATTTCAACACCATGTGGGTTCGTAAAAATTGAGGTTGATCGGATGGGAACTTCCAATCTTTTACTTCCCATTTTGTAATACACTGCATTACCGCTCACTTCATACCCCAACGTGTCGGAAAAAGCATATTCTCTACCCGCCTGATAATCTGCAGATAACAACCCAATGTTTAAGTTGGTGGCAGCACATCCCGCTCCACCAGCAAACGCTTGGGGCACAAATCGCAGACTTTGCTGTTTGAACGAAATACAGATCAACTCTCCTGTTTCACCTTTATAACGGGCTAAAGTCAGTTTTCCCCATCGCTCAAACTCTGGTGGATATTGTACGGAAAAACCAAATTCCGAATTCGAATAGGTTTTCCAGCCTTTAAAATCCTCCAGTTCGATCCCGCCTTTACTTGTCTCATTCATTGCTTGAGTTGGAATTGCAGTTATTTGACTTTGTTGGGATGGTACAGGGTCGTTTGTATTTGGGGTAACTCTTTGCGAGGTGATAAACCAAAAAAGCAGCGCTCCCAAAGCAACGAACACCACCATCCCCAAAGCTACATAGAGATAAAAACCACTTGGCCTATTTGAATGAGCCTTCTCTTGATTTATATGAGCGCTGGTTTCAATCGAATTCGTGACCCTTGGCTGTTGACTAAATTCATTTGAGGACAACGTGTTGTTTTCCATAGGTACTTTGGATTATCTCAGCGAGTCTCGAGCTTGTCAAAAGATCCACTACTTGATCCCATAATGCTCATCTCGAAAGAAAACATAGGTATCTTGGTCATCAAAAAACTGACTCCCATCAGACTTAAACCACTCCAAATAGGTGGTCGTGTATTCGAGCGCAACTTGCCACTTCCCATCTTGTTTATGGGCCATGAATTTCGAGAGTGAGGGACCACCATCCTCTGTCGCGGTAACAATAATATTCCCCATCGCAAAGTCTCCCTTAACTTGTAATTCAGAGACTTTAAGCTTCGCACCTTCAGGAGGCTGACCATTTTTCTTACTGTAGGCACTAGCAGCAGCCTTTTCTACGGCTGAAGCGTCTTCTTTCAAAATGAAGCTAAAAGTCGAAAGAATCTCTTGAAATAACGTTTCTGCTTCTGTTGCTCGCAGCTCATCGTAGATAAATAACAGTGAGAATTTTTTCTCTTGTTCTGGAAAGATGAAAAAAGCAGCCTTTTTCCCGGATTCATCACAAAATTGACCTTTAATTCCTTGAAGAAATTGCATCTCTAGTGATTGTCCGCCAACTTTTCGAACCTCCTTTTTTTCTGTTTCTAAACACTCAAGTCCAACAGTATTCCCCTCAATCCAAATTTCCATACTGCTATCTTTTGACTTCAGACTAGAGTTTGGTTGCTGTTGCCAATCAGCTGGGTATTGAAATGAGAATGACTGATCAAAGCTGGTAAAAGTTTGCCAATGTGAGGGCTCTTCCATTTTCTGAGTTTCTATCACTGGTGTTACGGTCACTGTCTGGGTGATGCTAGACACAGACAAAGTTGGTTTCTTGCGCAAATTAGCTGTTTGTTTCAACATGAACAAACCGGACGCTACAAAAACAAGAACTATGAGAAGGATGTACAAATAGATTCGGCTCTGTTTTTTTGACGAACTACTTTCGTTTTCAATAACTTGATGAGCACTACTTGATTGAGTGTGTGAACCGCTAGAAACTGAGAAATTATTTTCCATAGGTAACAGAATTCTCCCAGTATGTGATGGAGTTGTCAAAGTGTTTTCCCCCTTCAGTGATACCACAACTACCCATATAATCCGAGTGGTGCTAGTTGCTTTGTTGCTCGGTTGCTTAGTTAATTGGTTCGACTGTTATCTGGAATAAGAAATGTGTGATAATCAGTATTGAGTGCAAAATTTACTCAATTCAACAGTTCTTTACTTTTCAATGAAGAGAACCAAGTAACTAACCACCACAAAAACCTATCACCGAGAACCGAGAACCTAGAACCTAGAACCTAGAACCCAAAATACAATGAATCTTCATCTCCCCAAATTCATCATGTACGGCAATCAATGGCTGGAGAAACAGCAGGCCAGTATTTTGTCAGGGGCAGTAGTCATTACCAGTGCAGCACTTATTTCAGGTATTATCGGATTATTTCGGACCTACTTGCTCGTGGCGTATTACTATCAAGGAGGCAAAAACCCACTGCTTGACGCATTCTACGTCTCATTTCGACTGCCAGAGTTAGTTTTTCAGTTACTGGTGATTGGTGCGCTTTCGGCTGCCTATATCCCAGTGTTCACCAAGTATGAGCGACTCTCGAAAGAAAGTGCGTTTCGCATGGCCTCAAGCATGATCAACATCATTTTGCTTTTTTTCCTGTTTTTTTCGATCATCATTTTTATCTTTGCGACTCCAATTACCAAATCCATGACCGGAAAAGGATTTAGTAGCGAGCAAATTGCAGTGAGTGCTCAACTGACGCGCATCATGATTTTTGCTCAATTCTTTTTCGCTATCTCAAACTTTTTATCGGGCACAATTCAGTCTTACAAACGATTCATCATTCCCGCAATAACTCCTATTGTGTACAACTTAGGAATTATTATCGGCATTGTGCTCTTACATAAGCCACTGGGCATTTATGCCCCCGCTATCGGGGTGGTCATCGGGGCTTTTTTACACTTTGCACTTCAACTGCCTTTGGCAATTAAGCTCGGCTTTCAATATTTTCCAAAAATCGATACACAACATCCAGGGGTACGAGAAATGTTTAAACTCATGGCCCCACGGACACTGGCTGTTAGCGTTGATCAGCTTGAGCTCTTTGCCCTGACTTTTTTTGCAACTCATTTGGCTACAAATAGTATCGTCATTATTAACCTCGCCCAATCCCTGATGACCTTTCCCATCAGACTATTTGGAGCTCCCATTGGCCAGGCGGCACTGCCATTTTTGGCAAAAGAGTCAAACAGTGGACACACTGAACCATTTCGCCAACTGATGGATGAGGCGCTGCATCAAATTTCCTTTTTTGCGATGCCCGCGTCAGTGTTACTGCTCATTTTACGTATTCCGATCGTTCGTTTAACTTTAGGCAGTAAAGACTTTCCTTGGGAAGCAACGGTTCTTACCGGAAAAGTTGTGGCGATTTTCGCACTTTCCATCGCAGCCCAAGCTATGGTACATATTTTGATTCGCGCTTTGTATGCTCTTCACAACACGAAAGCACCACTAATCGCTTCGACCATCAGTACCCTGGCTTTTCTCACTTTGAGCAATTACGTTGTTTTTTCCACTTCTTATGGACTCCTTGGACTTGCGGGGACACTTTCATTTGCCACAATCTTGGAGATGATTATTTTATTGGGTTTTCTTAACCGCCAAATTCCTTTTGCCCTGGAAAAACGCTTTTGGCTCCCGCAAGCTAAAATTTTGGTGGCAAGTTTCCTGATGGGAGTATTTTTGTGGCTGCCATTTCGCATTCTCGACCAGTTGGTATTTGACACCTCCAGAACAATCGAGTTGATCGGTCTCACCATTTGCAGCAGCACGATTGGTATGCTGACGTACTTGCTCTTTGCCTACATTCTTGATATTCGTGAACTGTCCATTATTGCCAGGATCTTTGATAGCTTCGGTAATTGGCGCAAAATTTTGGCGAAATCTCCAGAGTTGGTTGAGACAGCAGGACAGAGTAATGATTCTGGAGTATAGAAAAAATGTTGTTGTGTGGTTGTGTTGTTGAGTTGTTGACAAGGTGGGACACCAATAAATTCTTCAGCAAAAGTTTAAGTACATAACAACCCAACAACTACTTTTTTCTTGCAACTCTTCTCCTGAATCAGTAGACTATTAGTGAAGCTGTTGAACTCGATTTCCAAGCCTTATGTTTTCAAAAATTCATAAAACCACTATTGATCAATCGAAGATCAACTTGGCACCAAAAGACCCCTTTTACGAAAGTTTTGTGGGCAAACTTACGACGTGGGCTCTTACTGTCGGCCGTTACCTGGTCATTTTTACCGAATTAGTCGTTATTTTAAGTTTTCTCTCAAGATTTCAACTCGATCGCCAAGTTACCGATCTCAACACAGAGATCGTAAAGCAACAACGAACTATCGAATCATACGGAGATCTTGAACAAAATGTGCGCAATATCCAACAAAAAATTCAAGATTATAACCAGCTAAAAGTCGATGCACCGCTACAAGAAGTATTTGATCTTTTGGGTGTAATCACCCCCAATGACATCAAGTTTAAGGAACTAAGCATCAATGGCGAAAAAATGGCAATTCGCGCACACGCCAACTCAAGACAAGCGTTGGATCAGTTTATTATTAATTTACAAACCAGTGCGTACTTGTCAAACATTGTTTCCGATAATATCTCAAACAAAGACTCACGCACTCAAGGATACGATTTTCAAATTTCAGCTAAAATTGGTCAACCCAAAGTAACCATCAGCCCAACACCACAGCCGATAAAAAAGAAATAGTGTATGCCAGAGCAACAAAAAATAAATCCAAGCATCCAGGTCGAACAAGCAAAAAAGTTTTTATTTACGTTTTATAAAAAACCCATTGCCCAGATCTCGACTGAACTGTTTTTCACCATCGCAGCAACGATTTTTTTCGCTATTTTTGCCATCAAACCAACTATTCTCACCATGACCGAGTTGATTAAAGAGATTGAGGATAAGAAAAAAACGGTTGAGTTATTAAAACGCAAAGCAGCGGCACTCTCTACAGTGCAAACGACCTACTTCTCCTTACAAGATCGGTTTTATTTGTTTGACGAAACAATTCCGGAAAATATTTCCTTTGAACAGTCGCTCAAAATTTTAGAAAAAGTTGCCAGTGATTTGCAAATGAGCATCAGCACACTACAAGTTCAGGAGCTTCCTGTCCATGACTTGAAAGAGACACCCTTCGCACAAAAAAAGGCACAGCTGGTCAATCTAACCATTGGTGTTACTGGCAGTTATGCGCAAATCCGTGATTTCACCCAACACATTCGCACTTTGCGACCACTGTTGAGTATTGATAGTCTTAGTATTACCAGCTCGCAATCGGACGAAGAGCTGGATTTTCTAACGGCAACAATCACCATTCAAGGGCATTACTACGCAAAACCAACGACCAAAGCAACAACTACTACTAATACTGAGAAAAAAGACGAACCTAATTTATGAGTAGCGCAAAACCACTTTATCTGCAAGCAATCGACGCCCTGCGTACTCGTGAGGCTTTGCTAAGAGTACTGATTTTTACCATGGTTACGGTGTTGTTTTGGATTGGCTTTAGTATCTTTTTTTCTCAACAAAAAACCAAAGTAAAAGTGGACACCCAAAAACACACCCTACCACTAAATCCCAATATTGATGCGAAAACAGTCGATGAATTAGCAACAAGAAAAACCTACACAGAACAAGAGCTCTCAGGTTTTCCTATTTATGACAGAATCGTTGGAGAAGACAAAGTCAGTCATCTTGTTATTGCGGGAACTGATGAAACAACACCAGCTTTTAGTGCTTCAGAAGCAGCGACTTTTGTGAAGGCTTCTTCTGCATCGGCAACAACAGCCTTTGAGGCACCAACTGCTACTGCTAGTACAACGCTACAAACCTCAAAAGAAGCAACTTCCTCTGCCACTGAGTGACACAAGGATATAAGCACGGTCCGTCATCCTGAATTTATTTCAGGATCTGTAGTCAACTTACAAAGTTGACAAGTTTCACGTAACAATTTCAAATTAGTAATTTACTGGCTTAAAGATTACTTATTATCAGATCCTGAAATAAATTCAGGATGACGACTTTTTATTTTTTGCTTTCAATACATACTCCAACAACTCTACATTCCACACTCTACTATCCATAATCCATTACCTATAAATCCACTTGTAAAGTCCTCTCAAACTCTTTAGAGTAATATTGTGACTTTTTAAGGCTTCATTGGTTGTTATGAATTTTAAATCACTGCTTAATAAACGATTTCCTACCATTCTTGGGCTCATGATCCTTTTTGGCGCTTTGGGAGCTGGGGTGTTCTTTATTGGCTCGGGACCAGGAATTTTTAGTCCTCGAGCTACTCCGCAAACGACTCCGAAAAACGTCAAAATTACCAATATCACTGATACCACCCTTACCGTTTCGTTTTTTACTGATGAAGCCACAGCAGCGTATGTCAAATATGGCACTTCAGCAACTTCACTAACCAATCGAGAAAGTGATGATCGCGATCAACTCGCTGGTAATGTGGGTACCTACAACACACACCACATTACTGTTCGCAATCTTCAAGCGAGTACCAACTACTTTTTTATTATTGGGACTGGATCAAGCAGTCAATTTGATAATAATGGCTCACCATATACTGTGAAGACGGCCCAAAAATCTGGCAATCAATCAACAGCCCAAACCATCTACGGAAATGTGCTCACCAAAGGAGGCAATCCAGCCGATGGCAGTATTGTGTATGTCACCGTCGACAAAGCTGCCGAAATGTCTGCTTTAGTTCGATCGTCAGGAACTTGGGCGATTCCACTGTCACAACTGCGAGGTACAGATGGTGGTAATCCGCCAGCCGTCACCACAAACTCTCTCATGCTGGTCTTTGTGCAAGGAAACAGTTCAACAGAAACAGCTACGCTGACTACCACCGTAGGGCAACCACAATTCCCAGTTAAAACATTAACTCTCGGCGAAAGTAATACTCCTGAAACAACAGCTGTTCCAACCGATGCAGCTCCAACACAACAACCACAACCGACTACCACAACGAAAGCAGGGACAGATATCAAACCTGTTTTGAGTGCATCGGGATCTGCCACTCCCACAAAAACGGTTACCACACCAGTGGCAATAAAACCAACCAATACGAAGGCTCCTTCACCAACACCAAAGGAGGATGTTTCACTTCCTGCTACTGATGCAGCAAAACCAATTTCTGGATCGACAGAAAATACCATTGCCGTCTTGGTGGCTGGCTTGTTGTTCATCTCATTTGGTGGAGTATTTTACGTCTCTGTACGACGCTAAGTTTGCAAAGCTGAAACTGCTTTAAGCATGAATGTCTTTGTTTGTTTACACTTTCGCAAAAAATCACTCTTGTTCTTCATCATGTCAGACTACCCTAGAAAGACATCCGTTTTCTGAGTAAAATAAAGGCAGCGAATATTTCAGGGATAAAGGCTCAACACTATCTAAAACAAATGAGTTCATTACAAACGAACACACAAGGGCATAGTTCTCCAAGCACTCAAGGGAGTGCTAGCTTTTTTATACCCCAAGCTGGAGCACCCGCAGCACCCAGCCTGTCAGAGTCTCCGGTCTTGAGTAGTCCAACAACAAAAAAGCAAAACTCAACATCTCCTGGAAATAAAAAAGCTGCATTGAGCCTCCCATCAAAAAAAATTCTCATGGGAGCTACAGCAATCATCGTTGTGCTCTCAATTATTGGTGGAGGAGCGGCACTGTACTTGAGTCAAACAAATGAAGATAACCGTCAACAAGCGGCATCTCCTGGCGGAAGCGCACAGGTACTCCTTGCCCCGGGAACAGGGACGATAAGTGGCTCAGGAACTCAACAAGTCACCGTTTCTTTGAGTCTTAGCAGCACACCAGTGGATCTCTCCCAGATTGCCTTGTCAGTCGCTTTTGCAGGCCAGATACCACAGGATTTACAGTTTGAACCCAGCAAACTGGAAAACCTAACACCTGCAGACACGGCTTTTCAAAACACTACAAATGGTCGTGTTTTGAAAGTCATCTTTAAGCCCGTTGCTCAGAGTGCGTATAAAGCGACCACTGGCAGAATCACATTAGGAACACTTTCATTTACCAAACCCAGTACTGGACAACTCAACTTAACTTTTGATATTGGAGAGTCGAAGGTGGTCGTACAACAATCAGGAGTCGATATCTTAAGCCCACCAAAACTCGTCACCTACACCTTTCAATCAACCAATACACCAACGCCGACAGCTGGCAATGCAGTCGTTGAACAAGCAACCGACTCAGCAAATGCAGTAGTACAGAATGAAACACAAGGTGTTGGCGGAAAATTCATCGCGACAGCAACTCCTACCCCAAAGCAACTTACTCAAATCAATAACGCATCGGCTAATAGTACAGTGCCGACCAAAACACCAACACCAAAGTTGACAACCACCTTGACACCAACACCAACATCAGCACGACAGAGCTCGCAACCAGCCAACGTACAAAAACCACCAGTTTCAGGATCTGTGGATTTGACATATGGATTGCTTGGATCTGGAGTATTTCTTATAGTGTCAGGCATCTACTTACTCAAGAAGCCGCGAAAAACTGTTCTCTCCTTGGAAAAAAGAGTGCAATAAAAACCCTCCACTTTTTTACTGGAGTAAAGATACAATCTAACTAAACACTTACAACTCATTTCAAACAATCGTTCACTTTTTGAAATATTCGTGAAAGTCACGAATAGTACACACCTGGTAGAAGTACACTGACAACTGACACCTGACAACTGACACCTGAGTTTGTACAATGTCGCCATGTCTAAAGTAGTCATCGCGCCATATTTTTTTTCGCGACGCAAACGTGTATTTGATATTGTCACCTCTTCATTATTATTGATTCTTCTTTCTCCACTATTCGTCATTATTTCTGTGCTCATTGTGGTTACCTCAGGCTGGCCGATTTTATTTGTCCAAAACAGAGTTGGCAAAGATAAGAAAGTGTTTCGAATGATTAAGTTTCGCACCATGTACATTGATGCTCATAAAGATCAAAAGAAATATTGGAAACAAAACGAGTCACCGTTTCCGGCTTTTAAGCTCACTAATGATCCTCGATTTGTGGGTATTGGAAAATGGCTCTCAAGAACAGGGCTCGATGAACTCCCACAACTCATTAATATTGTTAAAGGAGAAATGAGTTTGGTCGGTCCCCGCCCACTTCCCATCAGTGAAGCAAAAAAGATGACCGGCAGTTGGAACTTTCGCTACCGTGTGAGGCCCGGAGTGGTCTCACTTTGGGCTCTTTCAGGAAAACGGCATAAGTCGTTGAGGGATTGGAAGAATTTAGAAATAAAGACAGTGGAGTCTGGAAACCTTTTTCAAAACTTCACACTACTTCTTCAGATCATTAAAATCATAGGGGCTAGTAAAGCTAATATGATAAAATAAATCATAATGGCTTTATCCATCCGCAAAAATCGATATTACAAACATTCACGAATTTCAGAGCGTCAATTTAGATTGTTTG
>CAZOWX010000005.1:0-66286 GCA_964583795.1 uncultured Pseudomonadales bacterium | reverse complement strand
CGGTAATATATGTTGGTAGTACTTGTTTGGCTTTGTCAACAAACTCTTCAAATGTTGTTTGGTACTCTGATGCTTGAAGACCATTTTTCACAAAAACTTGTTGTTGTGTCATTCCAAGTTTTTTTTCAAGCTCATGTATTTTTTGTTCTATCTGATGAATTTCATTATCTGTTACCCGCTTCATTTCAAAGCCAAAAGCATTTTTGCTAAACTCACTAAACGATTGCCATGGCGATGAAATAGCTTGAATTTGATACTCAATGCTATCAATCATAGCGAGAAGATATGTTTTTCGACGCTGGTCATCGAGTTGATTTATTGATTCTTTCGTTTTTGCAACAAATGAGACAATTTGGTCGTCAGGAATGATTGCTGACTTCAGCTCTTTGTGTTGACTTGGATCAATCCAAATTTCAGAAACAATGCCAGGAATTTTATGGTTTAGATAGAGAGCAAGATTAATGAGTTTTGTGCTGAGTGAGTCAATGTGCATGAAAGAATTCTCAAAAAATGCGAATTGGTTTTGTTTTTAAATAAGAAATTTGTTCAAATATATCAAAAAACTAAACTATGTGTCTCCTAATGTGATAGCTAAAGGAATGTGAGCCTATTTCATCGCTCTTAGTTTTTCTAATAGGTAACTAGCCCCGTCAAGATTTCTTTCACCATACCGTTTATTTTGTAGTTGATCTCTTCTAAAATGTTCAGTGACCGCCTCATCGTCTTTTACTGCATATGCTTTGACATCAACTCCAAGATCTTTGAGAAACGTGAGGTCATCAACTAGATAGCCAAGTAAAGCAAAACTGTCAGAATCTTGTTCTGATATTCGCTTGACAAGGGCCTTTTGCATATCGGTCCACCAAGACTCAGAGTATGCTTTAATAGCAATACGAACTTCTCTTAGTATGTGAGGATGTAGTTCGTTTGTGACATTACTCCATCGTAAATTTCTAGCAAGGTTGGTAAGTCGTGTCAAATCTCCTTTGCTCTCAACAAAACGTTTGACCAGTCCCCTTACACGCTCTTTTAATCGTAAGTATGTTTCATCTGTCGGTTCTGGAGTAGAAATAGGTTTCTCTGTGTTGGCTGCTTCGTTTATTCGTACAGTTTCAGCTTGTGTATACTGGTCAGCGTTTAAAAAATCGTCGTCTGGCCGCATTGTATGTTGTGCTTCGATTGTCAATTCTTCAAATGATAGACCTGACATACACATCCTTTCTCACAATATATTGAATATATTAGCTAGAATTTCGAAACAGCGCCAGAGGCACGTTCCCCTTTGAATTTTTTTACTACAATTTTTATTACGAAAACACATGAATTGGTTTGCCATTTAACCACGCTTCGATGTTATCGATCATCATGTCGTTGCCAATGGTGTTGGTGACGTCGGTGAATGCTGCGATGTGCGGTGTGGCAAAGATTCGCGGGTGAGTGCGAAAACGTTGATAGAGTGAGTTTTTAGTGTCGGCTGGTGGAGCATTCATCACATCATGAGCAACATAAGAAAGTTGATTACGATCAAGCGCTGCAATCATTGCATCAATATCTACGATTGAATCAACCGTCACTGAGATGAATGTTGCACCAGTTTTGACGGCATGAAAAAATGTTTTGTTGAGTAAATTTTTGGAACTGGCATTGGCACTTAAAACATCGACGATGATGTCAGCATTTGTAATTTTTTGCAGCAAATCATCCCCACGTTCAAAAAAACTCACTTTCATCTCAAAGGCTTTGCAGATCTTACCAACTCTTTTACCAATATTTCCTTTGCCTAAAATGGTCACACGTTTTCCAGCGAGTCCCAGTGGTGAGTAGGGTAATGGGAAGGAGAGCGACTCGTTGGTATTGAGAAACTTATCAAGTCGTCGCATTGATGTGAGCATCATATAGCTAATCCACTCTGATACTGCATGGCGATTACAGCCGGGACTGTTACAAATAATGAGTTTATTTTGTTTGACGATTTTGGGATCAGCAAAGCTGCTGACGCCTACAAACGGGACAGAAATAAAAGTATTTTTCAGTTGTCCATAGTTCTCTCTTAACCCAGACATCCACGAGCACACAATATCAAAACCTTGGCACCGCTCGACCCAATCTTGGCCATTTTTTGGTGGGGTGTCAAGGTAGGTGACAGTACCAAACTTTTCTAGTCGTTTTTGTTGTTGAGTTGATAGTCCCATGGGGTGGGTGACCACAATCTTTGGCATAATAACTCCTTTTTAAAGGATTTTATGCTTGGCTTGACGCCGTGACAAACTGATGTCATAATTATTGACAGTTTATGACAGAAAATCGGTATCTCTCCACCCTTGGTCTCACACAAAAACAAATTACGCTATATCTTGATCTGGCTGGTCATCCCGATTCGACGGTGGTGCAAGTCCACAAACGGGTCAATGAACCGCGAAGTTCCATCTACCTTGAGCTTGAGCGCATGATTGGCTTAGGGTTTGTGATTTCCAAAAAAGTTGGGAAATCAACCCAATACAAGATCACCGATCCACATGTGCTCAAGTTCCGATTTGAAGAGGAAAAAAATAAATTGCAGTATCTCGTATCCAATTTGTCGGAGTTTGCATTAACAGTCAAACAGTTGGGGCAGGCTCAAGCACCCAAACAAACGATCAATATCTACAAAGGGAAACAAGGAGTGAAGCAGTTACTATGGAATATTGTGTTGTCAAAAGCTGATGAGGTCATTGGTTTTAGTCCAGGACAATTGGAGGATGTTTCCGACCGATTGTATGCTGAGCGTTGGCGCGCAGAGTTTATGAGGCAAAATATGCATAATCGGATCATTTTTAATCAACCAAAGCCATTGATATGGTCGGATATTCCTCACTTTTTGGAAAACCATGTGCAAGCGAAATCTTTGGATGAGAAAAAAATTCGCTTTGATCGATTAACCCTGATTTACGATGATGTGCTCACGGTATGCAGTTTACACACTGATAAGGATCAGTATGGTATTGAGATTCGCGATGCGCTGCTGGTGAACTCGTACAAGCAGATTTTTGAGTTTCTGTGGGAGTATGTAGCAGAGGAGATGAAGGTAAAGTGAGTGGATGAGGACTGTGTCTTTGGTTAGCGTTTTGGTTTCCTCTCTGCGTCTTGGTCGAAAATTAAATATTTTATGTAGAAAAAAATTCGTTTCCATCGTGCATAAAACTGGTAGGTTGCAAATTTAACTTAAAGGTTCGTGATCCGATAATCTCCCATTATGAAAGCTTTTGTGTGTCGAGAGCAAAATATCTAAAAGTCGTCATCCTGAACTTGTTTCAGGATCTGTAGTCAAAACGATTCACTAAAACAGTTGATCATAAAGGTCTTGAAACTTCAGATTCTTTCTTTTTATTAAATTCAATTTCCATTTCCGATGCCAATTCTTGAGTTGTTTTTCTCTGGCAATTGCGTCTTCTATCTTATCGTGTACTTCAAAATACAAGAGTTTGTGGCATTGATACTTTTTTGTAAATCCTTCATAAACATCATTTTTGTGTTCCCAAACTCTCCCATTTAGCTCTGACGTAACTCCGATGTAAAGCACCAGCGAAATACTTCCCATAATGTAAACGTATCCTTGCTTCATGAGGAGATAATACAAAAAGAAAATGACAAGAAAGTGACATGAAGATTATCTGATCACAGATCCTGAAACAAGTTCAGGATGACGAACCCGGTTTGAATGTCGAGTCGGTTTTTCAACAAAAAATCTTATCTGATTGAAGGGAAAAACTTTGGAGGTTAGCTTACTCTAATTTGGAATATTTTACTTCCTCCCTGTCCTCAACTTATTTTTCGTCTCTCGGATTGCGATTTTAGGGAGGAGACGCTCATTTTGCTTGAGATGTGTCTCAACACTTTCTCGATGATGCTTGATGAGAAATTGTCACAATAAAACATTTTGAAACGAATACTACGTTTTTTTGTGAAAAAGAATTGAGAATGAATAAAATTAGTAAGGTAAAGACTTTAAATAATTTCTAATAGCCAATACCTCGCTGTTGTGCTCTAAATAAGATAGTGCATTCGATACAATATTTAAATAGGCTCGTGTATTCAAATCATCGACAGATTCCCTTCTAGCATTAATATCATTCTTAATAGTTGTTATTGCATTTTCAAAAGTATTGAGGACATTTTGAATTTGCTCTATAACAGTATGTGTTAAGTCCGTTTGGAGATTTGTGTCCATAATAATTGAACTTATTTCACTTGTAATTGGATCCAGATTTTCCACAACGGAAGGAGGTGTCTGTTGTGGTGGCCGTTGACATTCGGTTATAAAGTGCTGAATTTTTCTTTTCAGATCATCGAGGTTATTCAAAAATTCTTGATAGTTTTCCTCTAAATCTTGCATCTCAGTATGGGGAATAATCCCCTGATCAACCATATTTGCTTCTGAAAGAGTATCAAATGAGTTCATAGTCAGATCCTTTATCAAATAAACTGTACTATATTTTGTTATGTGATTACAATGTTTGTCTATAATATCACAAAAAACTTGATTGCATTTCACCTCAACCTGTTACCGGTAGTGCACACAAAGTTTTTTGAGAGATTATATTTAAATATAAAAACTAGGATGACCATTTTATTTTTCTAAACGATTCGGTTTAAGAAAGCCAACAACAACGTTCCCAGCACAGCCGAAGCGATGTTTGCTCCGATAACGAATAGGGTGATTTGCTTTGGTTTTCCAACTTTTGCGAAAGTAAGAACTCCCCAGATTTCAAACACAATAACGCCAATTTCGAGAAGGAGAATCAGTGGAATACTAGTTGTTGAAACGCTAGCAAGGATCAAGTGAAGAGCTGTGACTGAGATAATATTGAGCAGTGTTACGATGGCAATAGGTCTTCTCTTTTTTGAAATGAAGACGATAAATAAAGGGATTTCAATTAATATTGTGAGAAAAATGCTCGGTATTACTTTAGTCATTTCATACTGTATCCAAGCTTGGAGCGAACTAACCTTAAAACAGTACTTTTCAGTTCCAGAAGACACGGGGCCATCTTTTGTGACTGACACATGTCCATCGGCTGTAAGAAACCGAAAGTTGGGATTTTGTCGATAAAACATACAATTCAAATTCGAAGAATCACTGCTGTATGAACACTGAACCTCTAATTCAAATCGATTACAATGTTTTGTGAAAAATTCTGGGTTGGGAATATCGGCAGATACTTTGCCAAAAAATGTGAAATAAACGAAACAAGCAAACAAGAAAGTAAACATTTTTTTGTGCATGAATTTATCGTACACTACGAATGCATACAGAGTCTACACCTCTAGTATTCGCTCACTGTAATGAAATGGACTATACTTAAAGGTGATAACGAATATCATGTTAAAAAAGATTTTCGCACCTCAAATTGCCAGACGCATTGCCTATGGCATATTAAGCATTCCGGCAGGATTTTTGTTGTTATTCACGTTTGGTGAAGTTCTCAGCGGAGATCTTTCTGGTTTATCACATTTAGCTCAGCTTGTACCGATAGTGGTATTAGCAGTGCTAGCAATCAAAAAGCCAAAATGGGCAGGTATGTTGTTGGTAAGTAGTAGTGCGTTGTTGGGCATTTGGTATGTTTTTACTGCTCCATTTGATCCCATCACAATTGTAATTGTTGAAGTACTCTTATTTTTGCCTCCTTTTATTGCTGGTGCACTGTTACTTTTTTCCGAGAGAAGGTCAAAAAATACTAGTCATTGAACAAGAATTCTGTTGTTGCGAGTTTTTATTTGTCACAATAGTGTCATTACTTTCTAAAATGAGGTGAATATGAAAACAATGACTTGTAAACAACTTGGTGGTGCATGTGATGTGGAATTTCATGCTGATACTTTTTCGGAGATGGGTGAATTGAGCAAACAACACGCGATGGAAATGGCTCAAAAAGGTGATGCCGATCATTTAGCCAAAATGGAAGAAATGAAGGAGCTAATGAAAAATCCAGAAGCAATGAATCAATGGTTTGCCCAAAAGCAACAGGAGTTTGAGGCGCTGTAAACTCCAGTTTCCATGCGATATAATTTACTTATGGAAACAACCACTCCTCAGTCAACAACACCAGTTATGCAATCTGATCCTCGAGGGATTGTGTCTGATTCTAATCCAATTCCTTCAAATCGAAGTTCAAATACTTGGACAATAATGGTTCTTATCTTTGTCATAGTGATCTTGAGTATGAGCACGGCTTATTTATTCGTTACACGAGTGCCCCAAAAAACGACACTACCTCAAAAAGTTGAACAACCAACACCAACTCATGGTACTGTTACTCCATCCTTTACCCAAGTTCCTGAAAAAAGTAAACAGACGTACATAAGTACCTATGCAAACTATCAGATTTCCTATCCCGATGATTGGACTGCCAAATCTGTTGAACCGGGTCCCCCAGCATTTGATTTGTCCCCCAGCTCGAGGGGTATTCTTTTGTATCCTAGTACTTATAACTCACCGTTAGAAGCAAAGACCTATATCACTGTCGAAACCGATGGCCCTCAAAATCAAGCATTTCCGAGTTACGACGATTGGTTGTTTGATCGCACTGCGAAAAATACTTTTTTTACTGTTGACGATAAGAGTCCTTCAACTTTTGCTGGAGTTGCAGCAACAACGTTGTCTGGAAATTACGATGGCTATGGGTATCCTGCCGAAATTAAAACTATCTTTTTTAAATCTCCAGATTCAAAAACGTATTTTTCTTTGACAGTCACGAGAGAAAAAAACACTGTGCATCAAAGTGCTATCGACGAAATTTTGATGTCATTTGAGTTTAGTAAACAATAAGTGTATGTAGCATCGTAGTCGAGGTGGCCTCTTTGTTGTTGTGAAGTTGTTCTTTTATTGAACAAGTTGTTTGCTGTACTTTTTTAATACTGCTGGAAACTGAGAGTGGAGGGGTGTTGGTAGTTCGTCAAGTGAAAACCAATCAATCGCGTCGAATTTATGTGGTTCTCCATTGCGAACTTGTTTTGGATCAACGAGAACTTTATACAGTAGTGCGACCCAATGTGTTGGTTTTCCATTCAGGGTGCGATGAACGTCGAGAAAACCAAAGTGCTCATACTCAATCACATCAGCACAGTACTCTTCTTTAATTTCTCTTCTGAGTGTTTCATCAATACTAGCATCGAATTCGAGTGCACCACCTCCTGGATCCCAACGACCATGTTCGTCGCGACAGTTTGTGGATCGTTTACTGAGCAAGTACTTTCCCTTACCGTTATGACAGAAAAAAACGATAGAGATACCGGTGTAGTCAAGGCCTTTTTGCATTATGGATGGCTCACTTTTTGAATAAATCCATCTTTCACCACAGGCACAAAGTCAAATGTATCGAGTGACAAGCATAAATAAAAATCTTGCTGTGGGAACTCATTATTATTCGGATCTAAAAATCGCCAGCCGCCGGGATGATGTTTCATAAAATGAATAATTTCGTCAATGTTTTTTGGTGTTTTGTGTTCAATCTTGGCAATCAAGTAATCAGCAAACAGCTCATCTTCACTGCCTTCGCCATCCATTGCGACGATTGAAAGGTTTTGATTACTTTTCATCGCGTATTTTGTGACTGCTTCACAAGTGGCAAAGCTGCCAAAGACGATTTCATTTGCTTGTTTGGCTTCAATAATGCCTTGAGTGCCGTGTGAGCTTCTGAGAATAACATTTTTCCCATCAACAGAGTTTAATTGACTGATTTCATATGGCGAGTTACCAAACTCAAAGCCTTCAATTTTTATGCCCCGCTCTTCACCGATCAGTAACCAATCGGGGTGTTGCTCTTTATAATAAAAGGCTTCCTCTTTTGTTCCCACTGGAAGGATTTTATTGATATTTTTACTTAAGAGATAGGCTGCTGTGGTGCCAGCGCGAAAAATATCGATAACAACAGTCAGATCTGTGGCACGCTTAGCCCCATCTATCCCGTAGAGTTTTTGAATGTGCATACAGTAATCTTAGCACGGATTAAAAAAGTACAGTTAATGCCGAAGCGAATTTTGGTAAGCCAAGCAGTTTTTGATGTGAGGAAGTGGTGTTCAATGTTATGATACGTCCACGATGAAAAAGAAACTTAAGCTGAACTTAGGTTGTGGATACGACAAACGGGAAGGGTATCTGAATCTTGATATTGATCCAAAATGTAAACCCGACAAGGTATGTGATGTGACCAAGCCACTTCCTTTTAAAGATGGTGAAGCAACAGTAATTGTTTTGCAAGACGTTCTGGAACACGTGATTATTGAATCGGCCCAGAATGTTTTGCGAGAATGCTATCGAGTGTTAGAGTTCGGTGGTACTTTGCTGATTCGTGTTCCCAGTGTTTTTCAAATTGTTAAAAAGTTTGCAGATCAACCAGATATCATGATGTTGTTTTTGTATGGGGATACAACAAAATCTGGAGTGTGGGGAGCACATAAGTATGGGTACACACCTGATCTGATGCAAGAACTCGCGGACAGGATTGGTTTTCAGTTGATGTCTGCTGATATTGAGGATACCAACTATCGATTTGAATTAAAAAAGCAGCAGAAGAGGAAACCCGTAATCGTGATTTATGGTCACGGATGGCATCCGGAAATAAAAATGATTGAAGAGTTGGGTGGTGAAAAAATTATTGTTTGTACTGATTTGTTGAGTTTTCTAAAGAGAGCAGTGGTTTCTGAAAAAAAAGTGTGGTGTATCGCTGCGCCTCCAATTGGAATTTTGGGAAAAACTGTACTGCGCCTGCTCAGTCGACAAGTGAGTGCGATTTATGTGAAAAATGATGAGGCGAAACAGTTTGTGAAAAATACTTTAAAGTACTCACATCTGCGAACCATGACTTAGAGCAAGATTTATTGCAATTTAACAGAAAATAAAAAACTCACATGTAAAGAAAAGTTTTTTTGAGTCAGACCCTCGATCTCGATCCGGCCTGGGCGGATCGGGTCAAGGATGACACCACTAGGGAGCAATTGAAAATGATTATTTGAGTAAAAAAATTACTCAACCATTGTCATCCGCACGAGCCTCAGTTCATCATAGGAGTACTTTCCCTTGAGATGTTCAAAAACCGGGGCAAGGTGTTGGGTGCCTTTTTCATGAAAAACACATGTAATTTCTGAAAGTTTCTTGGCCAGTTTTTGGGGAATGAGTGTCCCGACTTCCTGAGCTGATATCAATTCTTGTTCGTATAATCTTTCAATGTGTGTGATGATTGTCCCTTGTTTAAGATTTCGTTGTTTTGCAATTTGAGCAAGTGATAAGCCTTTCTTGAATAACTCAAACGTTTGTTCATACGTTGATTTTTCACTTTTCACTTTTTCTGTTACTTTTTTTAAACTACCACCACAACGTAGAATAAAGTCATGATGTTTTTGACGAAACTCATCAGAAGTGTACTGAGTGGCAAGTTGGGCAGCTTTTTGTGAGCGGAGTTTGAAAAAGTGATCGTGTTTTTGAATGATAGGATGAGTTTCCAGTGCCCGTTGGTTGATTCCCAATAAGGATAATCCTTGAAGTGATTTGACCCGAGAAATCGCTACATATCCTTGCCCGTACTCAAAGGCATCGGAAAGGTCGATGACAGCTTCATCAAGCGTCATTCCTTGACTTTTGTGCACAGTAATTGCCCATGCAAGTCGCAAAGGGATTTGAGTGATACTGGCTTTGATCTTATCGTTTTCTTCGATCACCCAGTCCATCGGTTTGACTGCAATTTCTCGATGTTCGCTCGTGAGCACAATTGGCAGCGAATCTTTAACATCGATCACTTCTCCCAAAGTTCCGTTGACGAAACCAACTTCAAAATTATTTTTGGTAAACATCACTTTTGCTCCAACTTTTAACGTGAGAATCTCCGGAGAAAGACAACCTTTTTTGAGTTGTTCGACTATCTGTTTTCGACCATGAGTACTCATCGGAAATTCATAGATCTTACCCGGTAACTTGGCGAGTTTTTTTTCATTGAGGAGGTCAACATCGGCATTATGTGTATAGAGTTGTGTGCAGTCATCTGAAACTTCATCGACTTGTTTTCTTGTTAAGATTGAGTAAGTGCTTTCCAGTTCAGTTCCACTGCGAATAGAGCCAAGCAGCTGAGTAAAGCCGGTATCGAGCTGACGGTGTTGCTCCGAAAGATAGCAGACTACTGGCTTTGCCTCGACCCAAGCCATTGATTCAAATGCGAATGAGCTCTGAGCGTTTCCTGTAGATACTGGTGGCAGTTGAAAAAAGTCTCCGACAAAGACTACTTGGATGCCACCAAATGCTACTAAGTTGCGACGCACTTTTTTGAGTACTTGGTCGATGAGAGAAAGTGTTTTCGCATCCAACATAGATATTTCATCGATGATCAGCACATGCGTGTTTTCGATACGTTTTACGACTTGGCGTTTGGTAAACAGCCAGGAAAAGTCGCGATCAGTGAGGGATTTTCGCACACCAATACCACTCCAAGAGTGAATAGTGGTGCCATTAATATGAGTAGCAGCAATACCAGTGGAAGCCGTGACGGCAACTTTGAGTTTATGGCGTCTGAGATAACGAATGTATTGATTGATGACAAACGTTTTTCCACTGCCAGGCTCTCCAGTCAAAAAAACATTAACGCCAGTTTTGAGGATGAGTAGGGCTTGTTTTTGAGTCATGTAAACTGCATTGTAACAGGTAATTCTGAACTGAAGATGACATGGAGATGAGGAATTTAAGAAGTAAATTCCCAGTTTCAAATTCTAATTTGAATTTTATGACTAAATATAAAGTGTGTCATCCTTGACGCGATGAATGAACCTGGTCCTCCCTGGGCGGACCAAGTGAAGTCATCGAGATCGAGGATCTGACTTTAGAACCATGTGGAATCTTTGCCAGAAAATTAAATCCCAAATTCAAACAAGACTTTTACTCTTTATTTTTGTTTTTGATGATGTATTCGGTTTCCCAGCGCTTTTGTAACTCATCAATTGAACACAGTCTCTTAACTGGTTGGCCGACATACACACTATTGGGTTCCAGTTTCCCTTTTACCAGAGAATTTGCTCCGACAATCGTATTTTCTCCAATGTCACTCCCATACAAGATCGTTGTGTTCGCTCCAATGTAGCAATTTTTTTGCAAAATGACTGACCCATATCGAGGTTTAACGCTCGCGATGCGTGATAAAGACGAGTCATGCAGAATAATTTTGGAATGAGCACTAATCACAGCATTATCTTCAATTATCAGCAAACGAGCATTTTCTAACTCAACAAACGTATGCAGTCCAAAGAAAACATTGTTTCCAATTTTTGCACCACTGCGACGCAATCGTCCAATCGGATCCAGGGTGTACCAAAGGTCATAAAAGAGTGGAAGAAGAGGTGTAGGTGTCATATTTACATTTAGAAAACTGTTGATGATGCCGATCAATACCAATTGATATTGTTCAGTGTGTCAGCAACTGCTCAAGTTTTTTGCAGTTTTCACTTCCCAAATCCGATTCGTGTTTTACACAGTTCTAGAACTAGTGGGAATTCTTTGAAAACACTGCCCATATGATGTGCTTCCCGAACTAGGATAGTCTGACTATCCAATTGTTTTGCGAAGTGAAACGATAATGAGTTAGGAACGTAAGGGTCGGTGTCACTATATAAAGAATAGGAATCAGGAATTCTTTTATTTACTGTTTCAAAATCAAATTTACGCTTGTAAAAATCTCTATTGATTGGATCAAATTC
The DNA here is from genome assembly GCA_964583795.1 of uncultured Pseudomonadales bacterium. Classification (GTDB taxonomy): domain Bacteria; phylum Patescibacteriota; class Microgenomatia; order UBA1400; family PJMF01; genus JBDTME01. The sequence continues at coordinate 54,574 of CAZOWX010000005.1, read as the reverse complement.
GGGCTGATCAATATCTTGGATAAATGGGGCTATAAAGATGGCGCAGTCAAGTTGTAGATTAAACTCAGTCACTGCAGATAAAACAAAGGCGGGAGCGATTGAGTGTGCTACGACAACAAGTGGCTCATGATTGAGTTGGGGAACGACTTGTTGTTCAAATGTTTTCTGCCAACTCGCAAGATTCTGCTTCGGGTGATTGTAACTTCCAGTTTTTTCAATAGATGCTTTCACTTCTTCATAATTATCAACCGGAAATTGTGGTCGTATGACACTCTGTCCAAGTTTTTTTAGCTCACTATCTAACCACGGAAACCAGTTGCCATCTCTTGAGCCAAACGTGCCGTGGAGAATAATGAATTGCATGAGGGTATTGTAGCAAAATTGTCTTGCTTTAGTTTGAGAAAGTGTGAATTAGTATGTAATCATTTTTATGCTTGGGAATCCTTCAATACTTTCGGCGTGTTTTATACTGCTGTTGATTGCTTGTATCACAGCTTCTTGAGCTCCCATACCAATAAAGTCAACTAAAGTGAGTGAATTCATCTTGGGAAATGTTTTTCTCTCACCACTGCGAGAAGATATGGCAAAGACAATATCGCCGTCCATATTGGTATGAATCGGATGGATAGCTCGTGCATACCCGTCATGAGTAAACTCCGCTACTTTCATTAACTGCTCTTTTCCTAAACTGACGTTCGTGGCTACAACAGTTAAAGTCGTGTTCCCAGAAAGATCCATAGTGCCTACGAGGTGCTCAAGTGAATCGCCAAATGATGAATGTATCGCATCCTGTTTCCCAGTTTCTGAATAAAATTGACCCGTCTTTGGATTGAGAATATCACCAAGACAATTGGTGACACTAAACGCTGCAACAATAATATCTTGAGGCAAGTAGGCCACGCCAATACCAAACCCACCCTTCATTTTTTTGCCTTTCCACCATTTACCAACAGTTGCTCCAGTACCAACACCAACGTTACCTTGATGAGGTAACTGGTCAGTTGCGTTATGAACTGCCTGCTTGCCTTCGTTCGCTCCTGGATGAGTATTCGTACCAACTGCAATATCATAAATCACCGCTCCAGTTGTTCCTGGGATAAAGGCCGCTCTAGTTTTGTTTCCGATTTCTTTAGCTGATAACTCTTCCATGATTCCTGTTGCCGATGCTAGTCCAAAGGTACTTCCGCCTGTTAATACTACTGCGTGGACAGTGTTTCCTGATGCTTTTGGTGCAAAAGCAGGAGTATTAAATGTTCCGGTGTTTGAACCTCGAATATCGATCCCAATATCAGCGCCGTTTTCGGCGATAAAAGCAGTTAAACCTGTTAGATTTTTTTTATCAGTATAATGGCCAATTTTGAGACCAAGTCGCTCTAAGAGATTTCCTGGGAGTGGTTGAGTTGACATGAGAGTATTGTAGCAGGGATCTGAACCAATTTGATTTGCTTAATAAGCAGTTTCTGTGAAAGTTACAACGTTTTCAGTTCTGACATCATCACCTTCCACCACGATTTTTCTCACCGATCCTGTTGGTTGATACTCATCACCAAGAATGCTAGTAATTTCTTTAATTGAAGGGATGGTAAGCCCAGTCAGCTGAGCAAAAAGAAGGTACAGTGGATCGCCATGCGAGCAAATAATGCAATTTTTCTCGTCCTTCTTCACAATACTCTGCCAAAAGTCCATCATTCTCAGTGAGATATCCTGCGGGGACTCGCCCCCGAGTTCTTCATGATGTCCATAGAAATGTGACCAATCAAGTTCCCAATACCCTTGGTATGGCGAAAATGTTTCTGCCAAACGGACATCATACTCAATAGGAATCACAGTGTTAGCAATAATTTCACTTGTTTGTTGGCAGCGTTTAACAGGACTTGAATAGATGAGTTCAATTTTTTTATCAAAAAAGAATTCACTCAGCTTCTTTGCTTGACCAATTCCGAGTTCAGATAACGTGACTGGTAATCGACCAGCAAGAATCTTTAGTGGGTTATCGTATTGAGCATGACGGACCAAGTAAAAGTTTTTGGTCATATTTATGATAATTTATTGAATAAGTAATTATTTTTTCAGCAACTTTCTTACTTTTCTACCTTTGGAGTAGGCCAGATTCACTAAAAATTGATAACGAAATTTCCTTGAATGGTATTTGTCAAAGTCATTCCAACTAATTATTGAAAACCAGATATAAGCAAGAAGTAAAAGACCTCCGATTGTCACCACATACAAATTTAACCACTTGTTGTCCAATGGAATCATAAAAGTGAGTGGAATAATGGACAGGATTGTTCCGCTGTGTATGAGATTGATCATTCCACGATGTTTAGCGGGAGTACCTGTCCAAAAATAGGTGTATAGCTTGGCTACTTCGTAGTCAGTTCTATTTTTAATATTTGTTATTCCCTTAAATAGGAAACTGAGTGCAAATACAAAAAGAAAGCCATTAATTGAACCAAACACAAAAGCGGAAGGAAAAGCTGTGATTTGAATGATTCGATATATAGTATGATTGCGTTTGGTGATTGCTATTCTTTGTTTAATTCTAGTGGAAGACATTGTCTGATTTTAACATGATATTTCTATATGAATTTCTGATTTTCTCTCGAACCGGGTAAAAGTTTCACTTCAAGGTATTCATTATTAATCTTAAGCAATATCTTCTAAAGCGATTAATTTGGGATTCAAATCTGCCCTCTCACCTGTTCGAACAATCCATCCAAGACTGAGCATATCGTCACTCCCATCGGTACTCATGTAATCTGAGAACTTCACTTCACCCTCAATACTTTGGTAGTCACCTTTAATCAATCGAATGACGTACTGATAATCATTTTTGTTTTCTAATTGATATTGTTTGCCACGAAAAGAAATCATTTTTTTATTGCCAATGTCAGCATCAGGAATTTCGGCAAATTGTTTAATTGGCTCATCGGTATAAAACACGAGTTCATCATTGGGGATAATCAGCAAAGAAGTATGATCATCGAAAGCAATCTTAAAATAATTCGCATCTCCCAAGTTCACGGTGCAAAACTCAGCGAAGCCCAAAATTTTTTTACTTGAACCTTTGATTTTGACTATCTGGTCGGGATTGTTGATTAATGAATGAGTAAATTGTGAAATTGTCATTTTCAAGCTCTTAAAATTGTAATAATCCACGAAAACCCCGAGCCGCATAATACGAATCTGCTCCATTATGATAGATAAAAACGGTATCGTAACGACGGTCTGCAAAAAGAGCCCCGCCCAGTTTACGAATGTTCGTAGGTGTTTTGATCCAGCTCGAAGTTTTGGTGTCGAACTCTCCAAGTTGTTGTAATTGCCGGTACTGCCTCTCATCGAGTAACTCTATTCCCATGGCAGTTGCTTCATCGATCACGGAACTTTTCGGTTTAAATGATTTTCTAGCTTCAAGTGCTTGGCGGTCGTAGCATAAACTTCTTCTCCCTTTAGGACTCTCTGCAGAGCAGTCAACAAATACATACTCTTTTGTATCAAACTCCACCACGTCAGGTTCACCACCGGTTTGCTCCATTTGAGAGAGTGACCAGAGTTTCTCAGGATGGGTTTCAAGTTTTGCTTGGACTTTTTCCCATGCAACAGTCTTATGTCGACTCATATTTTTTTCAAAGCGTTGTTGAAGGGTTTTGAGAAGATCAAGTTGTTGTTGTGAAGTGAGTTGTTGTGTGTTCATGACTCATTCTACTATGAATTCAGCATATTCTTTCAAAAGATCTGAAACAGATCAATAAGTATGATAGAATTCTGCTTCTATGGTAGAAGATCTCATAGAACAAGCTCTTCAAGATACACGGGGTGAAATCAGACAAGTTTTGCGCCAGTTGGCAAAGATGGGGTTTCCGATTGTGACGCTTTATCACTTTTATAGTGCTGTGCTTAACTACCGTAGAGCTGAATTTAAAGTTGATTCACCCGAATGGGAAGAATTTGATCCCTATGATCCGACGCACTTGATTGCGACTTTGCGCTATCAGCATGATGACGAAACTAGGAAAAAACATTTGAGTAGACCATTTTTTCCAGATGAGAGTTCCTCAACGTATACGAGGATTATGAGCCAAATGATGATTCTCGGGGCATGGCTTAGTCATTTGCGGGATTTTATTCCTAATACTGCTGTATATGCAGATTACCTCGACGTGTTGGACGAAACTCCTTCACAAGTGTTGGAGTACCATTCTCAACGTATTTACCACCAACTCTATATTAGAGAAAATGCAACAGAAGAAGAGGTTCTAGGCGAGATTATGTTCCATCTCAAACATTTGTTGGAGCGATTGAAAAAGGCTAGACTCCATGGGGTGAAGTACCAGACGAAACGATGGAGAAAATTAAAAGTCAATATGAAGTGGCTAATCAATTCTTTTATCAAGGAAAATTTGATGATGCAATCGCGTACTTCAAAGGCGAATATCCACAGAATAATGCCTAAATTCCTCACATGAGCAACACACTTGAGATCCGTTGGCAATCAGAAATTGACTCTCAAGGTGATCAAACCCTCAAATTTAAGAACCATGCCATCTTGGGCTGTCGGTTCCCAGCAATTTTCCCACAGCTTGTTCTGCCAGAAGATGTTGTAGTTGAACGGAAATATTTTGGGGATTTGACCAGCCGGTTTCCAATTCAACAGATCGATGGACGGACTTGGGAGTATCATTTTTATTCACGAAATGACCTTAGTTTTAACATCCATATTTGTATTGCTGCAGTTAATCAGATGATTGGGTTGGCAAAACATGGATTAATTGTTGGAGATAGAAATGCAAAAAATATGATGTTAGAGAAATCAGCAACTGGCGATATATCGTATGGGAACGTTCGATTTCGGCTCGTTCAGGTGGATCTTGCACATGCTTTTGATGTCCAAACTGGGAAGTGGGAGCTTAATGACGACAAGTGGTATCCTGATATCGTGATTGGTTTTGAGGGTTTTTCTGGGTTGGCAAAGCAGATGTTTTTTGACGAAATTGTGACGATTTTGAAAAGTTTGCGACGATATTTCTCTTTGCTTCCTGAGAGAGACAGACCTCAAAAATATGATGAAATAACACGACAAATTGATTTGTGGATAAAGTATGGACAGGCGTATTTTTATGATAATCCAGCATATATTGACGAAATTTCTGCACAATTAAACCTATTTGCACAACGAGTATAAAGGCATTTCATTTTTTGCAATTTTAACTGGAAACTCCCTGAAAGTGACTCAGTGCCAACCACTCTAGGACTGGAAAATTCGCCTTATTTATGGTATAATCCACCTTCTGGATTTTTACACCTTGGCAACTATGACACCATCTTTAAATATGCAAAAAAATACTGATAAATCAAGTAAAAATAAAACAAATGGCATTCGGTCGATTTTCACTCGAGCGAAGCAAAATACGGGTAAATTTATTGCTGCTCGACCACTCATGTTCTTTTTTGGACTGATGGCATTGTTAGTGCTGTTGATTGTGGTTGGTGACCGTTTACGAAAACCACAAATCACCGAAGAAACTGCAGAAGAACAACCAAAGTTGGTGGAAGTTTTTAATGCTGCTCAAACCCCAAAAATTACCCTCAGTGCCACGGTTGAGAAAACCGGAGTGTTAAACATCATTGCCCAAACTCCAGGTGTGGTGCAGAAAGTCAGTGTTCATGAAGGGGATCGAGTGGTAAAAGGAGGCACGATTGTCCGCCTGTCGACCAACTATCAAGGTGCCAATGCCGCTTCACTTTCTCGACAACTCGCCCAAAAAAATTATGATTTTGCTGTTGAGACCTTTGATACTCAAAAAGAGGTTATTGCAAAGCAGCGGGATCTCGCCGAAAAAGGGAACGTTTTAGCGAATGAAATGCGTGATATCAATCGTAAGTCCATCGATGACACCAAGGCAGCAATCACCTTGAGTGAAGACATCATAAAAAGTCTTGATGCCCAGATCGCTCAGCTTGAATCGACTAATGTCAGTGGTTCGAATGATGCAGCTATTTTAGGGGCCAAACAAGGCAAAGCAGCAACACTCTCCGGTTTGAATCAATTGCGAGCGGGCCTTCGAACCACGGAGTACCAGACCGATAGCAATAAAGCACCTGCTCAAATGGATGGGATCAATAAAGATCTCACCCTCAAACAGCTTGATTTACAAGAAAAGTCGCTGACTTTATCAAAGGATATTGCTTTACTCAACGTCAAATTGGCTCGAGTGAATGAATCGATGATGTATCCGGTTTCACCGTTTAGTGGAACAGTAGAGCGAGTGATGGTAAATCCTGGGCAGACCGTCAATCCAGGAATGGTATTAGCGACCATTCGAGCTGACAAAGGTCAAAACAAAGCCATTATCACCACTTCTGCGAATATTACACGTTCGATTATCAGTACTGAGTCCAGTACCGTCCATATTGGAGATAAAAACGTGGAGTTAATGCCAGAGTTTATTTCCAGCGAGGCGACCCAAGGTAGTTTACATACTATTATATATATCATTCCCACAGAGTATGATGGGTGGCTCACGAATGGAAGTTCCATCTCGATTAGTGTTCCGGTTGGTCCACAAAAAATCATTGTCAACGATCCGCTTGTTCCCCTTGACGCTGTGTATCAGACCCAAGAGAAAGCGTTTGTGTATGTTGCCACAAAAGAAGACCAGGACTACCGTGCGACTGTGAAAGAGGTTACTTTGGGTGAAGTATCAGGAAAATATGTTGGGGTGCTCCAGGGGATCACAACCGATGATTTGATCATTGTTTCGCGCAGCGTTTCGGAGGGGGAGCTTGTCAGAACTCAATAATTTCAGTATGGCCAAGAAAGCAGCATCGTACCTCGAGCGACTACAGTTTGATCCCAAACAGATGTTTGGGGCTGTGGCGAAGTACATTACCAACATTCGGTTGGTGGTGTTACTGATTTTGACGATTTCGTTAATGGGGTTGGCAAGCTTTTTGCAGTTGCCTCACCGTCTCAATCCCGAGGTGAAAATTCCAATTATTACCGTGGTAACGGTTCTTCCTGGTGCTGGACCAGCAGATGTTGAGAGTCTGGTCACCATTCCGATCGAAGACAAACTGCGAAGCTTGAAAGATGTTGACACGATTGTGTCTTCCTCAAGGGAAAATGTCAGTGCGATAAGTATCCAGTTTTTATCAACGGTTGATCGCGACAAGGCGAAAGATAACGTTCAGTCACAAGTTGATGCAGTCAATACCTTGCCATCTGACGCGCAGACCCCAAGTGTCACCGCCTTAGATTTTGAAGATCAACCAGTCCTGACCTTTGCGGTCTCGACCAAGAATAGTTATCCCGATTTGATGCGGTCGACTCGACAACTCAAAGATGATTTAGAGAACTTATCAAAAGTTGATCGGGTGGTATCAAGTGGATTTGATGATCAAGAAATCGTAGTGACGATTAACCAAAATAAGCTCAGTGAGTACTCTATTAGTCCCATGCAACTGAGTCAATTGATCAAGGCATCGCACGCGTCATACCCCGCTGGGAGTGTGCAAACTGATAACAATGAGTTTGCGCTGACAATCGACTCCGCCGTGGAAAGTATTGACGATATTCGTGCTTTGAAAATTGAGGTCAACGATGCTACTTTTTCGCTGGCTGATGTAGCAGATGTCTCACTCAAACCTAAACTCGATCATCACGATGCCTATCTTGCTTCTTCTGATTCAACTGCTACTGAGGCGGTAACATTTTATGTCTACAAAGTTGTGGATGCTGATATCGAAGATGCCGGTAAACAAGTTACGACGCTCATTGATGATTTTACCGCGAGTAAAGGTGATGCGTACCAAGTGACGACGCTCGCTGATACCAGTCATGAAATTTCCAAACAATTCACTGATTTGCTTGGTGAGTTTCGATCGACAATCTTACTGGTCTTTTTCACTTTGTTGCTTTTTCTCGGTTTGCGTCAAGCGATTATTTCGTCATTCACCGTACCGCTGACATTTTTGTCCGCATTCATGTTTATGTACATGGTGGGAATGTCCATCAACTTTTTGTCTCTGTTTGCACTGCTTTTAGCATTAGGTCTACTCATTGATGACACCATTGTGGTGGTTTCAGCGATGACGACCTACTTTAAAACTGGAAAGTTCAACCCCGTTCAAACTGGAGTCCTGGTATGGAAAGATACCATTGTCCCCATCTGGTCAACGACCATAACAACTATTTGGTCATTTGTGCCGCTGCTTTTGTCCACTGGAATCATTGGTGAGTTCATCAAACCCATTCCGATCGTGATTGCAGTCACCATGATTTCTTCCACTGGGATTGCTGTACTGATCACCTTACCAATCATGATTGTGTTGCTTAAGCCCGTAGTGCCCAAGCGAGTGATCACACTGCTTCAAATCGCTTTATACCTTATTTCATTAGTAGTGATTGCGCTGTTGGTAAAAACCAATCCGCTGATGATCCCAATCATAGCTGTATATCTCGCTCTTTCCTTTTTGATCTGGAAGCTGCGAGCGACGTACACACAATATTTCCAAAATGGGCAAAAAAAGATTTCCCAACGTCTGCAATCAAAGAAGTTAGCAATGTTGAAAACCTATCTCAGTAGACTTTTTCAACGAGGACTCATTGATGTTGAGCCATTTGCAGAAGGTTACAAGAACATGATGCGCAATATTTTGGTTTCAAAATCAAGTCGGCGCAAAGTACTGATTGGAGTGATTGCGTACGCTGTCATTGGGTTTGCACTGCTACCATTTGGACTCGTGAAGAATGAGTTTTTTCCGAAAACTGACGGAGAAGAGTTATTTGTAGAGTTGGAACTACCTGCAGGAAGCAAGGCTGATGATGTGAAGTCAGTGGGGTTGGAACTGCTGGATGAGCTGCGCCACACTGCTGAAACACGATTTGTAACCATGGAAATAGGCCGGGGTGCAGAGAGTTTAAATGGAGTGAGTGTGGGAAATAATACGATTTTGTACTCGCTGAAGTTAACGGATAAAGACTCACGAGATCTCTCTTCCATCACTATTGCGCAGGATTTGCGACAGACCTATGGAGATTTTCAAAAAGGTAAAGTCACCGTCACCGAAGAATCGAGTGGTCCTCCAGCTGGTGCCGATATTCAAATTACCCTATTAGGTGCCGAGTCTCAAAAAATCGATTCGTATGCCAACCAAATTGTAGAGTACCTCAATCAGCAAAATGGAGTGATCAATGTGAGTAAATCGATTAAGGCGGGAACCAGTAAGATCGTGTTTGTGCCTGACCAAAATAAATTGGTGCAGTATGGCTTGAGTCCACAAGTGCTTGGTTTACAACTGAGAGCTTTTGCGAGTGGTTTGACGCTCGATTCGCTCAATCTCAATGGAGATTCATCTGATAAAAAAGACATCGTATTTCGAATGCAAAACTCTATTGCTGATGCACAAGATTTGACTCAAATTCAGGTAACTACACCAAGAGGATTAACGTTACCACTCACAGAACTAGGAAGTTTTGTCACCAAGGTTAATCCGACCAGTATTACCCGAGAAGATTTCAAGCGAAGCATGAGTGTGAGTGCCGGAGTAAAGGCCGGATTTTCAGTCAGTGAGCTCAACAAAGGTCTGGAGCAATTTGCAGACAGCATGCAGCTTGATTCTGGATACGAGTGGAAAACGGGGGGAGTCAATGAAGAAAACGCTAAATCGGTGCAGTCGATTTTACAAGCGATGTTGATCTCAGCTATCTTGATTTTAATTACGATGGTGGTGCAGTTCGCGTCATTTCGTCAAGCGATCATTGTGTTGATCGTGATTCCACTTGCTGTCTCATCAGTATTCTTTATCTTTGCTCTCACTGGGACACCGCTTTCTTTCCCAGCTTTGATTGGGGTATTGTCGCTGTTTGGGATTGTAGTGACTAACTCAATGTTTATCGTCGATAAGATTAACTTGAATCGAAAAGAGGGAATGGAGTTTACTGAATCGATAGCGGACGCGGGGGCTTCTCGTATGGAGCCAATTATTTTGACCAAGTTTTGTACGGTGTTTGGACTCTTGCCAATCACCATCGCTGATCCACTTTGGCGCGGTTTGGGAGGAGCGATCATCTCTGGATTATTGATTGCAAGCACGATCATGTTGCTTTTTATCCCAGTGTTGTACTATTCCTGGATGAAGAAGTAAGAGGCGATTTAAGTGCTTATTGAGTGTGATGTGATCTCCTGTGAAATGAGCTGTCAAAATGAAACAATAGGTGTATTACTTCGAGCATACTGTTTCCTGTTTAATCCATTGTGTTGCTACCGAGTTCTACTCATATGATTTTTGCTGCCAAGACTGGTGGCTACATAAGGTATTCTTTCGAAAACTGACCTTCTTGTGAGTTATGACTTTCTTTGCTTCTTACTTCTGAACAGAAAAGAGATAAAAAAGCAACACTGACGCGACCAATTATGAAGCACAAGAAATTGTAAATAATCTTTCTTTTGAGTGTAATTTGGGGAGTAAAAGCTTTTATTCTTCGAATTAAACTGTCTTGCAATTCACCTCTGAGAAGAATTATACTTTTATGATGAACCAAGAAGAAACGGGGCAGTTATTACTCAAAGCACAAGAGTATATCCCTGCTCCTGATGTGATCATTGATGTCTACGATATGACATATGTGTGGGTAAGCGATTATCATTGCCAGGTTACAGGATATACCAAAGAAGAAGAACATACTATGTCAATATCGGTTAATTCTCAGTTGGTTGATGGTGATACTTCAAAAATGGCACCAGAGGCAATGAACCCTTACTCTCACTTTAAGAGAAAAATGATCTTAACTTCAAAAAGCGGGAAGAAGATGTCAGTTGACGTTCATGGTGTTGTTATTGTTTATGATAAACAACCGTATTTGATTGGGAAAATGGACTCTGTAATCGCGCTATAGACACTGTTCGTTCTATGAAAGTGAAATGCGGTGTTTTCATACTATGACTTCTTCATACACTTCTCTATCCGATGATGACTTGAAAAAAATTGTATTGGATGCGGGAGTGATAGAGCAAGATAAACTACAGCAACTTTTCACTACCAAATCAAGTGAACAGTCTTTGTATGAGGTGTTAGATGAAAAAGATCTCATTTCAGATGCCAATTTAGGAAAGCTAGTTGCAGACTTTTACCAACTTCCATTTATTTCTTTGTCATCAACTTCTATATCACAAGACTTGCTCACTATCCTTCCAGAAGAGTATGCAAAAAAACAGAATGTGATAGTGTTTGGAGAGCAAGATAATTTGCTCAAAGTTGCGACCACTCATCCGACACACATGGATGTCCTTCAAAACATAGCAAAGAAAACGGGAAAGTCAATCAATGTTTACTTTGCAACGCCGAAAGACTTGAAAAATGCTCTTACGTTGTACCGTAAGAAATTACAATCAAGTTTTGATGAGTTGCTGCACTCTGAATTAGAGGCAGCAAATGCTTCGGTAGTAAAAGAAACTCCTGTAGCAAAACTCGTTGATCTTTTGATCGAGTATGCTCACGCAAACAAGGCATCTGACATTCATATTGAACCAAATCAAGTGGGATCTATGACTCGATTCCGAATTGATGGTGTCTTGCACGACGTTTTAAACCTGCCAAAGGATCTTCATGCTCAAGTTATTTCACGAATCAAAGTACTTTCGAAACTGAGGACTGATGAACACCTCAGTGCTCAAGATGGGAAGTTACAGATAAAACTGGAAGCAGAAGACCTCGATGTGCGTGTTTCCATCGTTCCCATAGTTGCTGGTGAAGATTGTGTATTGCGCTTGCTGTCTTCAAAATCAAGAGATTTCTCATTGGCTGACTTGGGTGTTTCAGAAAAAGATCTTATCAAAATCAAGAATGCTTACGAGCGTCCCTACGGGATGCTTTTAGTAACAGGCCCGACCGGAAGCGGGAAAACGACCACAATTTATTCAATCTTAAAAATATTGAATAGCCGGGAGAAAAATATAGACACGATAGAAGATCCTGTTGAATATGAGTTAACTGGTGTCAACCAAATCCAAGTCAACTCAAAAACAAATCTCACTTTTGCAAATGGATTGCGGAGTATTCTTCGGCAAGATCCTGATATTATTTTTGTAGGTGAAATTCGAGATGAGGAAACTGCAGATATTGCAATCAATTCTGCCATGACTGGACATCTAGTGTTGTCAACACTGCACACCAATGACGCCGCAACTGCGATGCCGCGGTTGATTGATATGGAGATCGAACCATTCTTAGTAGCATCGACTGTGAACGTTATTGTTGCACAGCGCTTAGTTCGCAAGATTTGCGCGAGTTGCAAGGTTTCGTACAGCATTGAGCGCTCGCAGTTAGTAAAGTACTTTTCGGATGCGGTTATTAATCGTTACTTTAGCAAAGATGCTCAATTTACTTTATATCGAGGTAAAGGGTGTGAGGTGTGCCATCATACGGGGTATATGGGTCGAATTGGAGTATACGAAGTTCTGGAAATGAGTCCTGCTATTCAAAAGTTAATTACCGATAAGGCAGATGCAAATGAAATCAAAAAACAAGCTATTGTTGAGGGAATGACAACAATGAATGAAGACGGTTTGGCAAAAACCCAGCAGGGAATAACGACCATTGATGAAGTTTTGAGGGTCACACGAAAATAAATACTGTTTGAATTTGATATGAAAAAAATTAGTGCTCAAACCGAAATAACTTTTTTTGACCGTGTGACTTTTCTCGACAAGCTTTTGTTTACTAAACATTTGGCGGTAATGATAAAAAGTGGTATTCCGCTTGGGGAAGCAGTTGAAACGATTGCTTCCCAAACGAAAAATTCTGCTTTTCGGGGAATGCTTCTAAAAATTTTATCGCGGATAAATAATGGGCAAGCGTTAGCGCATGCATTGGTCAAGTTCCCCAAAATTTTTGATCCCTTTTATATCAATTTAATAAAAATTGGCGAAGAGTCAGGTACATTGGAAAATAACCTTGAGTATCTGGCGACTCAACTCAAGAAAAATTATGATTTTCAAAAGAAGATGCAGGGTGCCCTGCTTTACCCTGAAATTGTATTGATGATTTGTTTTATTTCTGGTGGTTCCATTGCGCTTTTTGTGTTGCCCAAACTTGTTGATTTGTTTGCTTCGCTTGATGCCAAGTTACCACTGAGTACACAAATTCTGTTATTTTTGGCGAACCTGATGAAAACACAGGGGCATGTCATAGTGATGGGCTTCGTATTATTTTTTCTTTTATTTCGAGCAATTATTGCTATTCCAAGAGTGAAGTACTATTGGCATTTGTTTTTGCTCAAACTACCAGTCATTGGAGTGTTTTCTCAACAGATTCAGTTAAGCTATTTTTGTCGGAACATGGGGTTGATGTTAAAAAGTGGCCTACCAATTACGACTGCTTTGGTTGCTCAAGAAGGTGCTACAACAAACTTGGTTTTTAAAAAATATGTACAGTTACTCTCATTTACAGTGGAAAAAGGAAAAACGATTGCTGATGCATTGTCAACAAAAGAATTTCCGCACATACCGCTTTTAGTGGGGAAAATGATTGGTGTTGGAGAGAAAACAGGAAAGTTGGATGAGTCTCTTTTGTATTTAGGCGATTTTTACGCTGATGAAGTAGAAAGTAACTCTCGCAATTTATCTACTGTTTTAGAGCCAGTGATGTTGATTGTGATTGGCATTGTTGTGGCGTTTGTCGCGTTTTCAATTATTACACCAATTTATGAGCTCACAGGATCAATTCATAATTAAACTTGATTTGTCGCTAAATCATAGTGGTTAGTGAGAATGCGTATGTTCCGAAAAACTGGGTTTACACTGATAGAACTATTGTTGGTGATTTCGTTAACTTTGTTACTGGGTACCATGACCAGCGCGTTTGGAAGCCGGTTCTTGACTCAAAGTTCGGTTGGAAACACGACTGATCTGCTCGTTTCGCAGTTGCGAAAAGCGCAAATGAATGCCATGTTAAGTAAAGGAAGTAGCAATTGGGGGGTTTCTTTTCAGTCAAATGCTATGACTCTCTACCGAGGAAATTCGTACAATACGCGAGTTGTTGCACTTGATGAAAAGTTTTCAGTGGATGCAGGAGTACAAGTGTCTGGGTTGTCAGACGTGAATTTTAGCAAAGTGAGCGGTTTTCCAGGAACAACTCCTACAATCACCATTTCCGGAGCTGGAGAGACTGAAACGATTATAATTTCAAGCCAAGGAATGGTATCGAGATGAATACAAGAAGTGGTTTTTCTCTTATTGAAGTGGTTCTTTCGGCTGCGATCTTTGTTACTTTTGCGACTGGTGGAGTAGTGGCGGTAGTTTCAGCCCTTGATAACATGCGACTGGGATCTGAAATCAGTATTGCAAACCAGTACACGACAGAGGGGATGGAAGCCGTCCGGTCAATTCGCAATCAATCATTCTCGTCAGTGTATGCCATGGTTGGAGGAGGAAACACTGGGGTTGCAGTAAATAGCGGAGTTTGGAAATTTGCAGGTTCTAGTAATCAACTTGCATCAGATACTCGGTTTTCTCGAGTAATTTCTGTGCAAAGTGTGGAACGTGACAGTTCAGGGAATATCGTATCAAGTGGAGGAACCCTCGATGCGAACACGGTCAAAGTAGCCGTCACGACTGCTTGGAATCTCACGGCCGCTAGACCTCAGAGTGTTGTGCAAACGCAGTATCTTACAGACTGGAAGTCAACAATAGCAAATGTCGGTGATGGCGTTATTGTGTATGGAGATGCGATTGCATTCTCACAACCAAAATATCGTACCTACTCAAACGCGTCTGACAGTTTTACCGATGAGTTAAACATTGATGCGTCATACTCCGATTTGATTGCAGGAAAAAGCTTTAAAATAAAAACAAGTCCTTTGAAGCAAGAGGCCATTATGGGTTATGTCAATGGAGTGGGTGAGTTGCGAGTGTTGTGCTTTGATGGAACGACGTGGACGAGTGATTGGGCAGCAACAGTGGGGGGATCAGGAGAGACGCAGCGTTTTGCAATAGCTTACGAAACGAATTCAGGAGATGCATTACTGGTGTATTCTACAAACACTGGTGGCTCAAACGAGCTAGCGTACCGAACAAAACAGGGAACCTTAGGGTGTGGTGCAGCCAATTGGAGTAATGCAACCACATTTTCTACTGTAAGAACAACAGGGACAGTTCAGTGGATTCGAATGGAATCAAGTCCTGTAAGTGGCTCGAACACGATTGGTATCGCTTGGGTCGATAGCAATCTGGATTTGTCGGCAATGGAGTGGACGGGTAATTCGTTTGGTGTGGCGGAGCCAAACACAGCGTTCGAAACGAACCTAGAATCAGTCGGAGGACTGTTTGCTGATTCACCCTCTTTTGATATTGGAATGGAAAGCCAAACTGGCAATTTAATGGTTGTGTGGAGTCCGCGAGTAACTTCGAGTTGTTCAGCTGGAAACAATTGCATGCGGTACGCACGATATTCCCAATCCTGGTCAGCTGTAGCGGCTATTCCTACAGTTGCTGATGAGGGGACTAATATTGACTTATCAGCAAATCCGTCGAGTAATGAGATGGTGTTAGCAGCACTCGGAAATTCTTCATCAGATCTTTCAGTGGCGTACTGGTCTGGATCGAGTTGGTCTGGAAGGTCAAATGTTGATACTTCTGCAACGACGCCTGTAGCAGGAGCAAAGTTAGTGGCGACCGGGTGGTTAACGAGTGGCGCGTCGCAGCGCTACGTCGTGGTGTACCACGACTCAGGTTCGACGAATGTTGGATGGTATATTGGAAGCGGTAGTGGAGCCCCTTCGAAACAATCTGATTTTATTCCCACACCCGCTTTTGCTAATCCGCAGGGATGGTACGATATTCAGCTAGATCCGAAGAATCCTGATCGGTTGATGTTTACTGTTGGTGATTCTGCGCTTGATATCTTTGCCAAACGGTTGGTTATGAACTCCACCTCATCGTTTACTTGGTCGAACTCGGATTCTGGCGCTGCTCTTGAGACAAATACTCAAGGACCATTCTCATACGCCTACTGGAAAAATTTATAAGTCATACAGCGAACTAAGATGATGTCTAAATTTAATTCCCAGGCTTTAAGCCAACTAGGATTTACCTTTATTGAGGCAATTTTGTATGTGTCTATAATTACAATTATGTTGAGTGCTTTGGTTCCATTTGTTTGGAATATCCTTTTTGTAAAGGCAAAAAGTAGTATACAACATGAAGTGAGCAGTAATGCTCGCTTTATCAGTGAACGCGTTAAGTCTGAGATTCGCAACTCAACTGGAATAAACAGTGTCACCTCTACAAGTATTTCCTTAGTCAAAGCGACGTCTTCATTAAATCCAACAGTTATTACCTGGAGTGTCCCCAATATTACGATCAAACAAGGATCTGGTCCTACGACGAACCTTAACTCGGCAAGTGTCCACGTAACTAATTTCTTGTTTACAAACAACTCATCGGTTGATCTCTTGACCCAAAACATTGGTTTTACTTTTTCAATTGAGCAGTCAGGTAGTGGCCCAAGAGCCGAGTATAAAGCGAGTGAGACGTATCAGTCTGCTGTAGAGCTAAGGGGTTTTTAGCATGTTAAACACACCAAAAAAAAGCAATGAGGGTTTTATTGCGCTGACGTTAGTTTTAGTGATTGGCGCGGTGTTGATGGGAGTTGCAACAAGTGTGTCACTTTTGGCAATTGGGGAGGCTCAACTTGGACTAAGCAACTCGAAGGGGGAACTCAGCTGGAACTTGGTAGATGGATGTGCTGAAGACGCTTTGCAAAAAATCCATGATGTCTCTGGATGGTCAGGAGGAACGCTTATTCGTCCTGAAGGAAGTTGTTTGGTTACCATCAATTCCGGGAATCCGGACTGGGATATTACAGTAACCAGTTTGAACTCTGACTACCCACGGAGTGTTCGAATTAAAGCCACCCGTGGAACAACTATTGCAGTGACGAGCTGGTTGGAAATTTAAGAGCATAGGCCAAATAGCCTTGACAAAGGCCATGAAAAGAGAAAAGATAAGACATGCCCAAAAAATCTCAAAAATCGGTCTCACCACTTGATAGTACATCCTCACAACAAGTTATCTTGTTTTTGTCAGTACTTCTCTCAATAGTGAGCATTTATGTTGTGTTGAAGCAACAAACCCAGATCAATCATTTTTTGCTAATGGAAAGAATCGCTATTCTTTCTGGCAGATCTATTTGTTTACCAGGTGTGAATAGAGATGTAACTACGAGTGTGCAGCAAAAAGAATCGATACCAATGAGAAAGTAGTTTATTACTTATCTATTTATTCGAGAGTAGAGGAAAGAGTATGAAAAAAGCACATTTAAACAAAGGTTTTACGCTTATTGAGTTACTGGTTGTGATTACCGTACTTGTTGCGTTAGCTGTGAGCGTTTTTGTTGCTCTAAATCCAGCACAGAGACTTAAAGATGCTCGCGATGCGCGTCGAACCTCCGATGTTGATACAATTTTGACAGCAGTTCATGCATATATTGTTGATAACAAAGGTTCCTATCCGTCTGGATTGAGCGCTGGTATGAACGAAGCACAGCTGGGTACTTCTGCTAGTGCTTGTACTGTGTCAACTGGTGGGTGTTCAGTTGCAACAACAGCTTGTGTTGACCTTTCAACTCCGTTGGTAAAATACTTAAAATCAATACCAGTTGATCCAAATACTGGGACTGCTGAAAAAACTCTTTATTCGATCGTGGTTGATGCAAATGGACTCGTCACTGTTCGTGCCTGTGGGACAGAGGGCACTACTGACATTTACGTTTCGAGATAGGTTATACTAGGAGAGTATGGTATATATCCTACTCCAACGAGAAGGTTTGGTGTTACTGACTAAAGAGTCTTCTCAACATGTGCCATTTTCTAGTGAAGCTGTTCGGAATCAAGAAATTGTTGACAAAAACAAATTTGAGGAAGAATTGAGTGCTGCATTTTCCCAATTTAAACCAAGTAAGTGTGTCATTTTCTTGGGTGAAGAGTTGGTTTTTCAGCAAGCATTTTTGCTTTCTGATTCTTTAGACCAAGCATTAGTACAGGAAAAGCAGTCATTTCGAGATGCGATTCCCTTTGCCTCGATTCAGCTAAAGGATCGATCGGTTCGTATTAATGAACAAGAGCAGTATTTTGTGGTGAATTCCTCGCTCTATGAATCAGTAACGACTGTTTTGGTATCACTCGGTTGGAGGGTGACAAAAGTGCTTCCCTTACAGGCTCTGATCAACGTATCTGTAACCCCAACAATTTCATTTGAGTTGTTAAACAGTCTCAATTTTCGAAGTAAATTGACACAACAATTGAGTTTCCTTAACGGACAAAAGTCTCCATTTCATACAATGATGTATTTTGGTGTTTTTACAGCACTTTGCATATGTATTGTTATTATCGTTTATCTGGTGCTTTTTTACTGAAATAGATAGCTGAAAGGTGGTAAACCATATACTAAGTGTAAAGCTTGAGGAAACGAGATTTCTTTAATCGTTAGTACAGTAGTTTCAATGTTAAGAAAGTTCATTACGATAGTCATAGTTGCAAAGGAGTATTTATTTGTTCACATGCCTTTTTATTCTTGCAACCGCTTCAACCAACTCCTCCTCAGGCAAAGTAAATGAAAGTCTCAGATAGTTATCATATTGTTGACCGAAGGCAACGCCGGGAACTGTGGCCACGAGTTGTGCTTGTAGCAGTGATTGAGCGAGCGCGGTTGAGCCGCCAAAACGATTGATGATGGAATCGGCAAATTTCACAAATACATAAAAAGCACCTTGTGGTCTAATCACGGAGCAACCAGGAACTTCTTGCAGCGTCGCGCAAATAACATCTCGTCGTTGCTGATACATGTTTTTGTTGTGTTGATAAAAATCGGAGAATGATTTTTGATTCAACGTTTCTGCTAACCCATACTGCACAGCAGAAACCGGATTTGAAGTTGAGTGCGATTGTAACTGTTCAACCTTGGTCATTATTTCCTTCGGACCACAACAGTACCCAACACGCCATCCCGTAATTCCCAAACTTTTTGAAAATGAGTTGACCGTGCACACGATATCTTTAAACTCATCAAGACTCTCTAGGGAAAAGTGCGACTGACCATCATACACAAAGTGTTCATATACCTCATCGGAAATAATTAGCACGTTTTTTTCTTTCGCCAAACGAGCAATCGCAATTAATTCATCTTTGGAGATTACATTCCCAGTAGGGTTGTGTGGCGAACTTACAATGATCAGCTTGGTTTTGGCAGTGATGACCGACTCTATAGCTTTGGCCGTAATCGTAAAATCAGAAGCTGACGTATCTACTCCTACCATCACTCCACCAAACACTTCAATCATCGCTTGATAACTTCCCCAAGCTGGTGTTGGCACGATACACTCATCACCGACATCACAAAGCACCGCAATCAAGTTGAACAGCGCCTGTTTCGCCCCAGCAGTCACCACAATTGAATCAGGCGAAGTCACTATGTTGTTTTCTCGCTGTAACTTTTGTGCGATAGCGGTCCGGAGCTCCACGATACCTTTCACCGGAGCGTAGTGAAAGGAGTGTGTTAATGCTGCTTGTGTGGCTTTGATTAATTTTGTTGGTGGAGCAAAATCAGGCTCACCAGCCCCTAGACTGATGACTGATTCCCCTTGCTTGCGCAACTCACTGACTTGGGCGTTCATCGCAAGCGTTTCCGATGCCGCTAAGCATTGTGTTCTGGTGGCAAGTTGTAATGACATACATTTTCCTTTCTTGTTAACCAATACTTTTTCGTAACTTGGCTGCTTGTTCAATGTTAGTAACTAACTGAGTAGTTTGAGCAGAGAACAATTGACTGATAATTTCTGATGAGAGTTGGTAATGCTGCTGCTCTTCGCTTGTCGTTGGTTCAAACTCAATTCCCAGAAGTTCTTCTGTACGTCGAATGTCCTCTGCCACTTTTTGCAGACTGGGATACTTTTTGATCAGCTGTGCCAAGTTCTCTTTATTGAGATAGTGTCCGGCTGTTTGCAGATGCGAGGCGAGTGATGGATACAATTGTTCCAAAAACTTTGTTCCCTTTGATAATTGAGCTATTTCATGAAGAGCAGATCCCATTCCCAGCAACTCCGGTGGCAAACCAATTGAGTATAGAATAGCAGTGAAGCTAATCGCGCGTGGCAGCGAAACACCTTGAGTTGTTCGATCGTATGCAAATACAGAGTTTTGACTGGAAAAGCGCTCTCTTCTTTTGGGAATGAATGGCGATACCAAAGGAAATAAGGGAAGCAGTGGAGCAAGCGCTTGTTGATAGCTATGACTAGCGATTGCAATCGAACGATGTAAAAAGTCTTCCTCCTCTTTTGTCAGTTGTGGTGCAGTGCGAAATGGGGCACTGTTCATAACTTTGATACTTTTTCTGACTATTTGTGAATCATAGTCGTAGCGAAAAGCAGATTGAATGGTAAACGTTGCTACTCCTTGATACTCTTTTTCCATTTCACTGGCTGTTATCGGTGATAATCCACCTCGAAAGGGTAGTGAACCGACCCCAATAATGGGATACATTTCTACAGCTTTTTTTCTTCCCACCTCATGAATCCTACTTAACGCTAGCTTACTGACTAACACAGCGGCTAATAAACCTGATTGCAATGCTGGATCAGAACGAGCGATGTAGGGACGAAACGAAATGAGTTTTTGCTTGAAATGATGCGCGTACCAATCGGTATAGCCCTCAATAATTCGATCGTATTGTGAGAGTGCTTCGATTGATTCAACCAGTGGAATGACTTGCAAAGCACTGGGTTGCGTTGGTGTGGAAACTTTGAATTTAGATGCATAGTATATTGTGAGCTCTTCAAGATCTTGATGGACGCGAATAATTTCCTCAGCTGAAGTCGTCATGGGTAAAATCACTTCCATCATGGGTGAGCGATCTAAAGACAACTGTTCAACCAGAGCTTGTGCAGTAGCGACGCTGGTTAAGGCTCGCCAGTATCGACCACCTTTTTCTTTTGCTGGATGGGGAATGCGAAAGGTAAGAAAGTGTGCACTGCCGAGCGGGTGTTGTGCAAAATACTGCGTTTCCGTCGAAAATAACCTTTCTAATACCGTTTCTTCGACCAACTTCCCTTCCCAGTCCCACTTCACTTCTTCGCACCCAAGCTCCCTCCAGGAGACAACACTTTCTTTCACCTCTTCAGCCGCAGTCACCAGCGCACTGTGGTGCCAGTAGGGGGCACGAGCGTTATCCGGATGTTGGGTAGCCATAGTTCTTGGGATAGATCTGTCACTTGCTTTGAGCATAGTGTCCTTTCTTTAGCCAACACAAAAAACCCCAGCTTTCGCTGGGGTGGAAATTGTGTTAATTTTTTTGTTACACGACGAGCACCCCAGCTTTAAATCTGAGGGTATTATTAACTGCTAATACGTGATCGAACGTGTACATTGGGAGGAATTATAGAATGTTTCTGTTTGAATGTAAATCAATAAAGTCAACTTTCGGTAACGTAATCATGGCTAACTGGTTGTTATTGTAAGTGTTTGCTTTTTCTTTAGTACTAAATTGATATTTGGGACTACATTTGCACCTAAAATGAGTAAACCACCGAGAACCTCTTTTGTGCTTGGAAATTCTTTTAAGAAAATGATCCCAAAAACAGTGGCAAACACTAATTCGAGAGACAAAACAATTGAACCCATACCAAGGTCAAAATTTTGAAACCCGACCAGCAGCAGATAATTGATAACGACCAATATGAATCCAAAAAAAGCTCCAATCATCCACGCACTGGCTGACATTGAACTAAAAAATTGTAAATCTTGGTGAAAATAGCTCATCATCAGTCCAGATACGAGCATGCCACCAATAGCGGTAAGTAACACTAAGAAAAGCTTATTCATCTTGCCAGCCAAATCTTTTCGAAAGCTATTGGCAGTACCATCGAAAATACCACTCATAATACCTGCTACAAGTCCAAGGTTGATACTAGAACTTGAAAACGGATATGCAAAAAAAACCAAGCCACCTAGCACTAAAAAAAGAGAAACCCATTTCTGAGTATTGAGTTTTTCTTTGTACACAACAGCTCCGGCTACCCATCCCGTCAAAATGGTCCCAATATACAAAGAGAAAGTCGCTATTACTATTTTTGTATTTAACATTGAAATATTGTAGGCAATGACTGATAAAGGGATCAAAAATGCGTATAACAAGAGGTTGATTTTTTTAACAACTGACCAATTAATCTTTGAAAATTGCTTGGTCGCGAACACTACGAAAAAAGCGAACAAAAATGCAAATGAGTTTCTCAGCACAATTTGTTGATAGACTGACATTTCTTTTGCCAATAACCGAATCCAAACTCCAAATGAACCAAAAGAAATTGCAGCCAGCAAAAGCGATGAAAATCCAATTGTTTTTTTCATACCCCTTAGTTCACTACCACCTATAACCCTCTATTCTATACTAAATATCTTCGCTCTCAAAAATTTGTTAATGTTGAATAGATTTGAAACAAAATATTTTTCACCAAGCATTGCTCTTGTTTCAAATTTGCTCCATACTAGAGTAGATGAAAAATTTGCCAAAACTCATCATTTCAATCGTCGGTTGCGAGCTGGTGGGTGTTTTGGGCAGTGTGTTTACTATTTCTTCAATTCGGTCGTGGTACTCAACACTTACTAAACCTTCATTTTCACCACCAAACTGGATCTTTGGGCCGGTATGGACTACTCTTTATTTCTTGATGGCAATTGCCTTCTTTTTGATTTGGCGACAAAACTGGAAAAAGAGAAATGTTCAAACTGCCATGAAGTATTTTCTCGCTCAGCTGAGCTTCAACTTTGTTTGGTCTCCCATCTTTTTTGGACTGAGATCCCCACTGATCGCTTTATTTGTCATCATTGCGCTGTGGGTTTTGATTGTTCTGACCATGAAAAAGTTTTATCCGCTATCAAAATCTGCGTTTTACTTGTTAGTCCCTTATTTGTCCTGGGTGAGTTTTGCCACTGTGTTAAACGCAGCGATAGTGGTGTTGAATTAGAGATGATTTTACTTGATTCGTCCACCCTCTTGTACTAACCATTTGCCTGATATCCAATCATTTTCTTTCCCGTTGTCTTTGAAGCGGATATCGAACCGAATCCGAATGGTATCCCAGGGAGATTCAATATATACAGCTCGAAAAACACTTTCCAACCCGCTGAAGCTTTCACCGAGTGGATTGGGAAACAAGCTCTCAACTTCCAATTGAGTGAGATCTGTTTGGATATCGAACTGGAAAGTTGGTAAAAGTGTAAAGCGATCGTATACTAACTCAAACTTTGGTTCTCTCCCCAAAACAAAATCGTGTATGTCATCACGGTACTCGGTTTGGGTTGCTGGAAGAATAAAAGGCCAATCATCTCCCGTTGGATAACGATAAAGAGTGGTAGTCAGTGCTAGATTGTGTATAAATGTGTCCCATTGTGTTTTTGAAAGCTGCGATGACGGAAAGTTAACGCCGGTATGATCAATGCGTTTCAGATGACCCGAAATTTTTTGGGTTAGCTCATGAAATGGGCAGGATGCCTTGGTTGCTTTGTTGTTGGTGATAATGAGCATTTTTTGCAGTGAAGAGTTAAGCGTAGACTCATTCTCATTGTCAAATTTCATCATTACAGATGGGTGAGTTGTGTGTGAATGTTCTATTATTGTTTTTGGTAAACAATTTTGTGGATTGATGGGGATCACCGTAATAGTGCTCTTTTCAATGAAAGCGTTTTTGAATTCTTCGAACAGTTGTTTAAGCAGTCTGAAAAAATCAAGTTCTGTGTTTGTTTGTACTGGAAATTGATAGCAAATATCGGTCAACATGCATACAGTATACCAGGTTGGCGAAGATACTTTACGCTTATTAGCAGACAATGTCTCTTATTGAGCAAAACACATTTGATTTATAACTCTACAACTTTTCCACCCATGCGATTGATAAAGTACGTATCATGGGAAATATACAAAATTCCACCTGTAAATTTATCCAGAGCATTTTCCAGCTCTTCTATTGAAGGCAGGTCAAGGTGGTTGGTGGGTTCATCTAAAATAAGTAAATTGGGATCACCAATAAACATTTTAATTAGCTGAAAACGAGCTTTTTGGCCACCGGACAAGTTGAGGATTTTTTGTCGACCATCCATTTTCGGATCAAACAAGTACTGAGCCATCATTTTTTTCACTTCATGATCAGCCATTTTGATATCTTTTTCTAAGAAGCTGATTTTGATTGCGTCTTCTAAAGGCATCTCCAAGTATTTTTCATGAATTTCTTGTTGGTACTCACCAATCCGAATATTATTTTCTAACTTAATTTCTCCATCGATCTGTTTTGCCTTGGGCGCTTGTTCTTGTGATAGTGACATGAGTGTGCGCACCAGAGTACTCTTTCCAGCTCCATTTTTGCCTTTGATAAATACGCGATCGGTATCGCTTACTGTAAATGTGAGTTGTTGAAATATTGGAGTTTCATATGCCAGTGTTAGGTTTCTGACGGAAACTAGCTCACCAGCACCTTTTCCTTTTGTGTTGACCGAAATTTTAATGTTTTTCTCTTTAAATTTATGATACGAGTCAACGACCTTGTCATCCAAAGCTTCGACTGAGTCCTGATCGATCCAAAAAGAAGGTTTTACGGTTTGTAATTTGAGTTTTTCGTAATCACGTAACCAGTGATCGTAGCGCGTTTTCCACTCCTTGCTTTTGGCACGCATCTGCAAGCCCCACTCAACGCGCTTTTTTGCTTCCTTCAGGCGTTGGAGCTGGTCTGAGTACAGCTTCACTGAGGTCAGTGTTCGCGTCGCATTTTGTCCGATGTAGTCATCGTAGTTCCCCTTAAAAATGGTGATTTTTTGATCTTTCAACTCAATGATTTTATCGACGTACTTCAGCACATCGCGATCGTGCGTTACCACGATAATTGTTTCTTTGAGTGCCCGCATCCAATCAATAAACCTCTGCTTGCCTTTGTAATCCATGTGGTTTGTTGGCTCATCAACTAAAAATAAGTCTGACTGAGAAAACATCATCCGGACCATCTCGACATAGCGTTTTTCTCCACCGGACAAATTTTTTAGTGGTCCATGGGCGAGTGCATTGTTGATATGGAAATCTTCGAGCATGCTCAAAACGGCATCAATGATGTTAAGGTAGTTGTGCTCAGTAAAGTACTCCAGAGCGCTAAGGTATTGATCAAGATCGGTGTTTAACCCCTGCTCATACTCATCCAAAATTTTCTGATATTCATAATAATGTGGAGCAGTTTTTAAGACATATTCCAGAGCTGATTGTTGAGTTTCTTGAACATGTTCTTGTTTGGTCATTGTGATCCTCACCCCTTTTTTGAATGTGAGTTTGCCTTCAAAATCATGATCTTCACCACTCAACATTTTGAGTAGGGTGGTTTTGCCATGACCATTTCGGCCGATCAGAGCGACCTTTTCACCCTCGACAATACTAAACGATAGATCTGTAAACAGATATTTCGCTCCGACTTGTTTGGAGAGGTTGATAGCTTCGAGTAACATGAAGAGCTATTATACTGCAGAAAGACTACTTCGTTTGAGTTGTTTGATGAACGCTATAAGTCTATTTGTCAGCTAAGTTTGAGTTGTCTTCGTTTTCTTCGTTTTCTTGGTTTTCAGAATCACTGTTCTCTTTTTCTGTGGCTTTTTTGTGTGTATGCGATTCTTTATGGCCTGTGTGTGACCCCTCATGATCAGATTCGACTACTATTGTTGTTGGTGAGGACTTTTTCATAAAGTTCATAAGGACCATACCACCTAGGACAGCAACAAGCACGATGAGTCCGAACGTCATTTGAGGGGAGGTTAACGTAGTTTCTTGTTTCTCAAGAGAGTCTTTTTCTGATGGGGGTGCTTTCACTTCAAGTTCATCCTGCTGACTATTGGGTTGTTGTGGTTGAGTAACAAATATCGTAGTTTCCGGTTGAGTTGTTGGAACAATGGTTTCTGCAGGGACGTCAGGCGTTAAAGTCTCGCTGGGACTTGGTGTAAAAGTACTGGTTGGTGAAACAGTCAAACTAGTGGGCACATTCAAATCTGTGTTTTGGAGTGTGAGATCAGGGACATCCCACGTATTGGTCAAAATAAGGTTCTTTTTGGGGGCCGTATAGTTGACGATTAAGTTAACCGCGGTACTGCTTTTTTCCTTGGAAGAAAAATTACACGAGTACGGACCGCCATTTAATTCCATGATTACCCCATTATTTTCTGTGCTGCGATCAAACCACTTTTTCACAGCTTGAGTAACATCAAAAGATTTAACTTCAGGTTTTCCATCAATAACATCGATGTCCATGCCACTTCGTGGCCGGGAAGTCCAACGCAGTGTTTCTTCATTCCATTCTCTATCAGCATAACTCAGCCTGAGTTCTGGTCTTGAGAAGTCGCCGATGCATGAAGAACTAGTCATAAGTAGATCTGCAGAGTTAATCGTTGAACCAGTGGGAATTTTGGATGTGCTAAATTTGAGAAGTATGAGTTTGTAGCCCTGCTCATTAGCAGCGATTGTTAATGTGTTACTACTGCCGTAAATTGAGTCAGGACTATTATTAAAAATATACGTGTCATCAGTTAAAGTAAGCTCAACTTCAGCTGCTTTGGCTTGTTTTGAAAAAAATGCTAGGAGAAAAAATGAAAGAACAATAACGGGCAGTTTTTGTTTCATAGTTGATTTCATCATCATTCTTGGTTACGAAAAAAACAAGAGGGAAGTTTTGGGAAGGATAAAAAGTTTTCTTTTGAAATGGTACAAAAAATGAGATGAAGTGGTGTGTCTATAAATCAGGCAACTCAGTTTCTTTTCCTAAGAGAACTTGCTTATAGATTCTTGCACTACTCAATGTTTGCTTCGAGATGTTTTGTGTAGACCGTTGGTGTTTGAGTTCCAGAATTTTGGCTTTTTGTGCTTTCGTTACCTTTGAGATTAATTTTTCAAAATTGATGTCAATTTCGGACAGACGTTTTTTAAACCATATTTCAATTTCCCACCTTCGACCGTTATATTCATGAACTAAAACGAGAATAATTTCTTTTGGGCGATTCTGATGCGGGAATGTAGAGAAATCGCCAAACTCGTATTTTTGGAATTTTCTTTGTTTGATAAATTCGAGTAAAGCTTGATACGAGCTTTCTTCTGGATTGTTTGACAACACTGTCAAATCAATATCAGGATCATACATCAGGTTATATTGATAACTTCCGGATAGTACTACAGTGCCAAACTGTGATAGCACTGCCAACACATTTCCATACTGCAAGAGTTTATCGGCCTCTTGCTTTGTTTGTTGAGAAAAAGTGATGACGTCCATGAAGTGATTATAACAAAGAGCAGAAAAGAGAATTGAGACTTTTAGTTTGCGTTTAACAATACATGAGAAATTTTGTTGTACGTGCTTCTACGTGAAGGAGTATTTGATAGAATCTGAACTACTTTTCCAAACATGTTTAAACGGTTTGTGTTTCTTATTCATTTCATTAATTGTTTTGCAACTTATTGACTCTTGAGAAGATACACTTCGCTATCCCAACCGCTGCCACGACCAAGATAAACAACAACACAATCTCCATCTTGAATATTGCCAAGACTTTTTTGCATCCGTGCGCTCACTTCATGTGCTCCCAGCACATAGCGTGTTTGTGACTTGATGACAAACTTGCCAGACTCAAGAATAAAAATGTTGCCAGATGCTTTCCAAATCACCGAGTATTTTCGTTTCATTAATTCCTCATTTGGAAGCAGTAATTTCCAACCTGTTTCAATTGACGATCTCTCTTGTAATCCTGGATATCGATTTTTATTTAATGTATAGAGATCACTGACAGAGTCAGGATTATGTAAAACATTGTTGGCAATACTGATGAGAGTATCTCCTGATTTTACGGTATACGTATCGAGTAGCTCGCTTATCACATCATTTTCAACCACACCATAGACATCGCATATTTTTTTTGAAGGAGTAAATATTGTCGAGCTCTGAGTTGGGATAGGGTTGTCAACAGGTATGAGACTCTTTTTATATTGAATAATCCGTACGATGAGTAGTAGAAGTATTCCAATAACAGCTATTAGTGAAAGAATTATGATTAATTGAAAAGGTTTTTTCTTGAGATTGGTTGCAGGCGAAAAGTTTTTTTCAGTTTATTATTTTTTCTCATACGTTGAGTATAGCAGAGTTTAAGAACTTGAGTCCATTGTTCTCAATTTGAGACTACAAATTACAGTGGAAATTAGTGTTTTTGTCGGAAAATACACAATCTTTCTGTGTTATCGAGCTAAAGGAATAGCAGTAGCAACCCGACAGTGACACCCAATATCCCAATCATTTTTTTGATTGTTAGTTCGTCTTTAAAAAAGAAAGCAGACATAAGGGTGAGTAAAGAAATTGAAGCCGCATTTGTTGCATTCACATAACCAACATTTGGAGCTAGCTGAAATCCAACTTGCATGAAGTAAGCATAGCTCGCACCGAACATTCCCATGGACAGTAGTGTTACTATCTGAAGTTTATTGATTCGAAAAACATTTATTTTCTTTAATAGTATTTCCCCAAATGTTAGGACGGTGACGACTAACATCGATAAGATGAGCCGAGTCAGAATTGGAACACCCATATTGAGTAAATATTTCGAACTTAAGGCCAACAAACCCCAGCAAAAAAATGCACCCATGGTATAAGGAATCCACAACGTATTCGAAGAAGTTCTGCTTTTGTCTTTGTTGATTGTGATGAAAGCTGAGAATACAACGATGCATGCCATCGCGACCACTGACTTCAACGTAAGTGGAGCAGAAAAGAGAAATACTGAAGCAATAGCCGTAAAAACGACATAACTTTTTGAAATAATCAGGCTGTATCCAGGGTTTGGAGCATATTCGATTCCTTTTAAAGAAAATACATTTCCAAGATAACTAAAGAATATACCTTGAACCACAATGAGAAAGTACTCAAATGGCTTAAGTGCGAAACTCGTTGGGGTTTTAACTATTACTCCCAGATACACAAGCACTGGGATAAGAAACATTGCCAGGTTACTCAGCTGCCGAGGTGTTTTTAGGGTATTGCTCTTGCGTACGCAGAGATACAAAGCGACTGAACTCACAAACATGAGTACACTGGCAATAATCCAATTCATGTAATGATCCTAACTGAGGTTTGTGTCTGCTTGCCAGTTAGTCGGTATTCTATAATCCAGCAAGGGCAGGCACGAACCATATTTTGAAAAATGTATTGAGAAAAAAATCGAGCTTAATTTTACTCCTAATATAGAAACCAAGAACTGCTTTATCGAAAAACAGATTGCTCCATTTCCACGATTTGAGTTCTGATTTACCCTTCGACTTCAACTTGAAAACCTCCATAGGCCATTCTTTTCATATCCACAGGCATTTGCATATCGGTGAGTTCTTTCATCTGTTCACTCATCTCAGCGATCACTTTTTTATTTACTTCGTCACGGTGCTCTTTTGATTTAAACACTATAAAAGAGAACCAAACTGTTTCATCACTGCTTGCTCCAGCCATGTCATCAAACCGACGTGTTTTTTCATCTCCCATTTCCTGAGGAGATAGATCATCACTTCGACACTCATAGTACTCTAATGCGCCGTGTTTCATCCACGCATCTCGACCACCTTCCGCCATTTTTTTGTAATCCTCAATCTTGTCTTTGGGGACGATGAGAACGAATCCATCAACGTATTTTGACATGTTGTTTGTCTCCTTATAATACAATTTTTTCAATCCTTGTTTGAATTACTTCACCGAGTATGTGAACGTGTATGTGTTATTGGCGGTATTCACATCGCTGGACTGATTGTCAGGATCAATAACAATCTTGATTGTGTGTGTGCCGGTGTTGGGCAGCTTTACCGGTTGTGCTGAATCGCGTGTAACGAGCTCATCAGCCACCATATTACCAGGTAAGTAAGCGATACCTTTTTGCACTTGAGAACCATCGATAAAGTAGTGTACCCAAATATTTTTCGATTCTTCAGTCCCATAATTCACGAGCACGGCATTTAACTTAAACTCACCAACATTTCTCTCGTTTGAAACGGTAATGCTACCGCCATTTGCAACTCTCCACGGTGTAAAAGCTTTATTGGGTTCTGGCACAGGATAAAAGAACACATCAACAAACCGCAGGTCTACTCCAGTGATTGGTGTAGGAGTTGGTTTTGCTGGTTTCTTGGTGGCAAGTGGTTTCACTGGTTGTACTGATGCGGTGGGGGATGCTGTTGGAGTACTGGTATCGATGGTCGGTGTTGCTGTGCTTTGAATTGTTGTGGGTTGGGGTTCTGTAGTTGTTACAGTAAGTTTTAATGGTCCAACAGGAACTTGGTCATATTGGTTTTGTTGAGATAGTAGAAACCCAATGCCTAAAACACTGAGGATTAAGAGTCCCGCTACTACAAGGAGTGTTGAATTTGATCCGTGTTGGAAAAAAGAAACAAAAGACTGTTTGTCAGTAAAGTCAGTCGCTCCGTCGGGTGACTGCTTTGCTGCTGTTGAATCTTCTTGAACGTGTTTACCGACATTTTCTGTCATAGTGGTGAAAATTGTAGTTACTGTCCCTTATTGTATCAAATTATTCGCTGCATAAAAACCAAGAGGGAATTTTTTCTCCAGATGTAGAACATATCACTCAAATATTTTTGTGAAAATCATTGGGTCAGTAGACAACTTTGTCTTTTGAAGATACCAAAGCTATTGAAGTGTTATGCTCCTTGTTGTTGAGCAAATCAGGAACTGCTTTTTGCTTTGAAAAATGATAAAATACGACAATGTACAATTGGTCTACAGATACCATTAGGCTAAAGAAAAATACTCAAGAGTGGACTATATTTCAACTTGAGCAAGCCATTAATTTTGGGCTTAATGACACAAAAATTTCTGCTTCCGCTTTGAAGAAGTACTGGGATAAACTTCATTTAGATCCAGACAAAAAAAGATATCTTCAAACACTGTTATGGCCGACATCTTAACTCGTGAACAGAAAGCCGCTAAGTTTTTATCAAAGAAGATCTTTGGTGCATTGTTACTATCTTCATAGTGTTTAAAAAGTCTATCCATTTGATATCTGTAGTGATTTAATTTTCATATGCCTTATGACTTCGTTACCCTTTTCTTCGCAAACTCCTCATCAAATAATGCGTAGTAATCTGCATAGATATATTTCTGGCCATAGGAAGTGTCACCAAACGGCTCAAGAATCTTTAAGTCAATCAGTCGTTCAATGGTGTTGTAAGAACCCTGGCGTGAATAGCCAGTCCACTTTATAATTTCGGCTACACCCACGATTGGTTGACTAAACAAGTGTCGAATAATCTCAAGAGTAATAGCTGCTGACCGAGAGCCAAGTTGCTGTACTTTAGCAAAATCATGATCACTCAGATCAGTGATCCTGGCACAGGTTTCAATCGAAGAAGTTGCCATTTCAGTTATTCCTTCCAAGAAAAATTGTAGCCAAGCGTCTACATTGGCATTCTCGTCATGATAGTCATTCAATCGCTGGTAATACACTTTTTGATGCTTTTTGAAATAGCTCGAGAGATATAAGACTGGTAACTCCAATAAACCTGCTGCATGCAAAAACAAAGTAATGAGCATGCGGCCGGTTCTACCATTACCATCAACAAATGGATGAATCGTCTCAAATTGGGCATGTATAAGCCCTGCCTTGATTAGACTAGGAAAATCATCTTGGGCGTGAATAAACTTCTCTAGATCGTCTAAGGCATTCTTCATATCAGGAACTGCTGGAGGTACAAAAGTTGCATCACCAGGAGTCTTACCACCAATCCAGTTCTGGCTTTTTCTAAACTCTCCAGGATAAGCATGTTGAGTAGCTCTTGCCCCCTTCATTAATCGAGCATGCATCTCGCAAATATATCGCCAGGATAGGGGTAATTTCTTTGCTAACTCGTTTGTACCGTAATTAACAGCGTCAATATAGTGAATAATGTCATCCACATCAGGAGGAAGTTTTGATTGTTCTTCAGTAACAGGAGCTGCTATGGCATCTTGCAGAGTCGCTTGAGTACCTTCAATTTGACTTGAGTAGGTAGCATCCTTTTTGACGAACATGAGCAAAAAGAAGTCTTTATCTGGCAGTAAACGAGTAATTCCATCCAATTTCCCTATTAGGCGAACTGCTTCCTCATGCTTCTTATAAAGAGCTGGCGAGACAGACACGAGCTCTTTGGGTGGAAAGGCAAAGGGCGTAAAGGCCCGAAAACCCTCCATTTGTTTGATATAGCGACCGATTTGAGGTTTGTTGACATCACTCATAGTAATGTCAACATATTAGCTTATTTTGTGGACATTTGCAAGTGGTATGTCAACAAACTAAACACTGTATTTTCCCTCGATATAATGGCCTGACAAGCTTTCTTCTCGAGGTATCCAATACGAGGAAGGTCTGCGCTCTTCTGCTTAAGGCAGTAAGTTAGAGAATCGTATTGTGAAAAAAGATTGATCAATAGGTGTGATGTTGTGTCAGCTCCCCGTCGTGGAACAAATCAGGAACTGCTTTCTTTAAAACCGTAATTGATAAAACCTAAAATAAGATGCTGATCAATATAATAAACTTGGCCTTCAGACGTAATTTTGAAGTTGGAATCATTTAGATCTAAATTACTTTTCCAATCTCCAGTCCCTTGTTCATTTTGTAAACTTTTGAGTTCTTCTGCAGCTTGTAAACATTTTTGACGTTCTTCATCGTTTTGTGGATTGTGACCTTCAATCCAATCTACTAATATTGCCAGTTTTTCATTTTCTAATTTAACAATTTGAAAATCAGGAAATATTTGTGGTTTTTTTTCTAAATCGTTTTGTATCGATTCAAAAGGTCTTTTAGGTTGTATAGTTTTAAATACCTGACGCTTACCATCTTTTCTAATAATAACCACAGTAAAAGTTGTACTTTCAAAATAGCTCTTAAAAATAACTACTTCATTAATTGCTTTTTCTAAAGCTAAAAAATCAGAATGTGATTGTTTTTCCTCATTAGAGTATTGGCACTCGTAAGTATCAGAATAATCAGCAAGTGAATCTAGAGCAACAGTTTCATTTGTCAGTTTCTCCTTTGCTTGAAGGAGTACTGAATGATACGACTCATCTGAAAGATCCGATACATCTGCATTTAACAATTTCCACTTCTTAAGAAGAGAAACAACCCATAATTTAAATTCCATCGGTAGACCACTTACTTGCACAGAATCACAGAAACTATAAGCGTCGTCATTGGCTGTGAAAACAACTTCTTTTCTTTTTTTTACAAGTGGGGATTGTATTTCTTCTGTCGGATTAGGTTGAATAATTTCATCCATATACTCAAAGTATATCAGAGGTTCGAGCATTCCACGTCGGGGTAGGTTAAGTTCGAACCTTATTTTAAAAGATTTATTGAGGAAAAAGAAGTTCGAGCGGATTTTGCTCCCCGAGTAGGATTCGAACCTACAACCTTGAAGTTAACAGCTTCCTGCTCTGCCGTTGAGCTATCGGGGATCGATTTTCCCTAACGCCCAATTTATCGAAAAACTGGATCGAAGGCGAACCTTTTTAGGTGCTCGCCCCTCGTAGCTTAAGCGAAGTGGGGTCGGGGATCTTTACTTGTTAAGTCCCTGAACTGTGTTTCAAGGGACGAAGAGTATTCTAGCAAAAGAAACAAGATTTGAATATACGAGATAATCTGGTTTTGGAGTAGTCATTTTGAAAGACCCTTGAGGTTTTTTGACCACAATTAAGACGAAAAATTGAGTAAATTTTGTACTCAATAACTAATTTCCCATCAAAAATTCTCGGAAAAGTAGTGACTTCCTTTGGTCGAAAAGTGAAAAAAGACGAAGTGTGGGGTAGAATCAACGAGTATGGGAAACTCCACATTTTGTCAAAAAGTTTACGAAATCACCCGCCAAATTCCGACAGGAAAGGTGGCGACGTATGGGCAAATAGCCGCTTTAGCCGGTCGACCAAAGGCGGCTCGAGCTGTGGGGGCATGTATGCGCACCAACCCCGATATTCCCCAAACTCCTTGCCATCGAGTGGTTGCTTCAAACGGACATTTGACTGGGTATAGTGCGGCGGCTGGAATGTTTACCAAACGGGAAATGTTGTTGGCAGAGGGAGTTAAGTTTTCGGGTGATAAAGTGAATTTGGTTCTGTCGCAATGGCAACCAAAGTGAACAGAAAAATAGAGTTGTTTTTTTTGACTTCTTTATTTTTTTGTAGCGAAAAGTAAAAATCTGTTTTCATTTCAACACACGTACGCGGCTGTCCATTTTTGTGATATAACTGACAAAGATGGACGATTCTGTATCTTCGCTGTCTGCAATTTCCCCAATTGATGGTCGCTATCATGACGACACTGAGAAACTCTCGCAATTTTTTTCTGAATATGCACTGATCAGAACACGGGTTGAAGTGGAAGTGCGATACTTAGATTTTTTTATTACAAACGTTTTGAAAGAAAAATTGTCTGTTTCGTCACAAAAAAAACTGGATTCAATTTTTTTGCAGTTTAATGATTCAGATGCGAAGAGAGTAAAAGAAATCGAACGAGAAACGAAACACGACGTCAAAGCAGTAGAGTACTTTATTCGAGAAAAATTGCATGCGCAGAAACTAGAGTATAGTGCGTACATTCATTTTGGTTTAACCAGTGAAGATACCAACTCATTAGCGCAAGGCCTACTATTGCAAAGAGCATCTCACGAAGTGATTATCCCAACGCTCGAGAGTTTGATTGATAGGTTATCGACACTCGCTAAGCAGTATCGATCTGTGCCGATGCTTGCTCGCACACATGGTCAACCAGCGATCCCAACAACCGTCGGTAAAGAGGTGATGAACTTTGCGATCAGAATAGCAAAAGAGCTGCATACGATGCGATCACTACAGATTGAAGCCAAGCTCAGTGGAGCCGTCGGAAATTTTTCTGCTGTTCAACTAGCTTTTCCGAAACTCAATTGGTTAAGGCTCTCGAAAACTTTTATAGAATCCTTGGGGTTGAAGCCCAATAACTGGACGACTCAAATAGTCCCGGCTGATAGTTATGTGCAGTTTTTTCAAAGTTTGGAACTGGTGAACACTATTGTTATCGGTCTTGATCAAGATATGTGGCGCTATATTAGCGACGAGTATTTTGTGCAAGTTGTGAAACCAAACGAAGTCGGGTCTTCGACCATGCCGCAGAAAGTCAATCCAATTCATTTCGAAAATAGTGAGGGTAATTTGGGTATCGCGAATGCACTCATCCATCATTTTATTGCAAAGCTTCCAATTTCGCGGTTGCAACGTGATTTGTCCGACAGTACGGTCAAACGGAATTTTGGAGTGGCCGTAGCGCATAGTGTTTTGGGTTATCAGTCATGCATAAACGGCTTTGCACGAGTAACTCCAAATACGTCACGATTACATACTGAATTGCTCGGGCACTGGGAAGTGATTACCGAAGCATTACAAACGATAGTACGCAAAACCGGTGATGCGGCAGCATACGAGCGGTTAAAGACATTTGCTCGGGGTAAAACGATGGATCAGAAAAATATCATTGGTTTTGTCCATTCACTACCTGTTTCGCAAACTGTAAAAAAGCAACTGTTGGGAATTAACCCGCTGAATTATTTGGGGTTAGCAGAACAGCTTGTTGACGATGGGGCAAAAGAAGTCGCTCACCTACTATCAAAAAGCTAACAAGATAAAAAACAAAGTAGAAAAAAAGGAGCAGTATGAAAATAAAACCCAATGCGTACGGCTTTTGTGGTGGAGCTTTTGGTGATGAGGGGAAAGGTCGGATTGTTGATGAGTATGTCACGAAGTTGGCAAAAAAAGGACCAGTGGTGGTGTATCGGGATAATGGAGGGGCCAATGCAGGGCACACAGTCTCACTTCTATCAGGAACGATAGCGCTACATCAGCTGCCATCAGGAATTTTTTGTAAAGAGGCTGTGGTAGTTTTGGGCAAAGAAATGGTGATTCATCCCGGTGATTTGGTAACTGAGCTGAGTGATGTAAAAAAATTTAGTAAAGAGGTTGAGTTGGCCAAAATCTATCTTGATGAGATGGCCATTTTATCGCTTGATACTCACCGAGCTTTTGAAAACGTGCTCAAAAGTTGGCAAGATGGAGGGAAAGGGTCTACTGGGCGCGGAATTGCTCCCGCGTATGCTGACGTTTTACTTCGACACCCACTGCGAGTGCGTGATTTAAAACCATTTAACTCAACCAAAATCGAACAACATTACAAACTCTACGATGCGCTCATCAGCGGTTTGGGCCAAAAACTAGCGCAAGTCAACGTAGCGCGATTGGCAAATGTTGAGGGGGAGCCGGTCGGGTCGCTCGCTGTTTTCGTCAAACGACTCATGAAGCAGAGTGAAGAGTTGGCAAGTGTGATTGCCAACATGTCTGATTTTATCCAAAAAACCTGGAATGATCCCAAGTGTAGTTTTGTATTCGAGAAGGCACAAGCAATTGGGCTTGATTATCGATGGGGAGTCTATCCAGACGTGACTGCCTCCACAACAACGTTTGATGGAATTCAATCAGCAACTGAAGGCATCATCGATTCCGATCTGATCAAAGTGCGCGCGGCGGTGATCAAAGCTACCTATATGAGTAGTGTGGGAACACGCCAGATCCCGACGATGATGAGTGGCAAGTTAGCCAATCGGATTCGCGAAGATGCCAATGAGTATGGCGCCACGACGAAACGCCCGCGAGACATTGCCTATCTTGATTTGGAGGCGCTTCGTTATTATGCCAAAGTTGGAAAAGTGAACGCCCATGTGCTCACTCACATGGATATTTCATATGCGGACACTCCAATCAAAGTATGCGTGGGGTATACCATACGAGGCAAAAAAGTGAGCTATCGACCAGATCAAGAGTTCCTGTTTAAAGTGAAACCGGTGTATAAAGAGTTTAAACCGTGGGATCAGAGAAAGATTCAAGCAGCCAAAAGTTACAAAGAAATTCCAACGACGGCTAAGACATTTCTAAAATTTGTGGAAAAAGAGTTAGGAACTAAGATCATTATGATTACGACTGGTCCAAAGCGCAATCAGAGTATCCGGTTGTAGGGTCAGCTTTCGCGATGAGCCTGCTCAGCTTTTTCGATTTGTTCAGCGATATTCAATTCTGGAGCATCGTCATCCGTGGCGTCAGTGTAGAGTCCCACTTCGTGTTCGTTTTCCAACATGTTGTCATCTGATTCTGGATCAGGGGTGCTCCCACTGACTTCGCTTTCGCTGATTTCGTCAGGGGAGAGAGGCGAAGAGTTGTGTGCATCATCGTTAATAGCGCTTGGCACTTGAAAGCTGCCACTTGGTGTTGCCGAGAAATCCTGCTGCGTTGATGAGTCAGTCATATTGTTTAAATATACTATTTATATACTATGCTTCTGGAACATCAGTTTCGTCCATTTCAGCGTCATGTTTCGTTTGATGGACCACACCATCACGGTGATTGGGTGGACTATAAATGGTGTAGAGTTTGAGTGGTTGCTCAGAAGATGTGTTGATGATGTTGTGCTGTGTTCCTGCTGGAACGATGATCGCATCACCATCACTAATCAAGTGTTCTTCGCCATTCATGATCACTTTACCGCTACCACTTTCAACGCGGAAAAACTGATCAACACTGTCGTGCATTTCTAGACCAATATCTTCGTTAGGGTTCAAATGCATCAGCACCAGTTGCGAATGTTTGGCAGTGAAGATCACTTGGCGAAACGCCGTGTTGTTTTGAGTGAGTTCTTCAATATGGCCGACGAATCCTGTCATAAAATACCTTTCTCTATAGGTCCCAGTATAGAACAATCAAGTGAAATTCGAAAGTGTGAAGCACTTTATGAGCAGTATAATAGATTTCTATGGCAAACACACCAATCACCCCAGTTTTGGCAGATCTTTCACAAGATATAGCGGGAGCGATTCCCTTAGAGCTTATTTTGCTTTGGAATACGAGTGATAAAAGTGGCAAAAAACATCTCGAGTTGCTCAGTCCATACGAAAAAAAAGGCACGGTTGTTTCTTCGGACTCTGCCGGTCTCAGCAAGCTGTCAGCACAACTTGAACTGTTGGATGTCATGCAACTGATCAGTCAACCAAAAGAAGTGATCCATGCGTATGGCACAGCAATTGGTGGTCGTGGAATTGGGTTGTGGGTAGCTGATAACACCCAAATGTTCTATGACGAGTCCATATCGACTCAGGAAGTGATTGAAGCAATGATTGCTGCCCAGAGGGAAATAAAGCAGCTGACCGTTCAGGTTGGAATGGGAGTGCATCGAGGGACGTTTTTAGAAATTGGCGGAGGACTCTACGGAGAAGAAGCTGAGAATCTGGAAGAGTTAGCTGAAAACCATACGGCTGGGGGCGAAATTGCACTGACAAAGGATGTTGGGAAATATTTGGCCCGCGAATACCTCAAATACGTAAAAGAGCACAGTGAGTATCCAAATGCGTATGTACTGGATTATGCTTCACAATCACCGCTAGTAAGAAAAAAAACAGATGGCAGTTATCCCTATCCATTTAATGATGAGTTTTACCAATTTCTTTGTCGTTATGATCAGCTTTCAAAAGAAGAGAGACAAGCTCATATGCCCAAATTTTTACAACGCAAAGCTGTGGTCTTGATGAGGGTCTATCATCAACGGCAAGAGCAACTTTTGGAAGAGTTAACCAGCTATATTGTGGCAAATGCATATGTAAATCAGGTGCATAGTACTTTTCCCGAACTCACTAAAGTGAAGTCAAATGGCAATTTGGCCATCTTTGTGAGTGATGATCCAAAGGCTGCCATAACTTTTGCTAAAGCAGTTTTTGAAAAACTCGAGCATAACGAGTTTATCGCTAACATCGGCATAACCTTTGGAGATGTGTTGCTATTTCCGATGAAAGAAGGGTTTGAGATCGCAGGGGGTCCCGTGAACGTTGCTTCGAAGTTGGCCGAGGACAGTGGAGTACAGCGCAAAATTTTTGTCGAACAATCGGTGCGAGTCGATGATGTCCACACTGAACCATTTTCATTCACCATCTCAAATGTTGAGATCAGAGGAAAGTATCTATAAACTTGCGCGTATTAGTATATGTCCTCACTACAAAAGTTGCTCAAAGAAATTAACGAGTTAGCTTCCACTTCCAAATGTAAGATAGTTCTTCGACGGCAACTATGTCGATGTTGAATCTGAAACTCGAAACCTGACACCTGATACCCGACACCCGACACCTGACTGTTCCCCCATTAAGCTCGCTTTCAGATTGTCTTTGTATAGTTTCAGCATGAAAGGAGATACAGTTATGAAAAAAGCTGTATTTGTACCCATCGCGGCAATTGTGTTGGGTGCCGCATTATTACTAAATCATGGAGAAGTGTCAGCCAAGACGATGATCAACCCATCGCAAAGCTTGGTCCAAACAATTTCACAAAAATTTGGACTCAATCAAGCTGACGTCCAAGCTGTGTTTGATGAGCACCGCTCACAGCTGCGAGAGCAAGCTGAGTCTCGGTTCGAAGAGCGTCTCACTCAAGACGTTACTGATGGCAAGCTGACTGAAGCCCAAAAGCAAGCTATTCTTGCTAAACGCGCGCAGTTAGCAGCGAATCGACCTGATGCGAGCGAGTTTGATGATCAAACTCGAGAGGAGCGTCAAGCCACTCGCGAGCAACACCGCCAAGAACTGGTACGGTGGGCTCAAGAGAATGGAATTGATTTGCGCTACCTGATGGGTGGAATGGGTCGTTATGGTGGTGGTCATGGACCAATGATGGAAGAGTAAAAAGCTTTTTTTGCTTATAAAAAACAACACCGCAAAACGGTGTTGTTTTTTTATGCCCCATCAATATCAAAAAACTGCTCAGATCAACGATGCATTTCGGATTCTCCTTGACGAAATGATCGGTTTGGCATATATCTGTCATAATGGACTTGTTGTGAAGTAACATAGACGCAGATGATACAGCAAGTTGTAGGAAATCAAGAAAGTAGCGGGCTCAATGATGGCGAAACGATTTACTATTGTGTGTTTGCTGAGTATTTTGATTCTGCAGAGTATTGCTCAAGTGTTAGCCGTATCAGACGCGAGTAATAGTGCGCAAGTAATCCCCTCTCCGACTCCAACCGTTCTTGCTCCGGCTTCCCCGATTCGGTTAACAGTCTCTCCACCTTCATTATTTTTGGATACGAAACCAGGAGAGTCTGGGCAAACTTCTCTGAAGGTTCTCAATGCTGGTGATGAAACGGAGCTTCTTGAAATCCACTTGATGACCTTTACTGCACAGGCCAATGGCAGTTCTCCTGCTTTAAGTGAGTTTGCTGCGGGTGATGAGGCTCAACATTGGCTCAAGATTACCCCCTCGCAATTCTCGCTCGAACCGCAGAAGTGGCAAACGCTCAACGTTGATTTTTCACCTCCAGATTCTGCTGGTTTATCGTACTACTATGCAATCGTGATTCGGCGAGCCAGTGCGACACATGCCACTGAGGGTGAATCAACCGTGATTGGAGCGCCCGCAGTGCTTTTACTAACAAAAGTGATTGTCCCATATGAAAAGCAAGAGCTACAGCTGGTTTCTTTTTCAACTTCAAAAAAAGTGTATGAGTATCTGCCAGCGGAATTTTCTATTGAAATAAAAAACACTGGAAATGTGCACTTAGCTCCTGTTGGGAACATTTTTATTGATGATGCCAAGAAAAGAGATGCGGGAATGATTGAGTTGAATAGAACACTGGGAGTTGTTTTGCCAAACTCGGTGAGAACCTATCACCTTGATTGGAATGATGGTTTTCCTCGTTATGAAGCAGAAAGTATTGATGGGAGTCTTGTAAAAGATGAACAAGGAAAGCCGAAGAAGAAGGTAAAATGGGACTTTTCTCAGGCGGATAAGTTTCGTTTTGGAAAATATAACGCTCATTTGATTTTTATTTACGACGACGGTGAGCGAGATGTCCCAACCGAGGCAGTTGTGAGTTTTTGGGTTATTCCTTGGAAAATCTTAGGAGTGATTGCTGTGATTGTGTTATTAGCGCTGTTGGGGTTGTTTATGCCGATATTTTTATTGTTGAAACGAAAACGCAAACGAACAAAATAATTTGATTTTCTTGGCTTTGGTCTTGTACTGGGTAATCTGCTATGTGATGATACTTTTATGCAGTGGTATCAAATACGACTATCTGTCTTATCCTTGGCTCTTGTCGTATTTTGTGTGAAAGTACAAAAGGTCCAGGCGCAAAATTCTCAAGATGTCATTATTTCTCCAGCATATCAAGAGATCGTTATCGACAAAAGTTCAGACAAACAGTCAGGGTCTTTCACACTCGAAAATAATACTGATCAAGAGTTGCAGTTCCAGTTCGAAGTCGTAGCATATACGGCTGTTGATTACCTTGGTTCATTGTCATTTTTTAATCCTTCGCTTAATGAGGCTGTTGGTGAGATTAACTATGTACTGTTTGATCAAAGCTTTGCAACGATATCTCCGCATTCGAGCAAAAAGATAAGTTTTCGAGTTCACAATCGAGCCTCTCTTTCTCCAGGTGGACATTATGTTGCACTTGTGAGCAAGTTAGTAACTGACACAAAAGTTGATCATCAGGTTTTACCGGCAGTGGCTTCACTTTTGCTGGTGCGAAAAGTCGATGGAGAACAGATAAATTTATCTTTGATCAGTGTACAGCCAACACAGCGTTCTGTTTCTGTGCATTTTCCCAAACGGGTTGATCTGAGCTTTGAAAACAGAGGCAACGTCCATGTTATTCCTCGGGGAACATTATTAGTTCGAGATCAGTTCCGTCGAGTAGTCGCTCAAGCTGTTGTAAATGAAGACTCAGTTTTAATCCTGCCCGGTATGCGCCGAGTAGTTCCCGTCTTTGTTCATCGCTCGCGATGGGTTTTTCCAGTTTCATTTTTGTCCTTGGAGATTACTGGATCAACTGCGGATTATGAAGCGAAGTACAACTATCAAACAAGTTATTTTTATCTTTCACCATGGTTAGTGGTTGGTATTTTTTGTATCCTAGCAGGAGGAGGTGCGCTTTGGTACCGCAAGCACAGGAACAAACCACAGCTTCGTCAAAGACGACGCGAAAAAAACAAACGCTAGTCAAAAAACGAGTTGTTTTGCTGGCTGGTTTGTTGCTTTTGGTGTTGGCTATAGGAGTCGTTCGAGTTTGGGTATTCTTTTCTTCACCCCAGTATGGTCATGAAGTCAGTGACGTATCACAAGCTCGCTTGAGAGATGTCGGTTCTGCAAGAGTGCGAGAAGTTGGTGGTAACTCTAAACAGAAAAAAGAAGGTGATACTGCTTGTTTTTCCTATCAATTTGAAGGTCAATACAGTCCAATAGTAGAGGAAACTGAAACCAAGTGTGTAGTTCGCAGTACGCTGTATCACCCTAAAGGAGCGTTAACAGTTTCTTGGACAAAGTATGCACAGGGAAAATCATTGCACGATGATACAGGATTGGTTTTGCGACAGAAGCAAGCAGATATATACACTCCTGTAGAAATTCAAACTGCACAGTATCAGACACTCAGTTTTCAGGCAGTTCAGGAGACAACTGCGTTTGTCGACAGTAAGGATGGGGTTTTGGTCGTTTCACTGCATGATTTTGTAGGGTCAAAAGATGAAGCAAAAGAAATAGTGGGTCAAGTTCTGGAATCTGTGTTGATGAAGTAGTATTGATATATACTTGATTAATTCAGACAACATAAAAAAGCTTTTCAAGCTTGAGAGTTTGTCACATTTGGATTGTGACAATCTAGCATACGTGTCAAAAGGTGAACATGTTTCGAAAACTTTTATTTCAGCTGAAAGACAAAGTTGCAACAACTGTGTGTTTGATGTTGTTGACTCTTCCAGCCAGTACGAATTATAAACTTGACGGATTTGGTTTTGGTGCGGGGGGAGAAACCACTGGAGCATCTGGAAATTATAAAGGTGAGTATGTGTTGGGCGAAACCAGCTCAACAGCTTTAACGGGGACCAACTTCAATGCCTGGCCTGGGCTTTTGTATACCCAGTTTGCTAATACTCCCACAGCTCCAACAGTGACGAATGCGAGCAATTACTACAATAAATTGAACGTTGTAGTCAATACTGCCAGCAATCCTTCCAACACAACGTATGCCATTGCTATTTCCGACGACAATTTTTCTACCACACAGTATGTTCAATCTGATAACACGGTTGGTGCAACGTTAGGAATAGAAGATTGGCAAGCGTATGCGGATTGGGGGGGAGCGTCAGGTGAGTTTGTCATAGGATTGGACCCAGGTACCACGTACTATTTCAAGGTTAAAGCTGAGAGAGGTGATTATACTGAAGGACCTTGGGGACCAACGGCCAGTGTGGCCACTGCGAACTCAACGCTCAGTTTCGATATTGATGTATCGTCATCAGATAGTGAGTCAGCTGCGCCGTATAGTCTTTCTTTGGGGACGCTGACCCCAGGCAGTGTTACAACAGCTTCCGAGCGAATTTGGGTTGACTTATCAACAAATGCTACGGGTGGAGGACAAGTGTTTATTCTTGGTGACAGTGCGGGTTTGTATAGTACAGCGGTGAGTCATACGATTTCTTCAGTGACGGGTGATCTTAGTGCATTGAGTGAAGGTTTTGGGATTCGCTCAGGCAGTGTTGCTGAAACAAGTGGTGGGCCATTCGCTCCAGTATCACCGTTTAATGGGACGAGTGATACTGTGGGTCAAATCAGTACGGTGTTTCAAGAGTTGTTTAACTCGAGCTCTTCCCCAATTACCGGTGGTCGAGGCTCAGCTCTAATTAAGGCAAAGATAAAAAATATTACTCCAGCTGCAAATGATTATGCAGAAACGCTCACTTTAGTAGCAGTAGGGACCTTTTGATCAGCAAAAAGGAATTTCGAAACGATTTGATTTTCACTGATAACGCGGTCAATTTTTTTAGCACTTGAATAAAGTATTTTATTTGAAGTGACAATTCACTTGTTATTGTGTTTGAAAAAATGACTTTGTTGTGCAGATATTTTTACACCTTCGTGTCTTGTTCGCATATCACACTACTCGACTTTTTGCTACAGTGAATACCAGACATATGAGTAATCGAGTCAGCAGACTCTTTGTTGGTATTGGGAGCGCAGCCCTTCTGTGGGTTTTGTTGTGGTACCAATTTGCCTTTCCAGTAAAAGCAGCAGAGGGAATTCGGGAAACAATTAATTTTCAGGGAAAAGTAGTCAACTCCAACGGAACCAATGTTACAAATGGAAGCTACGATTTTGTTTTTTCTATTTATAACGTTGCCTCAGCTGGAAGCGCAACATGGACTGAAACTTGGAATGTGGGCACTTCTCAAGTGACAGTCACCGATGGTGTGTTTCAAGTTGAGTTAGGTACACACTCAAACCTCTCCAGTTTCGACTTTAATGCTGACACTTGGTACTTAGGAGTGAACTTCAATGGTGATGGTGAAATGGATCCTCGTATCAGACTCACAGCAGTCCCATATGCCTTCAACGCTAAAACAGTTTCTGGGCTCACTGTGCAAGATTCAGCTGGCGGTG
Organism: uncultured Pseudomonadales bacterium; assembly: GCA_964583795.1. GTDB lineage: Bacteria > Patescibacteriota > Microgenomatia > UBA1400 > PJMF01 > JBDTME01. The sequence continues at coordinate 10,003 of CAZOWX010000005.1, read as the reverse complement.
CTGATACTACTGGAATTTTAAAAGTTGCAGATGGGAGTACTTTAACGTTTGTAGCGGATTTTTCCACTAGTGGAGCTAACGCACTAACTCTGACTACGACAGGAACAACCAATGTGACTTTGCCAACCACAGGAACGCTTGCTACTCTAGCTGGCAGTGAAACGCTGACGAATAAAACGATAGGTAACACAGGTCTCTCATTTGAAAATGCCGAGTCGATTACGAACGGAACTGATGGCACTTTGATTTTTGCTACTGATGAAACTGATGGAGCTGGTGTGGTCCGTTTTCCGGTCAAAACCACGACAGGTGATCCCGTTTTGAATGTGGAGGGAAATATGTACTACAACACCTTTGATAATAAGTTCCGCTGTTATCAAAATGCCGGATGGACTGACTGTATTGGGGCAGGTGGAACTACGGCCTGGGATACTATTGGTGATCCCTCTGGCAATGGTTCAGTTGCTATGGCAGAAACAGTTCAAACCTTGGACTGGAACACGGCAGTAACTGCGGCTGGTTTTACTGGACTATCAATGACAATGACGAATGATGCTGTGGTGGATATCACCAGTCAATCATTATTAGAACTTAATAATGCGAATGATGGGGGGGCGACTGGCACAACAGAATCTATTTTGGTGATTAACAACGCTGATACCAATGAAGCAGTAGAAACTGGAATTAAGTTTGTCAATGCCGGCGGTGGTTTCACAACTGGTATTGACATGGCCAACTTAATCATTGCCAATGTTGGTGCATCCGGAACAGATTTCTCTGGTACCGGAGGATTGACCCTTGCTGATGCCCTCTCAGTTACTTCAGGAGGAATCGCAGTTACAGCAGGAGGAGCAACCATTACCTCAGGCTCGTTGGCGGTGAATTCAGATAGTGTGACTTCTGATGGAGTACTGACCATTGATGCCAATGACTCGGTAGTATTAGGAGGAGGTGGAAATACCTATACGTTTGACGAGTCAAGTGGTCCACTCTATGCTGGTACAGCTCGGCCGGCAAGAAAACAGACACTTTCTCCAGAATATCCTGGAGCGACGTTAACTGCAGATGGGGGAAGCAACTCGGGAACAATGACCACTGATTTTTGTGAACAGGGAGCAAGCGCTGATGTTCCTGATACCAACACATCTGTGTGTAACACCTCTGGTGATATTCATAACTATTATAGTTGGACCACGTCACAAGGGTCTGCTCAAGACTATGATATTTGGGTACGCTGGCGGGTGCCAGATAATTTTGCAGCTTGGGATAGTAATCCGATTCAAGTGTATGCAAAGCGCACTGATGCGACCAACAATGCAGTCAGTGTGTATGTGTATGACACGGCGGGGGTACTGGAAAATGCAGGTGGAACTCAAGTAGCAGGCACGACTTGGACGCAAACTGCCGTTGAGGCCAGTTTTGCCGGTACTTATACACCGGGATCTTATTTGACAGTGCGTTTGGTGTTGACAGCTGACACGGGGGGAGACAGCGTCCAAGTTGGAGAGATGAATTTGAATTATTTGAGTAATAACTAACTATGTCAGAAATATTCTCACTTCATTTGTCGACAAAAATAAAAAGGCACTGCGGAAGATCGATCGCTATTTTTTTGATGGTGATGATTTTTTTTTCAGGTTTTCCAATTGATGGTTTAATGCTTTTGTCGATAAATTTGGCGAAACAAGCAAACATCATCAATGGGTCGAAGGAATTCGTTACTCAGAATGCGCCAAAGGTAGTATCACAAGCCAAAGCACTGACAACTTCATATGACTTTTCAGCTTGTGCGGGAGGAAACACCTGTGATACCAGTACAAGTTGGTGGGCATCTGCTGATGATGTTGATATATTCCCGTTTGCAAATACTGCTGCTAATGTCAATACTCACACCGAAAATGTGGATGCAAACTATACAGCACTCTCAGCTTCAGACAATTCACGATTTGCTTCAGCAAATCCAGGGACTGGTGACTTCATTTTAAATTATTTCGAAATGGACATTACAGAAGATCCTGCAGATATTGCTCAGATAGATTTTACTTTTGAAGGATACACGACTTCAACAGCTAATTTTAGCATCTATGTTAAAGACGATACTACAGCAGCAATAAATGATATTGCTTGGATTAGGTTAGGTACAGTACAAAGTATTACTGCTAGTACCGAAACTAGTTTTACAAGAAGTTTAACTGGGGTAAATTTTGCCAACTATATTGATGCTAATGGAATTATCACGTGGGCTGTGTCAGAGTCAGTGGCAGCAGTTGTGATTAGTGTTGATTATGTCAAGATAGATGTTGTTACAAATACTGTTGAGCAAGAAGGCTTCCGATGGCGCAGCGATGATGGAGATGAGGATGCTGCGACATGGCTGGCGAATCAAGACACAAACATAGCTCGTTCAACCGCAACCAATACTCGTCTTCGTACGATATTAAATGATACGTCAGCTGGTAACCAAGCAACAACCCAGTACCAAGTAGAATACAAATTATCAAGTGACACTGTCTATCGGCCCGTACAAGCACCAAGTGGCTCGATTGCATATAGTTCAGTTGGAACGGCTTCAGGTAATCAAACTACAGTGCTTCAGATCACTGCACCAGCTACAGTAAATCAAGGAGACTTGTTGGTGATGGGTATCGCCAATAAGTACCCGACCAATGGGCCTACTACCCCAACTGGGTGGACTGCTGTCACTAATTACCGAGCTTCAGGTGGTATTGGAACCACAGGGTTAGATACAGGTTTAATCTATGCCTCGGTATATGTTAGAGAGGCTGAAGGATGGGAAGACAGCGTTGTCTTTAGCGTTGATGTGCCTACTGCCAATGGTTCTGAAGGTCAGATTGTCAGATATACCAAAGGGAATGGAAAAAAATGGGATTTAGCCGCGACAAATGGAAGTGATAATACAGGTAGTAGCAATACTTGGTCAGTTACTGGAGCAGCAGACCCAGGTATCACCGCTGGAGATATGGTGGTAGTTGTTAGTGCCGTTAATACTGATTTATACAACTACAGTGCACAAGCGATCACGGCTACAGGTTTGACAATGGGTACTCAAGCTGAGCGAGTTGAGACAGCTTCGACAGGTGGTGATGACATGGAGTTGGTAATGTCGGATCACGCCGTGAGTAGTGGCACAGCTTCAACTGCCCCCACATTTACGATGACTTCATCTGCTAACTCAGCAACTGCTCCCGGTGGAGCTTCGATTATTTTACGTCTGAGGCAAGTTGATGCACCTATCCAGTTAGCAACTTCAACATACATTACGGCTTCAGGAGATGCTACTACTGCACAACTGACTGCACCTACTGGTAGTCCCACGTTTATTGCCGGACGGATGATGGATGATGAAAATCCAGCCGATACGATAGATATTAACGATTCACAATATACTGAGATGGAATGGTGTATGACGGCTACTAGTCAGGCAACTACTGGTGATACTTACCAGTTTCGGATTACTGCTAACGGACTTGTGTTAACCGACTATACACTTACACCTGCTTGGTCGATTGGCACAATTGACGTGCAGCAGATTCATTATCGATGGCGCAATGATAATGGAGATCAAACATCTCCAGATGCTCCCACGCCTTTATTTAGTGATGGATTTGAGAGTAATGATTTTAGTGCTTGGGATGCCACAAGTACGTTTGGGAGTGGTTCTCAGTTTACAGGCGCCTCATACAAAAAAAATGGAACGTATGGAGCTCTTTTTCATGCTGCCTGTACAGTAACTGATTGTATGGATGAATCCTATGCTCAAGACAACTTTACTTTTTCGACAACTACTAACAAAGTATATCTTCATACTTGGGTCAATATTAGCTCTACCATTGCGTCTGGATACGAAGTTGCAGGGTCAAAGGCTCTTTTGGCGATTTTTAGCGCTTCCGGTGAGCAAGCTTGGTTAATTATTGGCGCGGGGCCCACTGGTGGACCATCTTTGCGATTGGCATATCAAACCAAAAGTGGAACAAACACTTTGACTGGCAGTGAGATCACTTTAACCGAAGGGAGTTGGTATCAAGTAACGCTCATGATTGATAAGTCAGGAACAAATCCGGTTGTTGAGTGGTGGTTGGATGGTACTAGTCAGGCGTCAGTTACTGATACTTCGTCTGGAACAAGTGGTTTAGCAAATACTCCTTCCATAGCTCGTTTTGGTATAGTTCAGATTGTCAATTGGGAAACAATCGGTGATGACATTTTCTTTGATGATGCTGGTGTCTATGACAGTGACCCTATTAGTGGTGGGACCGGTGCCACTTGGGCGAAAGCTGAGGATACGGTGTTCACTAGTTTTCCCAAAACAACCAACTACAGACTGCGATTAGAGCTTTCTAACGAAGGATCTGCCAGTGATGGTGGTGCAACCCACCAATTGCAAGTAGCACAGGCATCAACTTGTAGCTCAGGGACGTTTGCGGCAGTGCCAACAGATTCAAGTGGTGCATGGCAGATCGTGGGGTCCACTTATCTTACAGATGGAAGCGCAACAACCAATTTTACTGGGAGTTTGACCGATGAGTCGAGTACTTTTGTGGCTGGTGAAACAAAAGATACAGGCAATACGACAGGAAGTATTACTTTAGTAAACAACCAATTTACTGAGATCGAATTTTCTTTGCAAGCCACGACAAATGCAACTGATGGAGCAAATTATTGTTTTAGACTTACCAACACGAATACCTATACTGTTTATGCCCAAGCAACTATTGCAGCTGTTCCTACCTTTACGCAGAACTATTATCGGTGGTATTCCGATAATGATGGTACAAATCCGACTGATGTATGGGGAAATCCTGATCTAGCTGAGAATGCGACGTTATCACCACTCCCGAGTACAAATAACCCTCCCAGTACTACTGATGAGCTGAGACTGAGGATCAATATCACAATTGGCACAAATAATCTGAGTGCTACCAGTCAGCAGTTTAAATTGCAGTTTAAGGCTGGAACCGATGGAAGTTGCACAACTGGCTCTTGGACTGATGTTGGAGCTGCACAAACGTGGGAGTTTGCGACATCATCGGTTACCGATGGGACGACCATCACGACTGCATTATCGAACTCCGATGTTGCCGGACAATATGCAAAGTCAAATCCAACCACAACAAATGCCAACTCGGCGACCGTTGGGCAGGATATCGAGTACGATTTTCACATTGTTGGCACAAACTCGACCTCAGCGAAACGATACAGTTTTCGAGTGGTGGAAAGCGATGGAACAGTATTTACTGCTTATACGTACTGTCCCACTCTTACGACAAAGCCTGTAACGAGTGATCTGATGCGTCATGGCAAGTTTTTTTCCGATGAAGCAGAGCAAGGTCTATTTTGGTAGTGACCTGAGCAACTCTAAATTATTGACACCGTATTGTTGTTAGGATATATCCTGTGAGTATGAAGAAGAGACGCAATATTTTTGCTGTTAGTGTACTGCTTTTGGTGGTTTTGATTGGTGTAAGTGCTCAAACACGGAAATTTATTACTGAGCAACTATTTGAGGTTTTTCACCAAGATAAAATATTGAAATTGCAAGTTGAATCGGTAAATGATTTTTCGCAAATTTTTTTAATTGAAAATGGGACAAAAAAACAACTGACTGCTGGGTACCAAAATCACTTTAAACCGTTTGGAGTTGATGATTTTGCCGTGTGGATCGAGGAGAACCTTGACTCTGGTGTGCAACAAGTGGTGCTCTATCAGTTTTCAACAAATACTTCTCGAGTGCTTCAGTTAAACGAAGTAACAATTAACCAAGATCCTCAAGTGAATCATAAGGGCCAATCAGTTTGGCAAGGTTGGAGTCAAGGAAGCTGGCAGATTTTTTGGTTTGATGGCCAAAATACAACACAGATCACTCAAGGTGATGTAGCAATTTCGCCAAGATTTAAGCAGAATCAGATCCAATTTTTAAGAAAGGATGCGAAAAACCAATGGCGAATTGAGCAGTACTCCATATGGTCAAAGACGACGAAAGTATTGGAAAAAGGTGAAAATGCCAAAGCTCACTTTGAATAATTGAATTCTTTTGTGAAGGAGTACCTTGATTCGTATGAGTTGTAGTGTGTTATTGGGTCAAATGAGTACTGTGCAGATACGCAGAGTATCCATGCTGGAGCCATAAACCCAAATTGACGGTTGATAAGGAAAAGAACGGTAACACTTCAGTTGTAGGGAAATATTGAAAGGCAACTAACTCAGTAACAAACGATAAGATTAGAAACAGTTCAAACAACCTTCCAGATAATTGCTTGATAAAAAAGAGAGCCTGACGTCTCATGGTCGGAAGCATTTTTTGTTGTTTCTCAAGTTTAAAGTTATAAGCAATAGCTTTTTGTTCTTGCGGAACAACTACTTTTTCAAGTGGCAAGTATCCAGGCGCCGTAATAGTGAGGTGGATGGGTACTTTTTTATTTGTACTGAACTTAAAGATGCCAATGTGATCAGTTTTCCCAGTCCAAATGGTGATTCCTGTTTTTTGGTTTGTTATCACAATCTCTGAAACTGGAATTGATTTACCCGTTGTTGCATCGATGACTTTTCCAAAGGTGAAGAAATGTTGTGGATACAAAGAAGGAAAATGAAACTTTTTATGAAATTCCCAAGCTGCTTTGATGCCTTTCCACGTCACATGTGTTTTGGATAGTAAACTCAGAGTTGATAAGATGCTAAAAATAGTTAGTGAGCTAAAGCCAATAACTTGAACAGTTGCAGGAGATTGTGCCAATGTGTCCAAAAGTTGGGTAAGTCTCTCACCAATAATTTTTAGTGACGTAGTATGGTACCAAACGGTATCGAAAGAAATGATTGATGAGGGAATAAGTTCCACCTGAGGATATTGCGATAGAGAATCCGATTGGATTACAAAGCTTAGTTCTTGTTTCTTGTATCCAGATGCAGAAACTTCAATTTGGTATTCTCCATCACCCAGATAGAGCATCGTTTGTCCTATGTGGTTAGAAAAAACGGGGTTTACGCTCAAATTGGAAAAGGGTTCGTACACGTTCGTGACCGGATGTTTTTTTTTGACAAAGATTTCAGCTCGTTCGATTGGTTTATGTGATGTTGCATCAGTGATAGTCAATGGAGTTATTAGTTTCAGATTTGCTATCCGTAACTCTTCAAATGAGCCATAGATGTTTTGTATTCGAGCGAAAAGTTCGTATATCCCTGTTGAAGGCGGCAGTATTAAATTACTTGAGTATGCTTGACTAGTTGAAGCGGATAACTTGCCCAAAAAGAGTGACTGATTACTTTGAGAGCTCCCGTGAATCACAATTGAAGCAATAAAGCTGTTATCGGGAAACAACAGTGTTGTTTCAACTGGCAAATTGGTAGGGAGATGAAAAAGTGGCGTGCTGGAAGTATTCCCCGACGCAATCAAAATACCCGTTGAAGAAAATAAAATTTGGTCAGGGAGTGAAACATTGTGAGATTTTGCAGTGGTGGTAAAGGAGAAAACTTCTGATTGATAGGTGTTTCCATCACTGGATTGAGCAATGAAAGAAAAAAAGTATTGGGTTTCAGGTGTTAACTCAGTGAGTGCTAGATGATGAAATGTTGTAGCGGGAAGTGTCTGATATAGTTTCGTCGATGACGTGGACGTTCCCAAGTAGAGTTGCAAAAAAGCCTCTGAGCTAAGTTGTACGTCAAAGGTAGCTGCATCTGATCGCAGTTGTGTCGGGTGAATAGCTACAAGTGACAGAGTGCTTGGTTGACACTGCGTACTACTCGGATTTGTTTTTAGCCTACAGCGTCGTAATGCTGGATCACAAAATTGAGTTTCACAGCCACTGCTTTCAGTGCAACTTTGATCACATGGAAATAACTGCACCGATTGTTGTGGTGTGGCTGTTGCAGCGATTGAGGTATTTGATGGAGTAGTGGTGTTGGTAGGGGTAATAGTGTGAGTCGGAGTGGGAGTCGCACTGATGACTGGTGTCGAATAATTGTATGTGTGTTGAATTGAAGTTGACTTATTGGTTGGAGAGACAATTTCACCAGTAGTTGAAAAATTGACGCCGAGTGAGCCAGTGTATGCGCTTGTGGTCTTGAGCTGAAACTGAACAGTTTGGTTCGTGGTGTTATTTGGAAGTGCGACGATAGACCAAGTAATAGTTCGATTGGTGAGGTCGATGACTGGAGCGGTACTATTGTAAGCATCAGTGGCTGAGTTTGAGACATACGATACAATTGGAATTCCATTTTGACTTGAATCACTCAGTGTCCCTGTACTCCACGACGCGCGAAGGGTGACGGCGCTACTGTACGGTAGTGTTGAACCATAAGTCAGTGTGTACGATAGCGTTTGGTTTTCTTGGACACTAGTTATTCCCTGGTCTTCGCTGAAAGCTAATTGTAATGAGTTTGGGTCAGCGGCTACCGAAGCGGTGACAGAAATTTGATCATTCACTATGGTAGGAATTGCAATCTCTACGATACTTGAGTCACTCCCTGAAACTTGTGTTTTCATCTGCCATAGATGTTGTGGATTATTTCCTGCAGTGGGGTTGGTCAAAAGTCCTCCCGTAATATAAAAGCCATAGGTAATGCCGGGGGTTAAATCATTGCTTGGAAAAATAATTGTTTGTCCCGTTACTTGGGAAGCTGTATTTATCCCTGGCCAGGCAATAATCCCAGTAGGAAGGTTCGCCGTTGATACTGAAAAGGCGCTAGCACTTGTGTCGATTGACCAAGCACTTCCGACAATGACTTGAACAGCATCTTCAGTATCTGCTACACCTGTTTTTGCCTGAATCAGAATTGGTCCTGGGGAAACATTTTCGGCAAGTCGGCTGAGCTGAATAGAAGCGGCTGAGAAATCAGCTGCTTGCGCAAACGAAATAGGAATGATACTAATTACTAATAAAAGTAGTAATGCTCTGATAAAAAGTTTTTTCACATTTTTTATCATTGCATAAAAGCTACTTGATTGAAAGCGACGGCTACTTCAGAATGAAAATTATCGACCACAGTTCAGCTCTACAATCTGGAAAGTTTTTTCTCGGTTCAAAAAAACTGGTTGTTGTAGTGTTACCGATTTTTGTAATGGTGACAGTTGTGAGTATTTCCGTTGCGGGGTATTTTTTTTGGAAATATAAAACTACTCAAGCCAAAGATCCGATGGTTGAACTCAATGCTGTGATAAAGGATGTCGGAAAATTAGTAGTGCTCCCTCAAGATGAGGTGCCTACTTTAGCAGTTGTCAATGATAAGCAAAAACTGAGTGGTCAGGCTTTTTTTGATAAAGCAGCAAACGGTGATAAAGTTTTGATTTACTTAAAGGCTGGAAAAGTGTATTTGTATCGTCCTTCACTGGAAAAGATCATTGATGTGGCTCCTATTCACAATGTCCCAGTTGAAAAAGGTCAAGTTGCCGGAACAAGTATTCAGAAAAAAGAAAACACACAAGTTCAAATTAGCATCTTAAATGGAACTGCTGAGCCGAAACTTCTAGATGATGCAGAAAAGAAGATTCTGCCGTTAAATGCTCTTTATCACATTGCTGCTAAGCAAACTGCCAGTAAAGGTCAATACGATAGCACTCAAGTTTTTGATATAAATGGAACTTTCAAAGAGCAGTCAGGACAGATAGCAACGGCTTTGGGGGGCAGTGTGGTAAATGGAGCCCCATCGGGAGAAGGAACATCTGGAGTTGCTATTGTAGTGATTCTAGGGAAAGATTACTTAGAAAAAAACGGTTTTTCAGCTTCTACGACCCCTCAAGTAGACAACCCGACCAAGAGCGAATAACAATAGTCGTATTGCTTGTGACCGCTCTTCTTGAGATAAGGAATATAGCTTTGTCTACATTCAAAATAATCCCTTGTTTTAATCAAGAAATTTGTGGTACCCTTTTACTGTTGAGAAGTTTGATATCTGTTGATTTCTTTGTGATAAAGGGAGTACACTAAAATATACTTATGAATTTTCTCAATTCTTCCCATTCTATCGTTTTTGATTTTAGTTTTTTTTTTTT
>CAZOWX010000004.1:54367-75973 GCA_964583795.1 uncultured Pseudomonadales bacterium | reverse complement strand
TTCCCAGATGAAGGATTTGAGTTTGAAGTTGTTCAAGATAAGCCATGGAGTGCATTTAACACACATCTTGCTCCATTTCGATCAAAGCTGACTCTCAATAGTGACGTCTCATTTACCCAGTTAGATCTTTATCGCTTAGCATTCCATGAAGCATACGGCGGCCACCATTCAGAGCTGTCACAAAAAGATCGATTACTTACTGAGGATGGCAAAGGCGAACATGGGTTGGTCGTTACCTTTAGCCCACAAACCTTTGTCAGTGAAGCCATTGCTGAGGGGATCTTTGTCTTGCTTGGTGGTCTAACCCCAAAAAATAATGAGTTACTCCTTGGTTGGTACTATGATCGCCTCATTTTCGCCGCTCAAAATGTAGCCACTTTCTGGTACTTTGATGATCATTTAAGTAGGGAAGAAATCAAGAAAAAACTGGAACAATTCGCATTAAGTAAACAGAGTATTCAATATATAGTGAACTTTTCTACTGATGAGTTATTTGGCAAGTACGCTCCGGTATACTACAGCGCATTTAACTTTCTGGAACATTTGTACAACAACACACAGAAAAAAGAAAAACTGATTCGCACACTATTTACCCAACCGTGCACTCCACAACTTCTGCGTGACGAATTTGAATGAGCATAGCATACAAATCCTTTCAAGCCTTAGTACTCACTCACTTCTCCATTTATAAAAGTCATTTCACTTTTCCCTTCAATAATCCTCAATGTATTTCTCAAATCAAAATGGGTTTTTTCTTTGGCTAATAATTCTTGTTTGGTTAACCAAAAGTTTTTTCCTCCGGGAAAGTTTAACAGCATTTCTCCACCTTCTTTAAGTCCCTTGAAAACCAAGTAGTACTTATCATCAAAAAAGGCTTTATTTTTTGTCTCAACCTTTTGGTTTACCCCACAAAACTGTAACTTCGTAATAATTCCAGTTTCTTGTTTGAGTAATTCTTCTGCAAACTGTTGAGCCTGAACTCCAAACGGAATGCGTGCGGTTGGAAATTCCCACACTCCATAAAATGGTTCAGACAATCGCTGTTGAATCAAATAGTTATCATCATCTTGAATCACCAGTAACACTGACACTCGCTGTGGTTGAGAAAGTTCATACTCTTGCGGATTAACTTGTAGTGCCAACTTTTTCCCAACTGAACTTAATACATACTTTTTTCCACTCTTTTCGACCCAACCTTTTTTTATCACTTGTCGAAGGTGATAACTAAACCAGTCATTAGTTAACTCCCCTTTATTTAATTGAGAAAAGGATTGATTGCTTTGCGAGAGCAGAAGCAACACAATTTGGGCCTGAACAGGGTGAATGGAAATTTCAGTCATTGGTGAAGGCAGCTTCACTAGATTTTACAACTGCGTCGATTATACTCTAGAGAGTTAATCAAGTGGGAAAGGTCGTATGAAACAGTACATTGATAAACTCGCATATATTTATATCGTTAATAAAAAGATTTTGGTCACTTTGTCGAAAGGCAAGGACACGTGGTACATTCCCGGAGGAAAACGCGAAGGCAGTGAAAGTGATTACGAAGCGCTGATCCGAGAAGTCGATGAAGAGCTGAGTGTGTCACTCCTACCAAATACGATCAAAAAGTATGGAGTTTTTGAAGCCCAAGCACACGGTAAACCGAATGGCACTATGGTACGCATGAGTTGCTACACCGCAACATTCACCGGAAAACTCAAAGCCAGTGCCGAGATTGAAAAAATAGATTTCTTCACCTTCTCACAAAAATCACTCACCTCTGCCGTGGATCATTTGATTTTTGGTGATTTAAAAGAGAAAGGGTTGATTGAGTAGATCGGTCTGCACAAAAGCACTACTTTATTGGACACACCCAATAAAAAGGCGTCATCCTCGACCCGATGAATGAACCTGGTCCGCCCAGGGCGGGCCAAGTGAAGCCATCGAGCATCGGGGATCCACGAAAATACTTCTGGAAATCGACTCACTTCTTGAGGATGACAACTTTTAGATATGATTGAAAAATGAAGGTTCATGTTTGATCAAGAATCCTTTCAAATAATCTCAACTAGCTGCAAAACCTCGGCTCCATATAACCCGACATCGTCTTCGAGTTTAGAAATTTTAATGGTAAAGAGGAAAATACAGAAAGATTTTGCTTCATATATTTTCTTAGAGTCTAGTAAATACTTTGTCCAATCCCATGTCACCATTTTCCCAAAAAGGTCCCTTTATTTTATTGCGACAGTATGATCATCTCTTTATCTTGAAAATTTGCTATTGTCGCTACATTTTTGTTATACTTTTTTGATAATCTGATAAAAAGTAACTTAAAATAAACACAATATGGCAATTTCTTCTCCTCGATTACCTGTTGTCGGAAGTGATGATGGCACTTGGGGCAATGTTCTTAATCAGTTTTTAGAAGTCTCCCATACTCCAGACGGTAAACTAAAGAATGTTCTTGAGGTAAAAAATGTTCTCCAGTTTGGAGCGAAAGGCGACGGAGTAACTGATGATACAGCAGCAATTCAGTCCGTTTTATCAGAAACAACATCAGCATACGTCTACTTTCCAGGTCCTGCAACATATCTGATCGATGCTCTCACAGGTCTGCGAGTTGCTTCTCATCAGACACTCATTCTTCATCCGCAAGCTATTGTTCAAGTGAAGCCAAATAATATAACGCACCCGTATCGCGCATTTTTACTGGATAATGTAACCAATGTAACCATACATGGTGGTCAAATTGTTGGCGATCGAACGAACCACATCGGGACAACGGGTGAGTGGGGTTTTGGGATTGAAATGAATAATGTACAAAACGTGGTGATTCGGGAAGTCACGATCAAAGATTGCTGGGGTGATGGGATGTACATTGCGAAAAACAGTCGGCAGGTTAAACTCGAACGCTGTGTGTATGATCACAATCGTCGACAAGGTCTTTCAATTATCTCTGCTGACAAAGTTGATATTGTTGAATGTCGTTTTTATAACACTGGCGGTATTGCCCCTCAATCAGGCGTTGATCTCGAACCCAACAGTAGTAGCGAAACAGTAAGAAATATCCACTTCTCTCGTTGTCAGTTTGAAAATAATGCGTCGGCGAGCGTAACCATTCAGGGTGCCCTCGGGACCGTTGAACGGGTTCGGTTCATTGATTGTGAATCTACAGGTACGGATCAAGGATTTCGTTTGATTCAGTGCAACGACATCCAAATTATTGGTGGATCAATGAGTAATAATACTTCTATCGGAATTCATCTAGTGGGAGTCACCAATAGTATTATTTCTAATATATCGACAAATGATAATCTAGGATCAGGACGTGGTGTCGGGATATTTGTGAACAATACAAGTGATGGAATTGGAAGTTCAAATATCATCGTATCCAATTGTTTAACCTCAAGGAACCTATATGGGATATATGTCTCCACCCACTCATCAGGAGTAACCCTTATTGGCAATCGGGCGACTCAAAATCAAACAACAAACATCCATATTCAACCAGGGGCGCAGGATATTACCCAAGTAGGGAATGTCGCTCCATAATTTTCCTCAGCCGTTGCAAGCTTTTAAAAAACTATTGACCAAAATAGAGTAATCTTTTAAATCCACAATTCCATCTTTGTTGATATCGCTTCTGGGATTTCTCAATTGTAACTTGAGGAAGTCAATTAATAGTGATGAATAATCGAAAAGGTCAACTCTTCCATCCTGATTAATATCAGGGGCACAACTGGCTATATTGATTCCTCCATACTTATTTGCACTATATGTTCCTGATCCGTATGATGTAGCACTCACTTTTCCTGCCAAGACATAGCAACTTAGCATGAAAATCAATATCGTTTTCAGCACTACTTGATATCGTACAAATTCCATGCTTATATAGTACCAGTTTTATTTAAAGAAAATCAGATATGTTTGGTGTTGGTGTTCCAGAACTAGTTGTCGTTTTGCTCATTATACTGTTACTCTTTGGTGGGAAAAACCTACCTGAATTGTCAAAAAATGTTGGCGCTGCAATAAAAGAATTGAGAAAGGGACTGACCAGTGACATTGAAAAGGAAAGGGATCAAGAGCCAAGCAATAAAAAACAATCTCCAAAGTAGTTGTGACTACGATCGAACAGCCTTTTTTAACCCATCTCCAGGAGTTACGCACTAAAATAAGTATTTGGGCGTTTTTTTTTGTTGCGCTTACCTGTGTAGGGTACATGTACCGCCAAGACATTCTACGATTTCTCATTGCTCCATTGCAACAAGAATTATTTTATCAATCTCCAATGGGGGGATTTGACTTTTTTCTAAAAATAAGTCTGCTTTTTGGGTTTATTACTTCTCTCCCAGTTTTACTCTTTCAAATATACAACTTTTCTTTTCCAGCTCTTCCGAACGAAATACAAAAAAATTCAGTACTCTTTATCGTCATTTCGTGCTGTTTAGCCGGCATCGGGATGGGATTTGCATACTTCATCCTCTTACCAGCCACGCTACATTTTCTCAACCAGTTTGAAACAAATTCGATTCATTCACTAATATCAACTGATTCATATCTCACGTTTATCTCACGGTACATATTGGGTTTCGGTTTCATATTTCAAATTCCACTCGTTCTGTTTCTTGTAAATGAAGTTAAACATTTCTCATTTCGCTCTTTAATGCACTTCCAAAAATGGGTCATACTGCTTAGTTTTACTGCAGCAGCTATCATCACACCAACGTCTGACATTCTAAACATGAGTTTGATGGCATTACCACTGGTAGCTTTATACCAGTTCACTGTACTCGTTATTGTGATTATAAATAGAAAAAAAAGTAATACTCAAAAAATAAAGTCCCTCAACACTACATCCCGTAGGAACCATTCCCAAAGGTAGCCTTCTTTTCCACGCGATGCGGTTTCAATAACCACTGAGCTCCAAAGAGAAAAACAAGAAATGAAAAGAGTAGTGTCAAAAACTCTCTTCGAGTTAAATTGCGGTGTAATAAATCGTCAACCATCATTCCATCCTACGCAAGTAACCAAGGTCTTTCAAGTACGATCTGTTTTATTTGTCAAACCTTCTTTACAAAATGTTAAACATTCATTACAATTTTCTCATGCTCACACCAAAACGCTTCCAACAACTTCGAGTGATCGTCACACTCTTTATCCTTTGTATCGTTGCTTTAGCCGTATACAACGGCAACTTTTTACTATCACTTGTTGGAGTCGTTACAGGAATGCTGTTCTTGATTATTGCTCGAGTGAAAATTCATCGTCGCACTGATGAGCGAGAGCTGAGCGTGCAACAAAAAGCCGCTCAGTTCACCTATGCTATCTTTACGCCAACGCTGGGACTCACCGCAATTTTACTCTTAATTCCATCGAAAAGTGGTTTGAGTGTCTTTTCAAAGGGCGAGTTTGCCTTCACTGAAGCTTTAGGAATGATTTTTGCATATCTTTCACTCATGTTAATCGTCACCTACTCAATCGCTCATTTTTTCATTAATCAAAAACTGGGTGGTAGTATTCATGAAAAATAAACTCAAAGTGTATCGAGCTATCCATGACCTCACCCAAGAGCAATTGGCGGATAAACTCGGGATCAGTCGACAAACAATTGTTGCTATTGAGCACAACAAATACCTGCCATCGCTAGGACTGGCCTACGAGATTGCCCAATTTTTCCACGTAAGTATCGAAGATATGTTCTTTAGAGCCTGTTTGAAAGGTCCCGTTCGTGACGAAAGGGAGTAGATTTGAGCAATCCACCCAGGGTGGACACCGATAGTAGCGGTGCTACTTGCCTGCCCGCCTTGGGAGGGAGAAGAAAATAAAGACTTCTTTTGCCAAATTCTACGACCTTGCAGTAGAATGCGACTTTTCAATCAGGATCTAAGTAAAGGAGGTTCTCATGTCTGCTAACACGTTCCGTTCGATCAAAAAGATCGCAGTACTTTTTATTTCCATTGGCATCAGCATAATGCTCCTTTTATTCGTCATCACAGGTACATGGATCGGATTTGAAGTGAAACAAGTGTGTGCGACAGCAAAGCGAAACTACAGCGGAGAGTGCGTGAATGCACTCATTGCTCAACTCGATGACACACAAAACTCATTCTACGATCGAAATAAAGCCATTTGGGCACTGGGGCAACTCGGTGATTCAAAAGCACTTCCAACTTTGCAAAAATACGACACTGGCAACATTCCTGATCGTGAACCGCTTAATGAAACAATCAGTCAATACGAGCTCAAAAAAGCCATTAAGCTCATCGAAGGTGGATTGAATATCACGGCGTTTTTGTGGAGAGGTTTTTAAAAGTAGAAAAAAGTTATTCTTTTAAAGCAAGGATCAGACTTTATTCACGCACAATAAATTTATCGCATCTTTAAGGAAAAGAACAAATAATTGTTATACTATTACAATGAGAAATATCCCTGTTTACAAATGGAATACCGGGATTTTTTACGTCACCTATTTTTTTCGCTCTCTAAGTTTTACAATTCCAATCTGGATTGTCTACTATCAGGGCAAAATTTCTGCCTCAGAAATCTCATATTTAGTCACACTGCAGTATCTCGCACAAATGCTCCTGGAACTTCCAAGTGGGGCACTCGCAGATCTCATTGGTCGACGGATAACTGATCTGATTGGATGGATAGTTGGAGCTCTTAGTTTTTTTTTCTTTCCCTTCGCAACTAAGTTTTGGCACTTTTTAGTCCTAGCTCTCATGGTTGGACTCTTTGATTCATTTCGTTCAGGCTCTGAAGAAGCGTTGCTTTACGATACGTATAAACAAGCAAAAAGAGAAAAAATATGACACAGTGAATGGAAATGCTAGTTTTATTTTTCAAGTAGGCTTAATTATTGCTACTGCTACGGGCGGTTTTTTTTATGAAAAATGGATGTTTTTGCCGTATATCCTTTACGGTGTTAGCCTTTTATTGGGAACTGCTAGTATTTGGTTTTACAAAGAACCATTCATTGATTCAGAAAAATTTACTTTCCATAACTATGTCTTACAAATTCGACAAGGCTCACAAGAGGCATTTAAAAATAAACAAACAACTACATTGTCGTTATTTTACATTGCAGTCGCCGGAATTTCCTGGTCTGCAGCACTTTATTTTACTGACTTTATGATGATTTCGCTTGTTCCGTCTAATGTAATCAGGGGGATTTTTTTTTCACTAATGCGTCTGCTCAATATTTTTTTGATCAGATTTGTACTACAAAATAATCGGATCGTAAGTGAAAGCGCTCGGATAGTGTTTTTTCCCATTATCATGATCATTGCCTTTCTACCCGGATTTGCATTGAAAGGATATTGGGGAATCCCGTTTATTCAAGCCGCAATGATCACCTCCACTGCCCGTTGGATTCTGTTATCTCCATTAATCAATACAGTATTTTCAAGTAAATATCGCGCTACAGCAATTTCATTTTTAAGTCTTTTAATCGGCTTTGTGTATATTTTTACGACGACCATTTCTGCACCCATCATCACTGCATTTGGAATAAAAACGATGTATAGCTTACTTGGGATTATTTCCTGTGTTAGTGTTGTCCCGTTATCTTTCTGGGTTCTCTATACAAGGAAAAACTTACAGTAAAACCAAAGCAAACATTAATCAGAGAAATCAGTTCAGTAAACAGGGGGAAATAATGGCATATCATTTTCAAAATTTAAGAAATAATCCACAGTCGTCGAGCATCATTTGCTTCATCTTCGGTAATGACACCATCTCTTAGGCATTGTGCAATCAAACATAATTTGACCCTAGTCGAAACAACTTGGCAGTGAAATCTGCGACACTCAAATGATTGCTCTTGTGTTCCATGAAATGGGCATCCCTTCTCTGTCAAACTTGTGCAAATTTCACCTTCGGGTTTTTGCATACTTTCAACAGTCATGACTATACAACACGCGCTACATAACCCTTTATTATTTGGTAAATCGCACCCTTGTAATCCAAAAATGTTTTCTTTTGCCATAACACTTTACTCAAACAACTCAATCTGTCTTGAGTACGGGGCAGCGACAAGCGAGAGTTTTTGATCAATGGCTGAGTGCATGATTTTTAATCCCTGCTCTCGCAGTACACCGCGACTAACGCTAATTTTTCTGGGATGATCACGCAAGTATTCTCGAGGGCCATACGGAATCGAAGTATACTGATCTGGCAAATCCTCTTTATCCAAGCACCAGACAAATTGATGAATGCTGGCCCAAAGCGCTACGTCAAAAGACAACACTGTTGGTTCAAACAAAGAAATTAAGGTACACTCCGATAGATCTCCAGTTTCCAAAGCCATTTGAGCACGACGAATGGCAACTGCATCACAATGGGCCGTCGGATCTAAGTTTTGATACACCTCGTTCACCGCACGACTGACCACCGCAGTATCTTTTACCACAAAAGCAACATATGGGAACTGATGCATCCGATCCATTACCTCAACACTAAATGAAAGCACTTGACGCATTAACGAATCAAGGTTACCAACCATACTTTTCCTTCGCTGTTTGAAATAGTTGGACGCCATCCTCTTTGAGTACACCGCCAACAATCTCAATCATTCCTGGATGTTGTTTTGGAAACTGATGGATATCGAAAGAGTGATCATGAAAATACTCAGCAAACTCAGTTTTTCCCACACTATAGATGATTCGTTTAGCACCAGACCAAAAAATAGTTTCGAAACAGGCTAAACACGGTTCACAAGTAGTATACACACTCACTCCCCGAATTGCTGTTGTCGAGTGATGTGCTTGAGAAACTTTTTTTAACGCTATCATCTCACCATGGGTTGTTCGATCTCCCCAAGAGTTGTTGACATCGTTGAAGGCTCGAGCAATGACCTGATCATCTTTCACCACAAACGCACAAAATGGGTACGCATTCTGTTTGGACATTCGCTCGTGCGCATAGGCAATCAATTGCTGCATCACCGCTTCATCCGTTGACTTTGGCATACACACTATTGTATCACTTGTACGATTATGCAAAATTTGGGCACTCAAATGAGTCGATCAATAGTACAATAGAGACAAATTGTGAAAAAAAAGCCAAACTTATCAGCCCAAAGAATCACTCCTGTACAAAAGCACACCCGAGCTTATTATTTTGCCGCTGCTTTGGTCATTATTGTTGCAGCTGTGTTTCGTTTTTATCACTTAGCTTCAGTGCCTTTTGGATTTCATAACGACGAAGTCATGAATGGCTATGTCGGACGGTTCATCTTACAAAACGGAGTTGATCTCTACGGGAACAAGTGGCCCGTTTTGTATTTTGACAATTTTGGGGACTATCCCAATGTCATCCCAATGTATATTTCCGGAGCCACAACCTATCTCTTTGGAGTCAATGAGTTTGCGGTGCGGTTCCCCATTGCACTGCTTGGGACAGCGACAGTAGGGCTTGTCATGTGGCTATGTAACACGTTGTTTCAATCAAGGAAAGCCTCACTCATCGCTGGATTTGCACTCGCAGTGATGCCGTGGCATGTTGTACTGTCACGCGCTACTTCTGAGGGCATCTTGGCCACCTTTTTTTATCTACTGGGAATTATTTTCATCATCATAGCACTAGCTCGAAAAAAAATTCCACTGCTTTTGGTTGCTGTCGCTTCATTGTTATTCACGTACTTTTTGTATCCAGGATTTCGAGTATTTGTACCACTGAGTTTACTTCCTTTGTTTTTACTCGCTTCGAATCGCAACTGGAAAAAACTACTGCTACTCATTTCAGCACTGTTTTTCTGCATAACGTTCATGATCAGTCAAACAACTTGGGGCAAAGGACGATTTAACCAAACGTCACTGTTTACTTTCAATGGAACCATTGTTGGCAGATCAACAAATTTGAGTATTGGACTGGGCTCAGGAAAAATCCTGCAAGCAAGAGTTTTTTATAATCGATACGTATTAGCCGCTCGTGAGTTTTTGCGTCAATACGCAACATACTTTTCACCTGATTTTTTAGCCGGAACCGGCGGAAAACCAGAGCGATATAAAGTATTTGAGCATGGTGAGTTGTACTGGGGCTTTATACTGATGATTATCGCAGCAGTTATCAAACACTTTATCTCCCCAACAAAAGAATCTCCGTTCGCAATTTTGTTTAAACCCAATCGAGGCAAATACTTTTTGTGGTTCATGTGGATCCTCGCTGTTGCAGCGGTACCAGCAGCGCTAACACTCGAAGATGTCCCCAATGTCCATCGGACACTTGTATCAAGTGTGTTCTGGGCCGTGCTCTTTGCGTTTTGTTGGCAATTACTGTTCGCATCATCCAAAGTCTGGAGTAAAGCATTGAGTATATTAATCGTACTGGTATTGATAGTTGAAAGCGTTTACTTTACCCAAGACTATTTTTCACTCCACTCACTCGCTGCCACTCCGTATCGCTCTGATGAACAGCATCAGCTCGCGTATTGGCTAAAAGACCATCGACAAGAGTACCCTACAGTTTATCTGCCGTATGCCCAAACAATTGATTTGCACTATTTGTTTGTGACACAGAATTTCTCACCTGAGTTAGTAGGACATTTTTCCAAAGGCATGGATCTTGATCAAGTTGACAATATTCAGTTTATCGAACAGTCAGAGAACTGTCCTTCACAGCTGTTTGAACCCGAAAGTTTGTCAGGAAACATTATTGTCGATCGCAGTGAGTGTCCGCTATTACCAAGCTTTCAAAGCGTGCGCATCATTCATCATCTCGATGGGACTGCCGGCTACACCATCAAAGCAGCAAGTTCCTTTGCAAACTCTCAATAAAAGAGCCTTTACTTTTTTGTTTTCTGAGTCATCCCTTTGAGAAAATACACACTGCCCAAACCAAAGAACAAAATCTGTACCACCCAACCAACTAGGCTCATAAAACTATCATTCCTGCCCCCATTCCAATAATTTCCACTCATCATCGGAAATGAATTGTAGTTTTTGTCAGCGAAAGTGTTGGCATAGCCTCTTCCCATCATCCCTCCATATCCCCCCATCATCGGTGAGAAGTACCCTGCACCTTCGGGGAATTGGGCAGTTGCATCACATCCACTTAATCGCTTGCCCATAACTACGTTCATTTGCTCCTCACCCTCTTCACCCAGGCGCTCTTCCATAAGTTTTTCCATTACTTCAGTTCTTCCCCCCATCATGTTTTGAGTAAAAAACTCACCCAATTTCCCAAAATCACTATCATTTAACGTTTGACATTCAGTTTCTTTATTTTGGAGTTTATCCCAAATCAGTTTTCCTTCAGTTGCTTTACTTTCCTCTTTTGTTTCGACTTGAGGATTTGTCTCACGAAAACCATCCATCATTTGCGCACTAACCAGTGATGGTGCAGCAAAAAACACGAAAGCAAAAAACACTAAAGCTGTTGAAATTTTCATAAAATCCCCTCCATACATTCAATAATTAGAATATATTCTACTTTTCACCACGCTGTCAAGCTTTGCTCAGATTGGCAGTGGTATACTTACCAAATTAGTCAAACTCGAACTATTGTAGCAATGGACACACCTCGTCATCGTAATATCACCATCGGCACAGCACTGGCTTTGATCAATGAGTTATACTTCCCTATTGCAATTTGGTTACTGTTCTTTTTGCAGTACTTAGACTTCACACAAGTAGCGATCATTGGAGCATTGACTACCGTTAGTGCCAACGTGTTTGAGATTCCTACCGGAGCAATTAGTGATTTGATCGGTCGAAAGTGGACACTGTTTTGGTCATTTATTTTCAGTGCCGTTGGGATTCTTGTTGTAGTCAATGGACACACATTTTTGATTTTTGCCATTGGTCGGATCATCAACGGCCTTGGTCAATCACTGTACTCGGGAACTCAAGAATCATTGATGTACGACACTTTGAAAGAACACGGTCATGAGCAAAACTACGATCATGTCACCGCCCGAGTAGAAACAATTACGTGGATCGGCCTTTTTTTTGCTGCGCTTGGCGGAGGTTTTTTGTACGATATTTGGAAAACTGGACCATTTTTGATCACAGCTGGTTTGTATTTTTTGGCTGCTGTATTATGTATTTTTATTCAAGAGCCTTCGATTGATTCAGAAAAATTTAGTTTGAAAAATTATGTCTCCCAAAACGTAAAAGGTTTTTCCGAGTTGTTTAAAGACAAACGTACCACTCAAATTTCACTGTTGATTATCACCATTACTTCAGGATACTTTTTCGCTGCAAAAATTTTAGGTATCTCGCAAGCCAAGGAGTATGGCATGAATGGAAGTGGCATAGGCATCTTATTTGGGACTGGCTACATTATTGCTGCTATTGCTTCACACTTTTATCCATTTCTTCGTCGTAAATTTGGAAACTTAAAACTCTTCATCGTAGCAACACTAGCACTACTTTCATCGTTTTTATTCGCTCCATTGGTTCAAGTGTATTTAGGCAGTGCTCTGATTATTCTGCGCATTTCGAGCTCAACGACCTTTAACAATGCTCGGTCTGTCTTAATAAATCGGTTTATTTCTTCAAAAAATCGTGCCACAGCATTGTCAACTTTGACACTACTTTCTCGGATACCATTTACGGTGAGTTTTTATTTTGTGGGAAAATTCATTGATACCAACTCACCAAATGCATTTGCTCTACTACTTGGAGTTATTACAATAGCTTTATTACTGCCTCAGGTCTTTTTTGCCCGAAATGAGCTTATTACAAGACGGAATTGAGTAAATTTATTACTCAATAATGCATTTTTCTCCCTTTCCCTGCTATACTAGCCGTATGAAACCAAAGATTAGCCTTATTACTCTCGGTGTATCAGATTTTCAACGCTCACTACGATTTTATCGAGATGGACTGAAGTTTACACCACATCAATACAAAGAAGGTGATGAGCATGTGATGTTCCAACTTGAAGGCACGTGGCTAGCACTTTTTCCCAAAAAAGAGTTAGCAAAAATGCTGGAGTAAGTGCTAGTAGTCACGGATTTTCAGGGATTACTTTGGCACAGAACTTAGCTTCACCGAAAAAAGTTGATAATGCCTATCAAGAAGCCATAAAAGCTGGTGCGACACCAATGAAACAACCACAAAAAGTTTTTTGGGGAGGGTACAGTGGATACTTCGCCGATCCAGATGGGTATTTGTGGGAACTTGCATATAATCCATTCACTGATCTTACCTAATCACTTTCGGGTTTTTATGACATTTCTTTTTCGTAAATTGCACTCACTCTCATTTATTCAGATACTTTCGATCAACCTTTTAATCATACTAATTTTCGCGATAAGCATAATTCTTGAGTATTATGGCTACATTTGGCACAACACTATCTTCACACTTGGATACACGGTAAAGGGACTCGATGTCTCACACCACCAAGGTCATATTGATTGGGCAACCGTCGCGTCGACAAAAAAATACTCATTTGTGTACATTAAAGCCACAGAGGGGTATGACTTTGTCGATGATACGTTTCTCGAAAATTATGCCGAGGCAAAAAAACACGGCCTATACGTCGGCGCATATCATTTTTTTTCGATGCGCAGTAGCGGACGAGAACAAGCGCAACTATTCATCAGTACCGTTCCAGACGATACTGCTATGCTACCACCCGTCATCGACATCGAGATTGACACACACCTTGAAGCTTCAACCGTCCGTTCAAATATTATTGAGTTCGCCAAAATTCTTGAAAATCATTATGGCAGAAAACCGATTCTCTATGTGACCTACGACACCTACAATGCGTACGTCAAAAATTACTTTTCACAATACAAACTGTAGTTTCGCTCAATTAGCACGCCACCCCGTGTTCCTACTCAATCATGGCTGTTTTGGCAATACAGTAACAGGGGGAAAGTATCTGGAATACAAACATATGTGGATATCAATGTATTAGACAGCAACAAGGTGTCGTTATTTGACCTCACACAAAAAAATGCTCACAGAAAGTCAAAGCAAGAGTAGTGTTTTAGCACTACTCGCCTAACAACTGTTCAACTCTCTGAATTATTTCTTGCATATTTACTTCGCTTTTCACAAAGAAATCTACTGCTCCCAACTTTTTGGCTTTCTCTTTTTCCTCATCTTGACTTAAGTTTGAAACAACCAATACAGGAATGTTTTGCCATTTTGGCTCACTCTTTAGTTTCTTAAGAACATCAAAACCGCTTTCTTTTGGAATCATTAGATCCAAAACAATTAAATCAGGTTGAAATTCATTCAAAAGTGAGAATGCTTGCTCACCATCTTTGGCAATACGAAAATCAAGCTGCACTTGCTGCATCTTTGCTTGGTACACACTGAGCAAAAACGCATCATCTTCAATGACGAGAACTTTTTTCATATCACTCCTTTGGTACATACTACAGCGAAAGTAACAAAAAAATCAAGAATGTCAGTTGCAATCCGTTCATATAATTAACAAACCAGCTGAAACAAAATTATTCGTAGCGCAATGCATTCAGAGCAGAAATACTTGTAGCTCTTCGAGCCGGATAAATCCCGGTAACGATACCAACAACCATAGACAGGGAAAAAACGACCACGATAAAAGTACTTGGAATATATGAAACATCAATGAACCCTTGACC
This sequence comes from uncultured Pseudomonadales bacterium, assembly GCA_964583795.1. GTDB lineage: Bacteria > Patescibacteriota > Microgenomatia > UBA1400 > PJMF01 > JBDTME01. Next base: position 61,425 of record CAZOWX010000004.1, on the reverse strand, counting down.
TTTAGTGATAGCATACGAAGAAATAAGCACACTCAATAACTTTCCTGCTAAAAAGCCCATACTGATACCAGAAATTCCACCCAAAAAGCCCATGATCATTGACTCAGTAAGAAACAACTCACGCACTTCATGAGACTTCATTCCCATTGCTTTCATCAACCCCACTTCACGTGTTCTCTCGAGCAAAGAAACTGTCAAGGTGTTAAACATACCCAGTGAAGCAACTGCGAGAGCCACCATCCCCAACAAAGCTAACACTGTACGAAGCGTAGCAAACAAACGATCAATTTGCTCAACAGTATCAGCCGTTGAATTTGTTGCAAATCCAAGCGACTCAATTTTGGTGCGAGCCGAAGCCAAATTTATCTGATCATCTACGACAATTTTTGCTTGAGAGTAGTTCGTAATACCCAACTTGCGTAAGTCCAAAAATGGCACGTAAAAAAATGGTGACGAATCATCCTGAATTACGCCAATAATGGTGTATGGTGTTGGAACCGATTCAATTTTTTCATCGTTGTCGAGTAGTGTCCCAACCACAATAAACGATGCATCAAACGTTTTGCCGACAGCTTCCTGCGGTTGAAGACCTAAAATACCAAGCATCGCAGTATTCACTACCGCAACCTTACTTGCTGACGCATCAAGGGGAACTGTTTTCACTTGCTGAGATTTGATCCCCGCTGCCTCAGAAGCAATCGCCGCCAAATCCGCTTCATCTGAAGCATCAATAAGTGAAGTGAGTGTTGCGATATCAATATCATTCGTGCCAGTTGCAGTGCTCGTAGAAGTATTGGGTAAAGAGGTTGTTGTGTCACTAGAGGTGATAGCATCAGAAGAATTTGCTTGAGCCAATAATGTAGTATCTTGTTCTAACTGATCATCGAGGTTCTCTGTCGTTAAACCCAAAACTCCTGGTTGTCTTGTTACTTGAGCAATAACGTTAGCACTTACTTGAGCAAAATAGCCTGATACGATCTTTTGAGTGCCATCAACTTCTAGCACCGGCTGATACTCCTTTTTGTCACAATGTGTGTCACTCTCTATCGGACATTGTTCTTGCCAAACTGCCACCACACTATGAATCCATTTACCTTGAATAGTACTCGTTTCTTCGCGCTCCTGAGCGCCTTTTTCCGATCCAGAATACGTTTCTCCCCAAACTTCTTCACCGGTTTGACGGTTACTGACTTGACGGGTATAACCCAAAATCTCAGCATCTTTTTTGGGACCACTGCGAACTCTTACCCACTCATCAGCTAAAATCTCATACTCAACAGTAGCTATAGTATCTTGGTCATTTTCACTAAGATGAGAGAGCACAAGATCATCTGATTGCTCATCTGCTTGAGTAGAAATTCCAGCAACTTGTGGTTTATTTGGAGCGACTTGCGAAAGCTCGTTATTATCAAACACCTTCCCATAAGAAGGACGGATCGCACTTTGCTTTAAGTACTCAGCGGTCACACCGTAAACAGCCATATCACTTGAGGAATTCAAATAATTTATCTTTGCCACCACGGCAATCTGCGGTAACGCAAGCTTTACATGCTCAAACTCCAGAAATTGGGATAGTGATAAATCAGTAATCTTACTATCATTTCCAGGTAATGTGTTCACATCTGCTTGTTGCATTTCTTCGAGCCGGGCTACGCGATCAACAACCAATTTGTTCACGCCATATCCCAAAGAAACGAGAAAAACGATTGAGCCAATTCCTAAAGCCATACCCCCTATAGTAATAAACGCTCGATTTTTCTTAAACAACATGTTTCGGATGGCTAAATCAATGAGACTGACCCGGTTAATAGTGTCTTCTTTGTAGCCACTCATAAAATTTAACACTGATTTAAGTGCCTTCACAATCGTTTCAAAAAATCGTTTGACAGGTCCTGGCAAAAATCGAAACTGAGAAGTTTTTTTAAATAGTTTGGAAAATAAATAAATGAGAAGAAAAAAAAGAAAAGTTGCCACCGAAAAAATACTTAACCAAAAAACCTTAAAATTTTTCAAAGCTGATAGTGGATGTATTTGAACGCGCATGAGTTTACGGTTTCGTTACAACTTTCATTGTACTTGCAATGGGTTGAGTTTGCTTGAGCACAGCTTGACTCGAGTCACTTTGAGTAGTTTGAGACTCACTTGGGAGCGTGTCTAGAGTAAATTTCCCTTGACTTGCTGCAGACCCGAGCTCATCATTTGAAACTTTTCGTTTTAACTTTAACCCCTTCATTAATTCATTCTTCTGGTCACCTCGATACTCACCAACAACAACACCATCCATCATACGGATCACAGTGTTGGCATACTTTACATACTCCAAGTCATGTGTCACCATCACTACTGTTTTGCGTTTCTCTTGATTAAACCCGTACAACAATTCCATCATTGCTTCACCAGAAGTAAAGTCAAGATTTCCTGTTGGTTCATCCGCGATAATAATTTCTGGATTATTGATAAGTGACCGAGCAAGTGCCACACGTTGTTGCTGACCAGAGCTTAACTCAGTTGGGATACGGTCCGCCCAGTTTTCCATTTCAACTAAGTGTAAGCACTCCATGGCTTTATCATGAGCCACCTCTTCCTCCATTCCTAACAAGATCAAAGGAAAGCCCACGTTTTGAACGACATTCAATGATTTCACCCAGTTTGCTTGCTGGTACACCATTCCAATATGTTTCTTTCTAAATGAAGAGCGGTAGTCTTCATCAGTATTGTCATAAATATTTTCTCCTAAAAACATGATTGTCCCAGCGGTGGGTTTCTCTAATCCAAGAATAATATGAAGTAAGGTTGATTTTCCACAGCCAGAGGGCCCCAGAATAACCACAAAATCCGACATCCGAATTGTGGCATTAATACCTTTTAGAATTTGTACTGACTGATCACGCAAAGTAAAGGTTTTTGTAACTTCCTTTATCTCCACCATCACAGCACCGGAATCAACATCCATAGACACCATTCAGTATAGGAAGTTCACACGAGAGAAGCAAGAGCTCACGAAAAAAACTGCCATTAACGACGAATAAATCCAAACACTTGTTGTAAGTTACTGATGACGAGGTTCAACGCATCATCTGTCGCTTTTGGCGTTATTGTGACGGTATCAACTGAGTTTGATTGATTGTTATTGACATCTTTTGATAATGCTCGCAGGTGATAGACTTTTGATGGCGACAAGCCAGTAATGACAACGGTATGATTCACGTTGGCACTGCCGTCTTCCTGCGTTTTCTGTGAGTAGGTAGTACCAGTACCTTCGGCAAACTCCACTTGTGATGTAGAAGGCTCGTCAGTTGACCACGAAACTGTTAACTGTGACACAATCTGTTCACCCGATTTGATATTCGACCCAGCAACTTTCATGCCGGAAATCTGCGGTGGACGAGTATCTGTTGCTGTTGAAAACTTTTGCACATCGGACAAAGCTTTATTTCCAGCCTTATCGACACCGCTGACCACCATTTGATATGAAGTATTGGCTTTGAGACCTTTGAGTACCATTCGATGGTCACCTTTTTTCAAGGCTACGTTTACTTGATCCTTTGCTTCTGCATTCTCTCCTTCAGGATAGTAGGTGATGATACTCGATACTTCGGTGTTTGTTGACCAACTCACTAGTAGTGTTGATTGAGCAGTTCCAACAATCTGTTGGATTTTCACACTTGAGATTTTTGGTCTCGGCAACGTTTCAAAAGTCAGAACGCTGCCCTCATATTCAGCACCCTCACTATCTAGTGAATTAATTTTGTAAAAATACTTCGTCCCATCATCAAGTTCTTCTAGAATTGTAGTGTAACTAGTTTCTGAGGTTGATGTTGAAACTTCTGAAACATTTCCAAACGATGCCGACTTCCCATAGTAGATCTTCACTTTACTGGCTCCAGAGACTGTGTACGTCAACGAAACAGTGCTTAGCCCGACAGTACTGACTTTAGGATCAGTAACAACTGGAGCGGGTGAAGTTTTGAAGGTTTTCTCACCACTTACTCCAGTATTTCCATCTTCGTCTGTCCATTTCGCTTTGTAATAGTAGGTCGTCCCTGGACTTAAATTCGTTAATGTTATTGAGTGATCAGTAATTTGAGTTGAGTTCGAAGGTTCAGAAGAAAAATAGCTCCCTGAAGACGTTCCATACTGCACTTTTGAGTCTGAAGTACGATCAGTGGACCACGAAACAATCGCGCCCTTTGTCGTAATACTACCCACAGTTGGACCAGCACTTAAACCTGCCGCATCGGTATACTTTCCGGTAGGTTCTAGACCAATAGATGATGTAAAGGCTCCGCAGTTGTTAACATTATCACATGCCTTCACCTTATAATAATAAGTCACCTGAGATAAATCTGGATCAACGTAGGCAGTTCCAGTTGTCGTCGCTATCTTCGTAAACGTGACATCGTCGGTTGATCGATACACTTGATAGTTTGCAACTCCAGATCCAGAGTCCGTCGGGGCACTCCATGATACGGTCAGTCGCCAAGTAGAAGTCGATTTAACAGAGATGTCAGCTACATCAATGTTCAAGGGAATTCCCGGTGCTGACGTGTTTGCAGTAAACGTCGCGCTGGTATACGCTCCATAGTTGATCGCACCACCAGAACTTGTCCCATTTTTAGCCACTACGTAAAAAGTATTGAGTCCAGTTTGGGTAGCAAAAGAACTGGCAGACAAAGAAGTCGCACCGGCACTGGTAAATGTGCACGTTACCGCTGATGGCAATGTGTTTACGGTATAGCAATAGGTTAGCTCAGATGCTAAACCAGAATATGTTGCTGGAGCATTCCATGAGAAAGCAAATGAGTTTACTGTATTGGTAGAAGGTGATGCTGATAAAAATTGTGGAGCACCTGGACCACTCCCGGCAAAGTAGTAGGTCACAGTTACATTCGTACTACTTACATTCCCCGCTGTATCCACCGTTCGTAAATAGAACGTATTTTCACCTGTCTGGTACGCTGCATCGGCAATCGTCACCGAAGAATCAGTGATGGTGCTTGAAAAACTACTCAAAGCTCCAGAAGAAGCACCTGTTTTATATTGATATCCAGCAACACCTGAACCCCCATCACTCGCAATACCACTTCCTGAACTCGGCCACGAAAAGGTAAAGCTGTTTGTGGCAGCATATCCAGCTGGCGAAACAGTCACGACGGACGGATTTGAAGGAGCTGTGTTATCAAATTTGTAAATAAATGGTTGCCAAGCTGTTGCGGCAGTATTTTGAGCATTATCTTTTGCCTTAATGCGTAAATAGTAAGTCGATCCACTTGATAAACTTGAGGCAGTGTAAGTTGCCCCCGCCTGAAAAGCTCCCGCAGTAACTGGGTCTGCTGTGTTATCCGTCCCAAAATAGACATAATATCCAGCAACACCTGCCCCCGCATCGGTAGCACCACTCCATGAAAAGTACGGCGCAGTTTCAGGATACCAAGTATTTGTCGTAATTACCGATCCTCCAGAGCTTGCACTCAATGCAGTTAAAGAATCTGGATTCGTTGGAGCAGTCACATCACTTATTGCACCTATAGTAACATTGGAGACAGTCACTTGCTGTGAACCATCACCATCAAGGACTGCTTGCCACAAAATACCAGAGGAAGAGATTGGAAAAGTGGCAATATTGGTATTGATTGTTGCGGCATCATTGGTATTGGCGGTTGAACTAGAAGTCACCCAACCGGCATTGTAGTACTTCCAAGTTGTTCCACCATCATTTGAAAGCCGATAGGTGATGGCTCCCCCATTGGCGGTCTCACTCGTCGTAAACGCATCGTAACTTTGCACTTGAGAAGTGAATACTGCAGTGTTTGGTTGAATTGTTTGAGCAGTACCAGTGTATGCAGTTGTATTAAATGAACTTCTGGCAGTTGAGGAGATCCGTAATTCATCGAGCTTTCCAGCAAAGCTACCGCCAGCACTGACATTTCCACGGGATCCCCAAACTCGACCAATCAATAGGTTTTTTGTATTATCTGCGATGCTTAAAGTTGCAGCTTTGCTTGTTCCACTTTGAACGCCATTGACATACAGCTTCATGTTGGATCCATCGTAAGTTGCTGCAATGTGATACCAGGTACCTGCAGTTAATGTTAAGGCTGCTGATTTGGCCACAGAGTCGTTCCCGTATGACCAAATGGTTGCATCACTATTTGCATCACCTCCAGTACCCGAGTAAAGCTTCCCTTCATGAACAGCCAAGGAATTAATATAGTTAATCGTTGCATCCCAAGATCCATCCAACCCATCTCCTCCTACTTTGGTCCAAGAGCCATCATCATAACGCCACAACTCAGACTCACCAGCAGAGATTCCTAAACCGGCATAAAGTGAGCCATTGTAGGTCACCAAATCTAGTATCTGTTCGTAGGTCGCATCGGTCCAGCCATATGTACTACCACTGGTCCCATTGGGGTCATCACCACCGATGCGTGTTCCCCCCCAGTTTGGTGTCCCATCACAACTACTACACGCCCAAACTTCGCTATCACCAGCTGTGGCCCCTAACCCAACTATTACTTGATTGTTATATACCGCCATCGAGTCAACACGTTCGTAGGTCGTATTAGCCCAAGAGGAATTGACAGCATCCCCACCGACTCGGGTCCAAGCCGGGGTCACACCATCGCAAGCACTACTACAACGCCAAACCTCTGCATCACCAGCAGTAGGACCAGCCAACCCCACGAACAAAAAGCCATTGTTCTGTACCATACTCGGAACTTCGCGAAATGATCCTGCTGCCCAACCAGTATAGAGTCCATCACCGCCAACCTTTGTCCATGAAGGAGTACCTGAACAATCAGTACATCGCCAAACTTCGGCATCACCATTTCCATTATTTCCCAATCCAACATAGAGCTTACCCATGAAAATTACCATACTGGTAACTGATTCGTAGGTATTAACTGGCCAGCTGCTATTAAGAGCATCACCACCAACTTTCGTCCAGGTTGATCCATCATATTTCCACACTTCAGCATCTGCTGTACTCCTTCCCAATCCAGCATAAAGGACCCCACCGTAATACAGCAAACTGTCGACTGACTCGAAAGTAT
>CAZOWX010000004.1:25705-54357 GCA_964583795.1 uncultured Pseudomonadales bacterium | reverse complement strand
CTACTATTTAGGCCCTGACCGCCAATAATTGTCCATGTGTCGGTATCAGGCTCATATTCCCAGACGATAGCATCTCCAGCTAATGCGTTTCCCAATCCAGCATAGATCTTCTCATCACCTGAAGCGAGCTCCTGGACAGTATAAATTCCTGGCTGCTCCCAAGAAGTATTCACATATCCCCCACCAAGTCTGGTCCACCCCAACGTGTTAGAGCAAGTGCCACTAGTGTCACACCGCCAGAACTCACTCGACCAACTGGCACTGGAAATTCCAACATACAACACTGTCCCATCTAAACTCAAAGCATTTACTTGAGTATGAGTTGACCACCAACTTTGTGGTTCAACCCATGTCGTGCTATCTCCGGCAATCTGAGTCCATGAAGGAGTTACCCCATCACAGCTAGTGCATTTCCATACCTCTGCATCTCCGGCACTATCCCCTAGTCCGGCATAGACTGTTGTTCCCGAAACCAATAAACTCCTCACTGACTCGTAATTGGTATTCCAACTGGTATTTAATCCATCACCTCCAACTTGGGTCCACCCAGTGGTAGCTGTACATGCCACTGATAAGTCACAACGCCATACTTCTGCTTCATTTGCCGGCGTTGTTCCTAACCCGACATATAAGGTGTTTCCATTTCCACTCAAGCCATTAATTTGCTCATTGGCACTTCCCCAACTTTGCCCGGCTGCTCCGGAACCATCTCCACCTCGTTTGGTCCAAGCAATTGTTGTTGTATTAGTGCTCCAAACCTCACCATCACCAGCTGTGTTCCCTAGGCCAACCACCAAATTACTTCCCAACAAAATCATGGACCGAACCTCTTCATAAGTACTGTTGGCCCACGAAGAGTTTACGGCATCACCGCCGATACGTGTCCAACTCGGCGAAGTACTACAGTTTGTACACCGATATACTTCTGCATCTCCTGCACTCGCACCTAAACCCGCATACACTGTCGTACCAGAGACAACCACTCTCACCACTGATTCATACGTGTTAGCCGCCCAACTTGAATTAATGGCATCACCACCAACTTTGGTCCAACTAGGACTAGATCCATCACAACCAGTACATCGCCACAAATCTCCATCTCCAGCAGCTGTCCCGCCCAAACCCGCATACAAATAGGTTCCGTCTGTTGCCAACGTAGTAGCGAATTCATAGGTATCGATCGGCCAGCTCGTAAAAACTCCATCACCACCGACCTTTGTCCAAGTTGGTGAAGAACCATCACAACCGCTGCAACGCCATACTTCACTATCATTGGGTCCGTTCGATGATCCAATTGCTACAAATTGGTATGTTCCCATTTTGACTGAATCGTAGAAGGTCGGTTTTCCATTTAAGTCCCAGGTTGTATTAATACTATTCCCGTTACCAGCGTTTAGATTCGGACCAGCAACCTGAGACCAACTTTTTGTTCCTGATGGTTCAAGTTCATACAACAGCTTCCCAGACGTATGCTCAAAATACAGCTGATAGGATCCTTTATCGACAATCGTTTGTCGCTCACTATGACTAGTTGAAGTAAATGTCGTATCAAAGTTCACCCATGATTCGATAGAATGGGCCCCGGTGAGTGACAGCGCAGTTGAGTCAGGAACACTCAGATAACTTCCAACACCAGAAAAGATGCCACGATTATTCATTATCCCTGAACTATCAAAAGTTACATTCGAATTCGTCACTGTTGCGCCATACGACGACGAATCAGTAGGACTTCCTGATGCTTCATTTAAGTGCAGCAACAGCGCTGTTGAAGCATCGGAGCTATACTCCTGCAACTTTAAACGTGCTGCAGAACCAGTGGTTTCAATTAAAGTCGAGTCTGAAAGGGTGTAATCACCGGATGTGGCAAAAGTCCAGCTTTGTGTCGCATCTGAAGCAAACACGGTTAGAGCAAACTTTCGATAAATGAGGAAGCAAGCACCAACAATAAAACCAATGAAAAAGAAGGTCAAGCCATAGGTCCGAAGGTAAATCTTACTGTACTTTTTGGGATGACTGACACTCAAAACACTTCTCTTCGAGCGAAAAAAGGATTCCTTCATCCTTGCCCAAAAACCCCCGCCTCGTCTAGAGAACGTATTCACGAACTTCAGCTGCCTATCAGCAGTTTGATGTGTTTGTTTCGAAATGACTCTCATAACTCAAATCTTTTTCATGTTTAGGCCAACAATAACAACATCCTCAATCCACAGATCTCGTATACAATAGTTATATCCTCAATTGAACAATGAAATCAACAATGATTCTTGGTTGTTTCATGCTTTTTTGTGACAAACTAGAAAAAAGTGCCCAAATTGAAGAAAAAGTCTGGGCTAAAAGAGAAGTTATAACTCAGTACAAAACTACAACTTGTGGTTCAGAAAAAACTCTGGGGCTTTACGACAAAAACTGCTTGATCCTTTCAACAATTTGCTGAATTCCATTATCACTTTTGACCAAAAAATCTTTTGCACCTAAGGCAATTGCTTTCTGCCTGTCTTCAATTTGGCCGAGGTTAGAAGTGACTACTATTGGGGTAGTTACCCCTCGCCGCTGTAGCTCTTCCAAAACCTCAAACCCATTCATCTTGGGCATCATGATATCCAACAGAATAAAATCTGGTGAAAAACTGACTAAATTTTCGAGAACTAAAGTGCCATCAGAAACAACCATTACCTCATACCCTTCCTTTGTCAACTTCGCCTCAAACACTTTGCTCAAAAACGTATCATCTTCGGCAACAAGAATTTTTTTCATATTTACTCCGAACTCACGTACTCATTCATCATCCCAATGATCTCATCGAGACGATGATCAGCTTTTACTATATATTTATTTACACCCAATGCTAACATGTGATGAACTTTTTGAGCTCCAGCGGAATTACTGACAACGACTACAGGGATTTTACTCCATAACTCGTTTTGTTTTAACTTCTGCATAAACTCAATCCCATTCATGTCCTTGAGATAATAATCCAACCAAATAACCCGGGGGAGCACCGAAAGTTGATCTAGGTAGTCAAATGCTTGTTTTCCGGAAGCGCAAGAAATCACTTCAATATTCGAAGTTTGCAATTTTCGAGTAATGGCTTCAAGCAAAAACATTTCGTCTTCTACTACCATTACTGCAGGGCTCTTATTTGTATCCATACAATTCCTTTCGTACATAATAATCAGCTGGCTTATCTCATGAGTCAATCGAGACTTCACCTTTTTTTGCCTTTGTACCAGTCAACGGCAAACTAAACCAAAATGATGTCCCTTTCTTCTCCTCACTCTTAAACCACACTTTCCCACCCGATGCTTCGACAATCGCTTTTACAAGATACAATCCTAGTCCCGTACCTTCAGTCTCTATGGGAATAATGTTTTCACCTCGATAAAACTTCTGAAAGACTCGGTCTTGCTCTTTGAGGGGAATCCCATATCCAGTATCGGTTACTTGTGAAATCGCATCAGTGTCGTTTTTTGACAAGAAAATACTAATCTCACCTCCCTCAGGAGTATATTTAATGGCATTCGTTAAAAAGTTCAAATACACTTGCCGTACCATCTTTGGATCAATCAAGATCTTTGGCAATTGCGGATGAACGCTAACAACCACACTCAACTTTTTGTTTTGCAATTTATTTTCCAGTTCGGATAGCACCTGACGAACAAGATCTCCCAAATCTGTTTCAACTGGATCAATCATGATCCGTCCAGACTCTATACGTGAAATGTTCAACAGTGCATTAACCAACTCAATCATTCGTTCATTTGATTCGGAAATCTTTTTGACAAAATCCAGTGCATCATTTTCCAATTTCCCTGCATCACCATCGATCAACATTTCAGTAAACCACTTTACTGCAGTCAACGGGGTTCTTAGTTGATGCGAAGCAAGAGAGATAAACTCTGTTTTCATCCTATCGACTTCCATTTCTTTAGTAATATCCTGAAAGGTCCCTTTCATGCTCTTGGGCTTATGTTGTTCATCAAATGACACCTGACTGCGCACTTTAACAAAGTGAACACTCTCATCAGGCCAAACCACCCTGTATGTTTCCTCATGATGTTCTTCTTTTGCAACGGCTTTCTGCAAACTCTCCTTAGCATTTTTTCGATCTTCAGGATGAATAGCCGCAAAGTACTCCTCCATTGGAGGTGGCGTCGAGTCAGCGGAGGGCACAAATCCATGAATCAAAAAAGAGTTGAGGGACCAACGAATATGGTTATTTCGCAAATCCCACACAAAGCTACCAAAATTGCCTATTCGCTGCGCTTCCTCCAAGTTTCGCTCAGCATCTTGTAACTGCTCTTTCTCAGCCAAGTCTTGAGAAATATCACGAAAGACTTCTATTGTTCCCTCGATACGTCCATCAATAACAATTGGAGTCACAACGAGAGCAATAGGGATTTTAGTTCCATCTTTCTTCTGATAGTAGTGATCAGATAACTCCACTCGCTTTCCAGTTTGAAGGACCTTTGATAAAGGATGGTCTTTTTCATGCACAACTTCACTGAGTTTATTGAAAATGGTTATCACCTCAAAAAAATGTTTACCAACAGCTTCCTCTGCCTTCCAACCCAAAATCTGCTCAAAAGAGTGATTAGCGATCACAATCTTGCCCTTTTCGTCAGTCGCAATCAATCCTTCTCCGATACTAGAGAGAAATACTTCATCACGCTTCTGATCTCTTCGAAGATCTTCAAGCAAATTGAGCATCGCCATTCTTGATTGTTGCAGGGTATCATTTTTCACTTCAACTTCTGTCACAACTTCTTGTAGTGCTGCAGTTTTTTCAGCCACACGCTGCTCAAGTTGCGAAAGCGATTTTCGAATTTGCTCACCCAAAGTGTTGTACGCTCTTGAAAGAGTGGTAATCTCGTCATCACCAGACTCTTCAAACGTAATTGAATACGCCCCTTGACTCATCCGAATGGCGGCCTGAGTTAGTGACTTTAGTCGAGAAAAATTTTTTGACATTACGGCAATGAACATTCCAATGAGTGTTGGCCACGCAATCACAATAAACACAATGAAGTTACGAAACCGCCGTTCGCTCTGCTCGTCGTACTCGACATACGCATTCACTACTTGATCGTTCATTGCCAAAATACTTGCCGACTGCTTTCTAACCTCATTAACCGAAAAGGTCAACGAGCGACCTATTGTCCCACCATGAATCACATTTTGTATTTCAACGATATACGACTGACTCGAGCGAATTGCAGCATCCAACGAGGGTTGAACTATGGTTGGGGCACTCGAAAGCTTATGAGAATGATCAGTACTTTTGGGATACCCTCCATTTTTCAGTATTAACAAGGAATCTTGATATAAGTCCAAAGTATTTTGCAGTTCATTTCTTGCTGCTTCATCTCCTTGAGAAACTCGTTCACTAAGGAATGCCATTCTCTGGGACAACATACGATTTCTGCCAGCAATATTCACACTTACGGAAATATTGGCACGAACATTATTAAGCACAATTACTTGAACCACACTGACAACAAAAAGAATAACCAAACAAGCTAGTAGCATCTCCAGACGAGTGATAATGCGTTTGGGTATCATGTACTCCCCTTCACGGGGTGTAGTTGTTGTTTTAACTCCACCATTTTCAACTCTCGATCAACCATCAATGAATTCATCCGAGATAGCTGTTTGTTCGTCTCTTCCAACTTTTGTGCAGTAAGTTTCATTTGAGTCACATCCGAGTCGACTTCAATAAATTTAATGACCTCATTGTTGTCAAAAACTGGAGTAATATCGGTGTGAATCCAGATCGACCGACCTTCCTTACTCTTTATTTCTAACTCAACAGAGAAGGGATTGAGTTGCTCGATACCTTGCTTAAATGCTGAGACTTCCTCTTGACTCACCTTGAGCAAATCAAAAACCTGCTCTCGTCTTTTTCCTATAATCTCGCTTTCCGCATACCCCGTGAGCTTGAGAAAACCATGATTTACCCAAGTAATTTCGCATAATTTACTAAACACAATGACGGCTGAGTGCGATTGATTTACTACTGTCACCATCTCCTTTAATTGTTGCTGAGTTCGTTCGAGCTCGGTAATTTTTTCTTTAGCCTGTTTCAACTTAAGCTGGGTTTCCTGTTCAGAAATTAAAATTGACCAAGGATACCTCGTCTCCAAATGAAAACCTGTTCGTTTTCTTTCTAGTAAAACATAGACGTACGCTACTGGGACCACCACAGCAGAAAGTATCGCTCTGGTAATCAGGTCAGCTTTCAGGATTGACCACATCGCCGGATTATTCCAAAAGGCTCCAAAAACAAAAATAGTTGTATCTAGACAACTCACGGCAAAAAAAACTGCGGCTATCTTTAAAAAGAGCAAACTCTCTTTTTTGCTCATGACACTCCACACAAAGGTGACAAAGTAAAAATCGGCTATAACTGCAATTGTTGAAAACGTGTGATTTTGAAACCATGACATATCGAGGTGCAAATAGTCTGGCATCAAACCCAAGAGCCACAAAAACAACACTGCGAGTGCATAAAGAACTTCTCCAATAACTAACCCGAAGAATAATTTTCTGGTATGCATTGGTCCATCAAATACAAAGATAAAAAACAGACCAACGAGAACTGACGGGAAAAAAACAATTGAGGCAATAAAAAACGGCAATGAGTCAGCGACAACCATCGAACCAACATCAGACAACCACTGGACCACCACAATAACTGTTACAAGCAACGCCATGAGCGGCTCAAAACCTAACCGCGATCGAAACCGATGGGCCACCCCAACTAAGAGCAGCAAAAAAACTGTTTGAGCAAGAACCAGTGACAACATGAACATATGCAAACCATTCAACCACAAAAGCAACTCACAAACTAGTTGAAACAAAAATTAGAAAAAACTTAAAGAGTGTGATCGCACAATAAATTTCACTCGACTACAAAGCGAAGTGTTGCTTCATGATACATGTATCCATCACCACGGTTAAACCGTGTGCTTCAGCCAACTGTTTCGCTGACTGGGAAACAACCCCCTCTTGCATCCAAACAACTGCTTTTCTTTGCGTTTGAATTAACTCCTGAACAACGGACAGAACTGCTTCAGACCTTCGAAAAATATTCACAATGTCAATCGGAATTGAAGGGGGAATCGACGACAACGATGGATATGCCTCAATCCCTTTGAATGAAGTGATGTTGGGATTAACTGGAACGACAGTGAACCCAACCGACAACAAATAAGTTGCAATCTGATAACTTGGTCTCGAAGGATCATCAGACAAGCCTACGACGGCAATTGTTTTGGAAGGAGCAAGAATGGTTTTAAAATCAATCATATTCATAAAACAAAGTATATCATCCCCACCAAGCGGTGGGGATGATATTGTGTGCCAGGGTTAGCAATCGCAGTCCCCACCACAACAGGTTCCATTTCCAATCATATATTCTCCTTTCTTTATTGATAATGATCTATCATTATCGCAGCATTTCCCAATCATGCAAGATCATTTTGGCGTGATCAGCTGGTTTCACGTTTTCATATACCTTGGCTACTTTTCCACTCGGATCAATAAGAAATGTTGTTCGTAAAATTCCATCATACTCTCTACCCATAAACTTCTTCTTCGCCCAAACACCAAATGCCTTGAGCACATTCAAATCAGGGTCTGCAAGTAAAGTAAATGGAAGCTGGTACTTCTCTTTGAACTTTTGATGAGAAGCAACCGAGTCTTTACTCATACCAATTACTTTAATGTCATTTTTTTCAAAATCAGCATACGTATCACGAAATGAACAGGCTTCCTTGGTACAACCAGGAGTGTCATCTTTGGGATAAAAATAGATCACCACCCAGTTCCCCTTAAGATCTTTTGCACTCACTGTTTGACCATTCTGGTCGTGTAATGAAAACGCAGGTATTAATTGTCCCTCTGAAAGCATAATCTCACCCCTTCGAATAGCTATCACTTTTTTGCATGAGTTCGAACTGATAACGCCACCGCCACTCGCATCAACACTACAATCAAAATAAAACCGGAAACCAAAAGACTTGATGATGGCAATGTTTTCATTCCATCATTGAACCAAGGCATCCAGTATTTTAGTTTGAGAAAAACAACATGCGCTAAAATCAAAATCATGGCAATGTACCCAGTATGCAAAATGTTTTTCCACATCTTGCCACCCAAGTGTGAGGCACTAAATTGATTTGAAATTGCAGCCATCACGGTAAAGATCATCGTTGCAACCAGTCCCACAAGCGCTGGCCAAAATAATCCCTTTTGCCAAGTCTCGATTTGAAATAAGCGCAACAAAGCTGAAAAGGACAATCCGATGTGCACCAATGCAAATGCAAATCCGATAAGTCCCAAGTACTTTCGATAGATAATTTTGGTATCCAAAAAATCCCAAAAGTAACAGATGCCACTGAGGATCATCGAAAAACCCATTAAATAGACTGATGTATCAGCAATTGCTTTATTTAGCGGATTTGGAATCTGCATTGCGGTTGTATACCAATAAATACCCCCAAATAACAGTAATCCTAATCCGGTCACTTGCACATACTTGATGACCATACGTACCTCCATAAAAAAATGTTGATCTATTTCCACCATTGACAAACACCTTAGACATATTCTAATATTGGAATATGTTATTGCAGGTTTTTGAACATCAAGCTGAACTGCTTAAAGCTATCGCTCATCCCAAAAGACTCGAGATCATTCACTTACTTCGAGACCAGGAGCTCCCAGTGACTGATATTCACACTATGCTTGATTTACCTCAAGCCAACATCAGCCAACACTTGATGATTCTGCGTGACGCAAAAGTCGTGCAATCACGGCGTGAAGGAAAACAAATCTATTACTCCCTCACTAGCAACCACTTTATCAAAGCCAGTGACCTATTGCGAGAAGTAGTTATTCATCAGCTGTCAGAAAATCAAGTCAGCAAAGCAGTAAAATTGAGCATGAAAGAGTTGGTACCGCTCGTTCATGATCCAGTTTGCCAAATGAGACTCTCTCCCAAAACAGCTGGCTTTTCGCACACACATCACGATCAAACCTATTATTTTTGTGCCAGTGGCTGCTTGAAGCAGTTTCTGGAACAACCGGAGAGTTATGCCCACAACTAATACCACCCAATCGTTCGATATTAATGGGATGCATTGCGCTTCGTGTGCAAACGTCATTACTCGGCAATTAAAAAAACTTGACGGGGTAAGTGAGTGTGAAGTGAATTACGGGACTGAAAAAGCAAAAGTCACCTTTGATCCTCAAAGAGTTGAGCTCGAAAAAATGAACCAGGTGATTGGTAAATATGGTTATGCATTGAACACTCATTCATCAGCACAATCAAACCATATGCACGAGGGTCAACACACATCGCACATGGATCATGGGGAAGAAGCACTAAACGCTATGGACGCTTCTCCAAAGGCGAGAAAACTACTGTATTTACGATCATTAAAACAAAAAGTTGTTGTCTCCATCCCTCAAATTTTTATCAGTGTGGCCTTGATGAGCTATGAACTTTTTTCTGATACGCTTGGCATCCTTCCAATGATGAGCGAAACGATGAAAGAATTTTTTCACCATCTTTTACCAGTGTTTGCTACATATATGTTAGTTGTCGTTGGACAACCGTACTTAAAAGCGGTCGTTTCATTTTTGAAAAATAAGGTTGCCAATATGGATACGTTAGTCGGTATCGGCACATCGGTCGCATTTTTGTACAGTTTCATTCTGAGTGCTTTTGAATTACCACTCGCTTCCCTGATTGACACATCACACTCGTATTACGATGTGGTGATCGTTGTCATCGGCTTTATTACTTTGGGAAAGTACTTAGAAACCAAATCCAAACTCAAAACTGGCGAAGCGATTGAAAAACTCATTGGCTTACAAGCCAAAAAAGCACTCGTCCTGAGAGACAACAAAGAAATTGAAATTGATGTGGCAGAAGTCGTTGTTGGTGACGTTGTCATCGTCAAGCCTGGTCAAAAAATCCCTGTTGATGGAACAATTATTGAAGGAAGTACTTCGATTGATGAATCCATGATTACCGGAGAATCTATCCCGGTCGATAAAAAAATCGATGATACTGTCATCGGCGCAACAATCAATAAGCAAGGCTCAATCAGGATCAAAACTACTCAAGTCGGCTCCGAAACAGTGTTAGCGCAAATTATAAAAATGGTTGAGGACGCGCAAGGTTCGAAAGCTCCCATTGAAAAGTTAGCCGACCAGATTTCGGCAATTTTTGTTCCAATCGTACTGATACTGGCAATCATCGTCTTTCTGGCTTGGATCATCATCGGCTCCCAGTTTATGCCATTTTCTCAAGCCCTTTCATTGGCAATAGTAAATCTGGTCGCCATTTTAGTAATTGCTTGTCCTTGTGCCATGGGACTTGCCACTCCGACTGCCGTGATCGTGGGTGTTGGTAAAGCTGCTCAAAACGGGATCTTGATCCGCAATGCTGAAAGTCTCGAGCGGTTTAGTAAAGTTGATACGATTGTGTTTGATAAAACTGGAACACTCACCAACGGTACTCCAAAAGTCACTGACGTTCAAAGCACCAGTGAACTTTCTGAAACAAACATATTACAACTACTTTATAGCTTGGAAAAACATTCTGAACATCCACTGGCAAGTGCAATCGTTGAGAAAGCAATAGAACAAAAGATTTCACCCTTAACAGTCACTGATTTTTCCAATCTTGAGGGCAAAGGGGTCAGTGGAGTCATCAACGCTACCAAATACTATGCCGGTAATCATACTCTTGCAACTCAGCTAAAGGTTCGTATTGATGATTCGATTATTGATCAGTTCAGTACTCAGGGAAAAACACCAATCTTATTGATGAATGATACACATGTTCTCGCCTACATCGGCGTTGCTGACACTATCAAAGACGATGCAAAAAGCACAGTTGAAACCTTGCACTCTTTGGGACTGAGTGTCGCAATGCTCACCGGCGATCATCAAAAAACAGCAGAGCACATCGCCAACCTGCTCGGAATTGATCAAGTGATCGCTCAAGTGTTACCCAAAGATAAAGCCAATCAAGTCGAAAAATTACAAGCTCAGCACAAAGTTGTCGCCATGATTGGTGATGGCATCAACGACGCTCCTGCCTTGGCAACTGCTGACGTTGGTGTGGCAATGGGCACTGGGACTGATGTAGCAATTGAATCAGCCGGGATAACGCTGCTTGGTGGCCATATTTCCAAGTTACCCAAATCATATCGCCTTGCCAAAGCGACTATGAGTACGATTAAGCAAAATTTGTTTTGGGCGTTTTTCTATAACGTCATCTCCATCCCCATCGCGGCCGGTTTACTCTACCCAATCTGGGGTATTTTGCTCAATCCAGCAATTGCAGGCGGGGCAATGGCATTTTCCAGCGTCAGCGTGGTGCTCAATGCACTTCGCTTAAAACGGATCAAATTATAAATACAGCTATTGTACAATAGGGGTCATATGAACTTATGGGTTATTTTTCTCACAGGACTCACCACCGGAGGCCTTTCCTGCTTAGCAGTGCAAGGTGGGTTGCTCAGCAGTATCATCGCCAATCAAAAAGATGAGGAGCTGCAAGACAATGCGCTGGCTAAAAAAGAACTGAAAGCACTGCGGAAAAAGAAATATAATGCTGCAAATTTACCACGTAACAAAGCCCATACGCTTGCACTATCGTTCGATCAACTTGATTATTTGCCAGTCACCTTATTTTTAATAGCCAAGCTCATCTCGCATGTCATTTTAGGTTTTTTGCTTGGATTCCTCGGATCAAAACTCGAACTAAGTTTAGGTGTTCGTCTAGCATTTCAAGGATTTGCGGCAATATTTATGTTTGCCACGGCAATGAATTTACTGGAAGTCCACCCCATTTTCCGTCATGTTCTGATCCAACCACCGAAGTTTATTCAACGCAGAATCCGGCAAACCAGTAAGGGGCGCGCGTTTTTTACTCCAGCTCTGCTCGGGCTACTTACTATTTTTATTCCCTGCGGCGTCACTCAATCAATGGAAGTACTCGCGATTACCAGTGGTAATCCAATCGTCGGAGCACTCACTATGGGAGTATTCGTGCTGGGAACTTCGCCACTTTTTGCCGTGATTGGCATTGCTACTGCGAAACTTTCAGAGACTTTTCAAGGTAAGTTTCTCAAAATTGCGGCAGCGTTTTTGATCATTTTCGCAATCAACAGTTTCAATGGCATTTTGGTAGTACTCAACTCACCAGTGACGATTCAATCACTTACCCAACCCGTAACAAATATCTTTACCACATCAAGTACAGCTCAAGCTGCACCAACTGCAGATGGCAAACAAGAGATTACTATTGAGGTTCAAAACAGTGGCTACTCTCCCAATTATGTCCAAGTAAAAAGAGGGGTCCCAGTCGAGCTCAAGTTAACCAGTAATAATGTCTACTCTTGCGCACTCTCATTTGTCTTTCAAGAATATGGCATTAAAACATTTTTAGCAGCGACTGATAGTCAAGTATTTTCCTTTACACCAATGAATAAAGGCAAGTTTCCGTTCTCGTGCTCGATGGGCATGTATCGGGGAGTCATGGAGGTAATGTAGTATGTTTAACTTTCTGAAAAAACAAAGCCCAAAGGGCACAACTGCAACTTTTAAAATCAACGGCATGCACTGTACTAGTTGCAGTCTTAACATTGATGGGGAGCTCGAAGATACTGCTGGCGTACTGAGTGCCAATACCAGTTATGCCAAAGCCCAAACCACAGTTCAGTACGACCCAGAAAAAATCCAGCCCAAAAAATTGAAAAAAATAATTGAGGCGTTAGAGTACACAGCAACTGAGTTAAAATAAAAAATTTTGTACCCTGATATACTCTCACTATGCTGCATTGCACTTTTGAAAACGGCAACATCGCATCACTTCGACACGTCACTGTTGATGCACTCCTCGTTCAAGATAGGAAATTATTATTGGTGAAACGCTCCCCTAAACTCAGCGAAGGAGGAAAGTGGGCCTTAGTGGGGGGATATGTGGAGCGTAACGAGACGGTAAAGAAAGCAATTGCTAGAGAAGTGATGGAAGAGACAGGATATCAAGCTCAGCAACTAAAACTTTTCACCATTCGGGATCAACCCGACCGAACCGGTGAAGATCGTCAAAATATTTCATTTATTTTTACTGGAACAGTGGGACAGAAATTAGCAAACGCTGATTGGGAAATCGACGCGGTGCAATGGTTCAACCTCGACGAACTCCCAGCTGCCAACACAATTGCTTTCGATCATGGAGTGATTATCGAGCTTTATAAAAAAAGTCAGCAGTCAAATCAAGCTCAACAATTATTATCAGACTGACATCAAAACCAATTCCTGATATAGTACATGGTACTCAAGCTAAGCAATGGAGGCTGTATGACCGAAAATAGCAATGATCGAACGATGGGAGCAGTTGCCTATTTACTTGGATTTGTCTCTGGAGTGTTTCTATTGCTGACTGAGAAAAAAAGTCAGTTCATTCGATTTCATGCGATGCAGTCGGCGATTGTATTTGGGGCTCTTACTGTCGCACTGGCCATCCCCTTTGTTGGGCAATCGATTGTGCCTTTAATTTCAGTCGTTCTTTGGCTCTTTTTGATGTGGAAAGCATATAACGGTGAGATGTATAAACTCCCCACCATTGGTGATTTTGCTGCAGAACAACTCAAAAAAATGGACGAGCAACAAGGCGGTTCCACTCAACAACCACCAAACGATAGCCAACCTCCAACCACTACATAGTCACCCTTTGTTACAGCGCCTTGAGTAATGCTTTCAATTATTGAAAATTGTCGATATTTGATAGAATGGTAACTGAACAAAAAAATTTGAAAGGAACATATGAAACAATGCCCAGTTGTCCACTTTGAGATGCCAGCAAAGGATAGCAAACGCATGGCTAATTTTTACGCTTCAGTTTTTGGATGGCACACACAGGATATGGGAAAAGAAATGGGTGATTACGTACTTGCAGGCACTGTTGCTTCTGATCAAAATGGCAGACCGACACAAGCTGGAGGGATTAACGGTGGACTGTATCCGAAAACTGATGACAGTGATGTCACTTCTGTAGTCATTAGTGTTGATGACATTGATGAGTACTGTGAAAAAGTCAAAAAAGCAGGCTGCAAGCTGCTTAATGAAAAAGTTAAGATACCTGGAGTTGGTTGGTATGTCAGTTTTATTGATACCGAAGGGAATAAAGTAAGCATGCTCCAAGCAGAGATGTGACAATGCCATGACAAAAACATTCAGCTTCAGCGCTAAAGTCTGGCTGTATCCGGGCGCAGCAGCCTGGCACTTTGCCAGTGTTGATGAAAAAACGACTGAAGAAATCGACAGCTACTTCAAGGATTTCAAGCATGGCTTTGGTTCTCTTCCCGTATCTGCAACGGTCGGCAAAACAACTTGGAAAACCTCAATTTTCCCTGACTCAAAGACCAATACCTATCTCCTCCCACTCAAAAAAGACGTGCGACAAAAAGAGAAAATAAACGAAGGTGACAAGATTAACATCAAGCTAGAAATTCACGACTAGCTCGTTTTCGCTGTACAATCAAAGTATGGTTCAGTTACCCAATGAGAAGTGGCTACGTCAACATTTGCTCGAACTTTGCTGCATTTTTTTCATTGGCATCGTAGCTTTTCTTTTACGTACTTATCGTCTCTCCACCCTCACCACTTTTGGTCGTGATCAGGGCATCGATTTTTTAGCGGTGCGGCAAATGATTATTGATGGCAAACCCACGCTTTTAGGCATAAAAGTTTCATTGGCAGAGTTTCACCAAGGTCCAATCTATCTGTATCTGTTAGTTCCCTTTTTTTATCTCTTTCACTTCCACCCAATAGCTGGTGCATATGCAGCCATTAGTATTGCCGTGTGCACGCTGATTGCCCTGTACTTCACCGTACGAAAATTTTTTGGCAGACTCACTGCAGTACTAAGTTCTTTGATGTTCGCTGTGTCCCCTGAATTCATTCGTGAAGGCAATACCCCACTCTATCAACATGTTGTTCCACTCTTTGTTATTCTTGCACTCTACTTCTTACTTGATCTGGATAAGAAAAAACAGAAACGCAACCAATTAATTTCAACTGCAATCCTGGGAATTTTGGTTGGTGTGGCGTGCGAGTTGCATTTCTTAGCAGTAACTTTTGCGCTAGCGGTTTTTTTGTATTTACTTTTCAAATATCGAACACAGCTAATAGTACTTCCACCATTCATTGTCGGACTTGTTATTGGAATGAGTCCCACTCTTGCTTTTGAACTGCGCCATAGTTTTCTCAACACCAAACTATTCATTCAGTACATTCAGGAAACTCACTCTTCCGCACCACTCAACCGTACAACACGATTCATTGCACCATGGATCGAAGCAAACATGAAGTGGTTTGGCGCTGAGCAACAATTCATCGGCGTTTTTGTGCTTGGGGTATTTGTTGCAGCCATAGTTCATATTTTTTTTCTTTCCAAAAAATCTCGTTCACTGTGGCTGATAACGGTACTCACAAGTAGTATTGCGATCCTATTTTCACTGAAAGTTGATCAGTTTCTAGCGCACTACTTACTCCCCACACTCACTCTCCAACTCGTCCTGGTGCCGGCGTGGATTACACAGTTCACGACTCAAAAAAAGCGATTTGCCACGGTGATTTTTCTTCTCGTTCTTATGGTGAATTTAAAAAGTATTACCAATTCATTCTCGATCAATCATGGATACTCAATGCCAAACGGGTGGAGTTTAGCCAAAATTGAACAGACAGCGAGTATCATCTCCGACGATGTCACTGGTCAATCCCGAGTGAATGTCGCTTCGCTCCTCGATGGTGATACAAGGGCATACCCTTTGCGCTACTCACTCATCACTCGAGGAACAAATTTCGATACAGAGGAACAGTATCCGATGAGCAACACCCTTTATGTTGTGAGCTCAAAGACAGCAGAAGAAACTCAACAATCGCCAGAATGGGAAATAACTTCCCTTCAACCCAGTCAACTCAATGACTCGTGGGATTTAAACGATGGCATTTATCTGTACAAATTTTCTCGAATCCCTGAGACGTCAGATCAAATGTTTTGATAAAATCAAGATATAGACTCCATATACCCCCAGCTGCAGTGCCCCTATAGCAATCGGGTAGTTTTTACCTTTAAATAAGACCACTGTAAACACTAACAACAGAGTACTGATCATTAAAAAACTTACTTCAAGCATTGGAAGTGGATTAATTGGCTGCAAAGCAAGAATTCCCCCAATCAATAACAAATTGTAAATATTGCTACCAATAATGTTCCCCAACGCTAACTTTTCCTCATGCAAATTTTGGCTCATCACTGTTGCAAGTAGTTCTGGTAACGAAGTTGCAACTGCAGTTAGAGTCAATCCTAACACTGTCGTTGAGTGCCCAAGCACCACCGATAACTCTTGGGTTGAAAAGACAGTCAACAATCCCCCCACAGCAACAGCAATGATGGCAACGACTGCATTTAACAATTCAAGATAAATAAATCCCCCCGAATTTGCCGGTGGAGCAGTATATGTTTGGACTGTTTTTCGATACTCCCAAAACGTAAATACACCTGCAAAAAAAAGCAAAATCATCCCTAAAAAAGGCGCTGGCACTCTTCCCAGGGTCAAAGCAAACAGAACGCTGGCTAATCCCATAAACAAGGTACTGGGAATCGTTTTTTGAGTACCAATGCGAAGTGGCGAAAAAAATAAACCGATGGATAAAATGAGCAAGATGTTACTTATATTTGAGCCAACAATGTTTCCAATCGCAAGCCCTTGATCATTTGAGTTTAACGCGATCACTGACACAATTAACTCAGGTAAAGACGTTCCAATTGATACAAAGGTAATCCCTGTAAGCAACGGAGAAATGCCTAACCGGTGCGATAGAGAAATTGCCGTTTTGATCAATAAATTTGCCCCGAAAACAAGCAATACTACACCGACAGCTAAAATCACAAAATACATACTCATATGAAATGTTTACCTTGACTGCTATCTTGACATCTGTAGTGTACAACAGCTTAAGAACCTGACTCTAGCGTTACTTTTGACCAACGATGCGTTTAAGAACTGGGGTCTTTACGAACAGATACGACATCGGAATAGTGAGCGCAAACGCAGTAACGACTTCAATGGCCAAATACCCCCAAAGCCCTGGCATACTGGGACTGTCAGGCGTTACTCCAAAAAACTTACTCAATGTATCCATCACCAACAAGTGATTGAGATACATCGCAAAGGAAATTTGAGAAAGAAAAACGACAATGCGCTTGAAAAAACGGAACCGTTCTAGTTCAATAAGCTGTTTGGAGCGCATCAGCAATTGAAAGGCACTGACTGTCATGATCATCACACTGATACTTAAATATCCATCAGCGTACGTTTGCCCACCAATATACAACAACTCACTTACCCCGTGGTGATACAACCACAACATGACATACCCCATCACCACTGTGGCGATGTATCCACCAAAAAACAGTGACAGATAGTGAGTAGTCTCAGCAGTTGTTAGCGGTTTTCTTTCGATGCGAACTAGATAACCATATAAGTAATAGCCTACCCACATGACCCAATAGGTATAGGTGCTAAACACTTCCCCCTCGCGCAACGAGAGATAATAAAAAATATTTGCGATCGCTCCAAGTACAAAAAAGAAACGACACGTGTAGCGTAAAGTCGGTAAATTTTCAGTTTTCGTTAAGATATTCCAAATTGGGTTGAGGAGTTGGATAAAAAGTAAAACAACCAAAAAGTACAAGCTTGAATGTGTGTTCTTGCTCAAGTTGTGGAAAATTCCCCAGTAGTCAAACTCTTCAGATCGCAAGTAGGCCATCAGCGCATACGCAATACTATAGATGATGTAGTACGAGACTAACGGAATAAATAAGCGGGACAGTAAACGCTTATTGTTATCGGCAATAGTGCGTTGTTTTCCCAGCGTTAAGTAACCACTCAACACAATAAATAACGGAACACTGATGCGAAATAAACAATTGAGTAAAAATGTCAGCCACCAAATCGTACCGCCAAAAAAATCTGGTCGTGCCGTGATGGGAATCACTAAATGCACTCCCACAGCTCCCAAAATGGCCAAAGCTCGCACCAAATCAGCTTGAAAAAAATATTTTTTCATAAACAAATATTTTCAGAAAAAACTACTTGGTTTCTTCCCCAAGTATAGCAGATCTGTTAGAATGAAGGCAGTAAACTGTAATGCTGGCTGTATGCACCATCTCACACGAAAAAACACAGTTAAACTGAAGCGAAAAAAAGTACCCCGAGGCGTAAATCTGTTCTTGGCAATTCTGGTTGTACTTGGCTTAGGCTTATTGATGGTTACTTTGAAAAAATCTCCAAATCCAACTAGTATCAAAACAGACGAGGATCAGATCATTCGTGGTTCTTTTGATCAAAGTCTGATGAAAACTGATGAGCAGTGGCAGTCATCACTCACTAAAGAGCAGTTTCATATCCTCCGAGAAAAAGGCACAGATATTCCGTTTACTGGCGAGTTGCTACACGAAAAGCGGAAAGGAACATACTTTAGCATCGGTTGTAACCAGCCCGTGTTTCGCTCTGAACAAAAGTTTGATTCAAAAACTGGATGGCCGAGTTTTTATGACCCCATTGATGATGCTGCTGTGGTCCTGAAAAAAGACCGCTCACTCCCTTCGGAAGAGCGAATCGAAGTGCTTGATGTATGTGGAGGACATCTTGGACACGTTTTTGACGATGGACCAGAACCGACAGGCAAACGCTACTGCATCAACGCTACCGCGCTATACTTCATTCCCGATGATCAAGAAAGTAAATAACCTATGTCAACACCAGCTTTAAAATGTGTTTTGATCATGGTCATTGACCCACATGAATCACATCGCTTCCCCAAAATCAAACAGAAAAAAATGCACGAGCTCATTGAGCTCACAAAAACATTTGGCGCTCAGATCGTCGAAACTGCGATTCAACAGCGCACAACGCCGCACCCCGCAACATACATTGGTGGGGGAAAAGTCGAGTGGTTAAAAAAGGTTGTTGAGGAACACCATATCGATTTGGTTATTTTAGGAAACGTCGCAAAAGCAGGCCAGATTTTTCGACTTGAGCAAACTTTGTGGCCAATTAATCCTAAAATTCAGGTACTTGATAGGGTCAGTCTAATTTTAAAAATATTCGAACTTCATGCCAACACACTTGAAGCGAAATTGCAAATTCAACTCGCTACTATTCAACACATCGGTCCACGTATTTATGGACTGGGAGGCACAGTTCTCTCGAAACAAGGTGCCGGTGCAGGCTCTAAAGGATCAGGAGAAACCAACATTGAGTTCGAGCGACGCAAGATCAAAGAGCAGACTCAGCAAATCAAAAAAGAACTTGCGCAGTTATCAAAAAACCATCAACAACAACTGAAAAAGCGTCGCGATCAAAAGGTGTTTACCACAGCTTTGGTCGGATACACCAGTGCAGGTAAAACCACCCTATTTAATGCACTCACTGGCAAAGAACGCCTCACCAATCAAGGTCTCTTTACCACACTCGACACGGTTGTCGGAAAACTCAAATTGGATCAATTTCAAGAGCAGATTCTCGTTTCTGACACGATTGGCTTTATCGAAGATCTGCCGCCTGAACTTATTAAAGCGTTTACCACTACCTTGTCACTCGCTCTCGAAGCCGAGCTTCTCCTGCATGTGGTTGACTGTGCCGATGAGTTTTATCGAGAAAAAATTAAAACTGTAGAGGATATCCTCTGTGATTTGAAAGTTGATCAGCAACCGCTGCTCATTTTCAATAAGTATGATCTACTTGATGAAACGCAGAAACACGAGTTACAGCGTCAGTTCTCTCATCGCGAGTATCTGTGCATTAGCGCGAGAACGCTGCAATATCTTGACACCCTGAAACACATCATCCAAACCAAATACTTCACCTTCAACTCGGCATCATAATCTAATTCGGCACATGAACTGTGCCCTCGCCGTCATTTGCTTTGGTGTCAATTTTCCGAGGATCGATCGGACCCAGTGTGGTGTAATCAACATTTTTCGCAGATAGATTCTGACGAATACTCCCCACAAAAGGTTGCACAGCTGCATTGGCTCCAAACGGATCAGTGTACACAACCGAAGGTTTGTTGGCATTGTTGAGCGTCGGCCCTTGATAATATGACCCTCTGTGAAGACCTTTATAATTTGATCGAGTGTCATTCGCAGTAATTCCTTGCACTTGACCATAGTTTGTGGCACTGCATGTCCCACGTGCTTTATTACCATTGGCTAACGTCTCGTAACATAAATCCATGTTATACCCCACTTTTTCTGGCTTTGTTGGATCAAAGTGGCGAGCTGTGTCAGCAATATCAAATGATAGGTTGACACCAGTCATGAGTGGCTTACCGGCTTGGTCAAGTATCCATAGTGATGTGGACCAGTTTTCATACAAGTTCATCGAAAAACTTCCTAAAGCCACAAAAAATCCTTGATTGAGGCAGGATCGCTGAATGATGTTGCGAACCCCTCGCCCACGAACACCTGGCCAGTTGGAGTTACCACTGGTTTTCCCCACAAGCACTGCAGCTTTTCGATCACCCTGTGGATCACACAAGTTGGTGAACTCACCAGCAGCTCCATAACTTGCCATGACCGTCACCACTACATCTTGATCGTAAGCCGCTGTTGGCCCCTGGCAACTGGCAGCAAAGGTCACCTCGTGCAAATTATCGCTAAAAGCATCAGCGCTACTAGAGCCTTGGTGATACTCACTGAGGTAGTAACACCGAGCACCACTATCGGTCCACTTAAAACCGTTGCTTGGGTTGGTTTTTTTTAGCGGAATGACAATTCCCCCAGTAGAATCAGACGAAAACGATCCCAAATCAGTATCTGCCTCACCATTTGCATAAGAGATCTTGTACCCAACGTGCTCTTGAGTTTTTGTGGTAGTTTGGTTTTTGGCAGCAAAATATTCACCAAGTTGCTCGTTAGCGTAACCAAACGGAAGCCCACTCACTGATTGTTCGTCTGGATCCATCACTGAGTTTTGGTTCGTATCAAAATAAAAATGCTCTTGCACTTTTTGCCATAGCGCAGACTTGGAAGGATCCAAACCATGCTCGTGACCAAACGCACAAGTAAGCCCAGTTGTTGGATCACCCGCTACAGGTGGGTGCCAAGTTGGATACCATTTCCCATCTGGACCTTTGACTTTGAATGTATCGTGAAATGCTTTGGTACACACTGGATACTTTTGCGGGCCTGCTGACTGATACTTCGGTAAGCTCGGATCCCACTGACCATACGAATCAGACTGCGTAGGCAAATGCTGTGACAAGGGAACTGCAGTGGGGCGTGGAGTCGCTGTACTCGTTGGCACCACGGATGGTGATAGTGTCGGACTTTGCGTCACTGCTTGTGTTGGCACAACACTTGTAGTCGCAGTCGGTTCAATACTGGTTGGCGACACTGTTAATGGGATTCCCTCTGGAGCGGTAGGCTTCGGACAGTGTTTTAAAAATTGTCGAATAAATGTTGAGTAATCTTGAATGTCAACTCTGGTATCTTCATTGATATCTGTTTCCTTTTCAGAGACTGATTTTTTAAGAAAGTTTCGCGAAAAAATAGCGTAGTCCTCAATATTGGTGACATCATCAGCATTAAAATCAGTCGGGCACACTCGCTTTTGGGCAGACACAACTGAGGGATGGAACTCTCCTAACGAGGAAACCAGAAACACTAGAATCATTACTATCAGTCGACTCTGAACAACTTTGACAGAATTTTTGCTCGTGCGCCGTATTGAGAATTTCACTGCATACACCGTATCACACTCGAGGCTACTTTCAAAAGTAGCAATCAGTTCTTGTCAGAAAATACTTGAGAAAGATTTTTCAGCGCTTCCTCTGCCCTCAAATACTGTTTTACCCACCAGGGAGAGGTGTTTTCTGAAAGCGGTAGCGGGATATAAAGACGCATCGGAACTGATCGCGATACAAATTCTTGACCTTCTTGTTCGAGACTTCGCTGTACATACCACTGATAAAATCCTGGCAATAGTGAGTCAGTATTCCAACTTCTATTCTTTGCTTCAACCGTCACAATTTGGTCAGGCTTTTCACTTTTATCCAGCATTTGCTTGCGTGTTTTATAAAAAAAGAGTTGTTGCTTTTGCGCGCTGTCACTACTTGAAAGCAGCTCCCAGTTCAACTCGGTTGGATCAATAGCCATAAAATCACCTTTTGGCAATATCTCACTGAGTTGTCGGTGACTTTCAAGTGATTGCTTCAAGCCGGTTTTGATTGAAGTCACAGCTTCAGTATCTTTGTGTTCTTTCCAGTTGTAAATATCAATCACTTGAGCCGGGTTTTCTGAACCCGACATGGTATTTCGAAGTGCTCTCGTCCAGCTTGCAGCATCTTTATCCGTACTAAACTCACTTGCTCCCCAAATCGGTTCTTTTTCATTTTTCAACACTTTTTGCAACGTTGAAAGTTCCCCCGGATCTTGAGCATAGCCATACAAACTCAAAGTGGGTCGCGAATAAAAATTAACCGCTGCAGCAAAATAATTTTCATAACGTCGCTCTCCTTTGACTGCTTCACTCCACACGTGCGTGTACACTCGCTGTTTGGGGATACCAGCGTTAACCGCTCTAAACGCAAGTGTATTTAGATAATCGTACACAACTTTTTGCCTAAGCTCATGAATTTCTGAAGATGTTAACTCTTTATCTTTTCCACACTCCATCTGATCTTGCTCACACAATATGTCTTGAATCCCTCGATACCCGTACGGCTCAAACTCATCTTGTTTTGTCACCGATGCATTAAGTGATACTTCAGTCCCAATGGTTAATCCGGCAAATAAATATCCTTTGCCCTGTTCACTCCAAGTTTGGTACTGTTTAGCGATTGCTGTAACGATGGCATCAAAGCGCGCAGTTTGAAAATCAACATAGCTTTGTTTCACCTTTGGTGAATCGATCAGATTGGGTGGTGGCGCGAGTTGTAATCCTCCTCCACCCCAATTGCGCCAGTTTAAGCGCATCGGTGTTTGCCAATCTTGCCACTCAACATTCCATTTATTATCAGGATTGTATCCAGCAATAAATCGTTTGCGAAAAGCTTCATCGCGTAACTTTGGAAATTTACACAGATAGATCGGCTCTTCACCAGCATATCCTTCAATTTTTTTGTAGTTCTCATTTTCACAACCTGGTGTTTGATCACCATCAGAATCCCAATGATTCCAAAGCTCGGGCACTTCATTCCACCACTGAAACCCGTTGAGTGGCATATACACCGGTAACTCAGCTGCCTCTGCCAACTGCATGATTCGCTTTGCTTGAATCACATATCGGGATTGTTCTGATGGAGTATCCATCGGAAAGTCCGTGTACTCAAGCAAAGTGCTCCAAGCAAGTTTTCGCTGATTCGTTCCCGTACCCAATGTTCTTTTCATCTCAAGAATATCATTGAGTAAATCTGGCTTCACTTTCGCTTCCCAGCTCGCCTCATCAGCTCCCCAGTCAGCAAAATAAAATTTATCGGAAAAATTAACGACAATAAACTGGGGATCTTCTGAAATTGTCGATGCGTGAACAATTTGGGAGCATTTGCAAGAAATTAAAATCACCAATACAACAACACACAGCACTTGAATACTTTTTTTACTCAATTTGATCAAATGTACCACACCACCATCAGACATGGCACTATTATTACATCTTGATAGCTGTTTCGCTACATCTCGATTACTTGCATCGTCCAAAACTTCGCATACAACCCATTTTTTTCGAGTAACTGTTGATGAGTTCCTTCTTCAACAATACTCCCTTGATCCAAAAAGTAGATATAATCAGCTTTTCGAGCAGTTGTAATGCGATGAGTGATAAAGAGTACTCCAGCACGAGTTGCTTCTTTTTTGAGTAAACTCACTACTTTCATTTCTTTTTCGATATCCATTTGACTCATACCCTCATCAAATATGAGGAAATTTCTTTTTTGTAAAAATACTCTCGCTACAGCAATTAACTGTTCTTGACCACCAGAAAAGTTGGTTTCTTCGCCAACTACTGTCTCCAATTTGTTCGGCAATGAACGCAAAAAATCTCCGATCAACAACTCATCAAGAAGGTGCCATAGCTCATCGTTACTGACTTGCCTGCGAGTCCCAATCAGAATATTTTCTCTTACGGAAAATCCATACAAAATAATTGGATCTTGCTGAATCACTCCAAACTGTCCCAGTAACTTCTTTTGTGAATACTCAAACAACGGATGCTCGTCAAGCGTAACGCTTCCCTCATCAGGTTCGTACTGGTGTAGTAATAATTGAGTCATGGTTGTTTTGCCAGCCCCGTTGCGTCCTAGCAGTGCAATCACTTTTCCTCTAGCCAACGTCAAATTTACATTGTGTAATACATCTTGCTTTTTATCAGGCGTCTTGAGCAAATCAGTGAGATCTTCTAGGTCATATTGTGAAACAGCCCAATGGTTCTTTTTTCTCAATAACTTCCCTTTTTCTAGCATAAATTGCAAATACGCGCGCTCTTGCTCAAAAAAATCAGGGTAATGAAATGTGACATGTTGAAACCGCATGTGTTTCGGATTACTTGGCATACTAATTGGTGTGGTCGGATGTTTTATTCGCGTTTGGAGATTCAGAAAAAAGTATATCTGGTCAAATTTAAAGTCCAGTTTTTGCCACTCTTCCAAACTACGAAAAAACTCTGAAAAAATGTTACTAAGCTGCATGGTATATGACAAAACAAGGGTAAATGTTCCTAAACTCAAGTTACCTTGCAAAACTTGAAAACCAACAAACAAGTTGGCAGCAATCTCCATACTACGTCGCACGAGCCAATTCGCAGAATCAAATCTTTTGTTTTTCCTGTCTCTTTGTCTGTTCCACTGCTCTTCTTCCTTCACCAAACGATAGTACCGATCAAGCAAGAGATCTGTTTCTCCAAAGAGATTGAGCGCATAAAAATGTCGACGCAAAGCTTGCTCGATAGGCCATAATTTTTGACTTCTTTTCTCCTCTAAAATTCGCACTTGTCTTTCATGAATGTCTCTTGCAGAGTTTATCCACGCTTGCAGAATAGTTGCCACTGCCACTAAAACTAATAACTGCCAACTCACTAATCCTAGTAACGGAATAATGGCTATGATGCTTACTACACCACTTACTCTATTTTTGGCGAAGTTAAAAAAATCAGTGGTAACATACTTGATTCCCCAAGCCAAATCCAACAACCGTTGGTTTTTGGAATTTTGGAAAAAACCAATATCAAAATGTTCTAATTTTTTCCATATTAATTGTTCACTGGATTTGCGCAACTGGTTATCAAATTTTTGAAAGAACTCGTTGGAAAGTTGCTGGAAAAAATTAATTCGTATCAACTCAATCAAAGCCGGAACAAACAACAACAGTGCAAACCACGATTGAGGATCGAGAATTGTTTGAAATAAATAACTTTTTCGATATTGGAGCAGATCAACCTGCAGTTTCAGAAAATATGGAGTGATAGCCCCCAGCACTGACAGAATCACTTCGATTCCCAATAACATGGCAATTAACCAGCGCTGATCATACAAATTTTGCAATAGAAATTTTACTTTCCCTTTCAAAGAGGGTTCTGAAAAGATAACTTGGCTTTTTTTTGTATATTGTTCTTCCACAAGCAATGAAAAATAAAATCTATTTCAGACATTATAACTTGAGAAAAAAACTAAAGCTAATCGAGGTAATCTCTCAGCTGCTTGCGTTCGGAGGGGTGACGTAGCTTGCGAAGGGCTTTGGCTTCGATCTGACGAATACGTTCCCGAGTGACTCCAAAAAACTGTCCCACTTCTTCGAGCGTCATTGAGCGAGCAGAGTTCAGTCCAAACCGCATCTCCAGGACCTTGGCTTCGCGATCAGAAAGCGCAGCAAACACCTCTTTGATGTTCTCTTTGAGCATGCGTTTGCTCGTCGAGTCATATGGGGTGACTTGGTTTTCGTCCGCAATAAAATCGCCTAAAAAGCTATCTTCATTATCACCAATTGGAGTTTCCAGCGAGGTGGTTTTTTGAGAAATTTTTAAAATCTCTCGGACTTTTTCCGGTTCAAGATCGAGCACTTCACCGATTTCTTCGTAAGTCGGCTCACGCCCCAAATCCTGCATCAGTTTGCGAGAAGTGCGAATCAACTTATTGATCGTCTCGACCATGTGCACTGGAATACGAATGGTGCGAGCCTGATCAGCAATAGCTCGAGTAATAGCTTGGCGAATCCACCAAGTAGCATAGGTAGAAAATTTAAATCCTTTTCGCCAATCAAACTTTTCAACGGCTCGGATGAGTCCTTTGTTTCCCTCTTGAATCAAATCCAAAAAGGTCATTCCACGCCCAATGTATTTTTTGGCAATCGAAACCACCAAACGCAGATTCGAAGATGTCAACAAAGCCTTCGCTGGTTCCTCACCAATCTCGGTGCGCTGAGCCAAGTCAATCTCTTGAAAGCGTGATAACAATGGAATACGACCAATCTCACGCAAGTACATCCGCACTGGATCTGATACCGATTTATCCTCAAGCGTTGAAAGGACTTCTAGCTCTTTCTCCAAAGCAGTCATCGCATCTTGATCAGTATTTGAGTCTTGTTCACTGACACTCTCAAACACGTCGATACCGGCATCAAAAACTTGTGAGTAAAACTCATCGAGTTGATCGATCAGTTCTTCTGGTTCGAGAAAAATGGCTAAAATTTCATCTTGAGTGATAAACCCTTGAGTTTCACCCTTTTTGAGCAATTTTTTGAGTTCGGAACTTTGAGTTGCTGACAATTTGGCCATACGAAATTGAAGTATAATTAGGACTGATGTATCCAATTTTTTCGCAATAATCGGGATTGGGAATGAGACTTATTTTAGTACTCAGCTTAAGAGAATAGTCTGTTTCTACCAATATAATTATACCCTAAACTGCAAGGATGTACCAGAGTATACTCTCGCGAGGGTATTTTGCAAGGGGGGGGTGGGATAGTATTTGGTATATCGTATATGGTATATAGGGAGTTTGTCAGTTGACTATTTGCTTGGTTGGTTAATTAGTTGCTAGTTACCTTAGAGATAACTATTTCCCTCTCAGTTGTACAATTTCCCGCAATAACTCATCCATTTTTGCTTGTTCTTGTTCTGTAAGTTCTTGTTTTGCCTCGAGCTGTTGCAACTGAGTGGTGAGTAAAGTCATTTTGCGGTGCTGCGTTGCTTGCTCAAAACGACCCCTTAGTGTCTCTAGCTCTTTTAATTCGGGGGGGGCCTCTTTTACATTCTCAAAATACAATGTTGAGAAGGGCACTTCAACCTCTGGTGGTAACTGTTTCGCAAACGTATTTAAAGAA
This sequence comes from uncultured Pseudomonadales bacterium, assembly GCA_964583795.1. GTDB lineage: Bacteria > Patescibacteriota > Microgenomatia > UBA1400 > PJMF01 > JBDTME01. The sequence continues at coordinate 26,951 of CAZOWX010000004.1, read as the reverse complement.
AACACCGTCGTTGTTTGCAGTCGTTGAATAATAGCACTGTGGGCTGGCACAGTGAACGAACTCATATCAAAACCCTTTGCCTGTTCAATCACTTGCTTCTCTGGTAATTGAATGAGCACGGCCAGGAGAGCTTGTTCCAACTGTATTTGCGGGTTACTTGGTTGAACAGTTTCTTGCGCTGGTGAAGAAGTTCTCAGTGACTTTCCAGCCTTCAATCGGTTGAGATCCTGCAGCAGAGCAGCTTCAGGAACTTCCAATCGTTTCGCTAATAAAGACACATAGTGCTGACGCTCAACTGAGTGAACAATCAGGTTCAAAACTGGCCCCACCTGATTAACGATCTGCTGTTTATCCTCTCCACTCACAATCGCGTGCTGACGAAATGCAACATCAATCAAAAATTGGTAAATCGATACGGATTGCTTGACACTGTCGCGCCATTTTTTCGGATCAGTACGAGCAACATCATCAGGATCTTTTCCCTCAAAAAGATACGAAGGTAATACTCTGAGCCGAACATCATCAAACTGCTGAATCACAGCAATCGCTCGTTTCGTCGCTTCAACACCTGCGCTATCAGCATCAAGAGAAAGAATAATGGTATCAACCGTTCGGCGTAACAATGCTACATGCTCCTTAGTCAGGGCGCTGCCTTTAATCGCCACCACATTTCTCACGTGAGCTTGACAAGATGACAGAGCGTCAAACTCACCCTCGACCACTACCACTTGTTTCGCTTCGCGAATCGCACTGTAGTTTTCACTCAGACCAAACAGCATTTTACTTTTATGGTACAAAGCTGTTTCTGGAGTATTAATGTACTTCGCTTCTTTCGTCTCTTTGTCCAAAACTCGACCTGAAAACCCAACTACTCGTCCACGATGATCAGTCAGCGGAAACATCAGCCGAGCACGAAACCGGTCATAGTAGTCATTGGGGTGGGTACTGCCCTTCATCCCACTCGAGCGAAGGATGACCATTCCTGCCTCGGATAACTCTTGAATCTGAAATTTCTTTTTGCCCACTAAATACTTAATCAAACCGTCCCAACTGGGTAGTGCGAATCCGAGCTGAAATTGTTTGATACTTTCTGCCGTTGTTTTGCGATCATGTAAGTACTGACGCGCCACTTCACCTGACTGGTGAGTTGTTAACAAGTAGTGATAATACTGCCGACTCAGTTCGAGTAGCTCAAGCATCCGCTCTCGCAACTGATCATCAGAAGAACGCTTTATTTTTTCCAGTT
>CAZOWX010000004.1:22485-25695 GCA_964583795.1 uncultured Pseudomonadales bacterium | reverse complement strand
ACCTGCTTTATCTGCCAAAAGTTGCAACGCTTCGCTAAACGTTAATCCATCATATTTTTCCAAAAAAGTAAACACATCCCCACGCTCTCCACACCCAAAACAGCGAAACACCTGTAAATCAGGACTGACAAAAAAAGAGGGTGATTTTTCTGAGTGAAAAGGACAATTTGCTTTGAGATTACGCCCAGAGCGAGATAGTGACACTCGCTCACCGATGACTTGTACGATATCTGTGGCTTCCTTCACCTGCTGAATTTGGGACATAACTCTCGATCAAAAGTAAAAAATTTTTAATTGGCTACAAGTTGCAAGCTACAAGCCTCAAGCGACACAACCCTCTTGCTTTTCAATTCGTTTTATCTGTCTGTATATGCTATTAACCAAGCAACTGACCAACATTCTCTCATCCATCTTCTGTCATCCATTATTTATAAATCCACACTCTCCTCCCGAGGCGGACCAGCCTAGGGCTGGCACATTCCACATTCTCAATAATTATACTTGAATCAACCAGACAGAAGCGAGGGTTGCGAAGCCTGTTCGCTATCGGGTAACTCTAAGCTCGCAATGGGTTGCAGTGACGATCCGATGATCCCTTGAAGTTCTCCATACATGCCTGTGGTTTGATCAACAATGCGAGTAATTTCTTTTTCCCGACGATTCCAGATCGTGTTCATAGCACGCTTTTCAGCAGCCAACTGGTCTTGCATCGTCATGAAGGCATTCACAATGTTTTCTATTCTGGATTTAAACTGTGAACCTGACAAATAGTGATACAACAGCTCCATTTTTTCTTCTTTGCCAACATTCGCAACACTCAGTGCATGCACTTGCATCAGTTGTGCTCGCAGTGCATGGGTGAGCAGTAATACCACTGAGGAGTGTACCACCCATACCCGTTTGACTAGAGCAAATCGATCGCTGCCTTTCGGAAGCGCTTTGGTCACCAACACACAAATGTCACCTTGAACGCGATGTTGATCATCACGAAGTTTTGAAATCCACTCATCTTTCCAGTCCTTGGTATTTTTGGATTCCCACACGATGACTCCACACCGTTGTCCATTGGAGTTGTACACAGTCTGCACCAGATCTGCACCACGCACACCTTTTTCCACATCAACCACCTGATCTTGCGGGAAGTTGGTTTGAAGCAGTGTTTTCAAATCATCTTCTTGTACTTCTCCCTGAATCTGCATCGACCCTTGTTCACTTTTGCGCTTGAGCTCCTCGATTTGGGTCCGCATCATTTGTAACTGTTTTTCTTTTTCTAAAAATTTCAGTCGATGTTCTTCATCTGACAATTTTTTGGCATCTTCTTCGATTTTCTTACGCTCTGCTTCCAGTTGTCGTGCTTTTTCGATCTCAAACCGACGTTTGTTTTCTTCAAGTTCCTTTTGTTGTTTGAGCAACTTCAGCTCATTTTCTTCAGCTTGTTTTAACTGCTGTTCGATCTTTTGTCGTTCTTCTTCACTGAGTTTTAACTTATTTTCAAATTTTTTACTGGCCTCGCTCTGCGCAATCGCCCATAACCGCTGTTTTTCTTTTTCAGTTTGCTGTTTGACTTGGTCCTCAATCGACGCTTGTTGTAACAACAATTTTTTTTCTTGCTCCTCGATCACTTTCAGCTTCGCAGCTGCTTGCAGCTCAAAAGCGTGCTGCTTTTTGTGTTGCTCTTCCTCAATCTGAGTGCGAATTTGAGCAGCCAATGTCGATGTAATCGAAAATTGGTGTTGGCAGTTTGGGCAGGTAATGAGTTGATCAGACATATTAGGTCTCAGGTATCAGGTGTCAGGTATCAGGGGAAATGTAACTATGGAGTTACTGACACCTGACGCTCTGACACCCGAAATCCCATTTTTCGCATTTTCTTCGCATCTATTTGTAAAGCATTTCAAGTCGATACGCAATAGACACTCATAGTGTATTATAGTATAGAGTAGAGCCTAAGGAGGTAGTATATGACAAAAACAGACGACTCAAAACCGAATACCAAAAAGAAAAAACAACCCTTTCACCAGTCACCATTTCGTGAGTACTTTAACATTTTAAGTGACATTGATAAAGGCAAACGCTACTCAGAAGAGTATGGCTCGATCATGATTCTGGGATTGATGGAGGAAGTCGGTGAGATGGCTCGAGCCTACTTAGCCGAACACGGCAGGAAAAAAACCAACCTCAGTGCCCAAGCCGATGAATCATATACTGAAGAGCTTGGAGATTTGCTCGTCACTATTCTTCGCTTTGCTCGAATCAAAAACATTAATTTGCACGAACGCATTCTTTATAGTTTAAATAAAGTAAAACTTCGGCAAACACAACCCAAAGGCATGTCCGATAAACCTCTTTCAGTTTGAAAGCTAGGAAGAAGGTTGAACAAAAAAATGACTCGATAAAACGGTCCAAATGGTTGTTCTGGCTCTTGTCATTCGTTTAGAAAGCTTTTACACTGAGACGATCATACGTAAAAAAAGGTTATTGATATGATGACTTCACCGCAACCATTGGAAAATTCTGCCAAAACAACAAAATTTCCACTACAACTGGTCGTGTTTGGGCAAACACTGCTCATTATCGTGCTTGTTGTTCTAATCCCATTGGTTTTTTTATTAGTTCGCAATAATAAAAATAATAACTCGAAAGCATCAACACCAACAGGCACAGCAACATTAGCTTTGTCTCCTCAGACATCCCAACTCACACCCAATACACACCAGTCGATTGATATTCTTCTTAATACTGGAGTGGATCTTGTGGACGGAGCGCAAATTGTGTTGACATTTTCAGGAAATGTCCCTAATGACCTTTCATTCATCCCAGACACTGTCCCAGGACTCAATAATATTGTAAATACTTTCGAACCCGTGGCCAATGGTAATAAAGCGTTGATTGCCTTTATTACTGCCAACCCCCAAACCCCGTTTTCTACGAATAACTCCATGGTTAAACTTGGTTCTTTTTCGATGACAGTTCCTGCATCTGGAACTATGACAGCAACTTTCGATGAGACATTGACAACCAGCATTAAAAACGGAACTTCTCAAGACATTTTGCAAACTCCAACGAACGGTTCGTATACATTTGCCCACACAGCAGCAGAGCCTTCACTCTCATTTAATACGCTTACACCACCCAATCCTCAACAAGTTGGCAGTAATTTTCAGGTAACTGTCGTGGCCGATACTGCTGGTCAACTAGTAAGTGGCGTTG
>CAZOWX010000004.1:0-22475 GCA_964583795.1 uncultured Pseudomonadales bacterium | reverse complement strand
AGTGCGGAAGCTTCGCGCCAGGTTTGCGACCGATGATCAATTTTGATCCAGCCATCGTCGAGATTGTCAGCATTGATCAGGGAGTGGGCACACCCTTTTCATCCTATCCAGAGCTTACATACGATAATCTGACTGGCAAGATTTACATTTCTGCCAACATTGGCACTGCAGCCTCAGTTACCCCTGTTTCTGGAGCAAATGTTCAGGTTGCCTCGATCACTGGCCGCACCAAAATAGCAACCACCTCAACAACACTTCAGTATGACTTTACTCCGGGAAATCGAAATGATAGTAACTTATCGCTGTATCTAGACCAGCCTGGACAAGAGCCGTCCGATATTTTGGCAAAAGTTTCTGGACAAGAGTTGATTGCAGTCAATCCTGCGTCACCAACTCCCGGTCCAACATCTACTCCTGGACCAACTGCTACTCTGACACCATCACCAACCGCGACACCAACAGCAACACCACTGCCAACTTCAACTCCAGTTCCTGCTGCAAACGTGGTACTCCAATTTGCTTTACAGGGTAAAAACAGAACTGATGCCAATAAGACTGCTCAGTTAGATCTGACAGCTCAGGTTGTTAGTTCAGCTCAAAATATTCACCAAGCAGTGACCACAGACGCAAGTGGTCAGGCTCAATTGTCACTCGTTCCTGACAACTATGTGTTTTTAGTAAAAACTCCTGGATACCTTGCTCGAAAAATCGGCTCAACAGCTAGTCCGGTACAAGTAACCGGAGGAGTAACTCCAGTGAACTTAACCAGTTCGCCACTGCTTGGAGGAGATTTCAATGCTGATGATGAAATTAACTCGATTGATTACACCCTGAAATTTTTGAATGCACTTCGAAGCAATGATCCAGTGGTTGACCTCGATAACAGCGGTGTTGTCAACAATCTTGACTTCGCCATCATGCGCAATAACTGGGCAAAACAGTCAGACATATTGTAATAACATTAAAAGTTCACTAGAGGTTAGACTATGGCTAACCTCTAGTGGGATACAACAGTATTCGTATTGCGTATGAAAAGAATTGGTATTGGTCTCATCCTTTTTTTCAGTTTTGTGCTCTGTACTCAACGTAACCAAGCTCAAACTGGAGGGACTCGTTCGAGCATTTTATTTTCTCCGACAACGATTGCCACTAAACCAGGTGAAACATTTTCAACTCAGCTTTGGCTCGACACGGATCAAGCACAAGTAGCCGGAATCGATGCTAAAATCACATTCGATCCGAAACTATTGAGTGTTGTTAAAATTGATACTCTACCCGTTTTCCCAGACTATCCAGCAACAGTGTTTGATAATGCCCTAGGGTCAGCACATATTTCTGGTATCGTTCGCAATAAAAATGAGTTGTACACCGGAAAAGCCCAATTTGCGACGATCACTTGGAAAGCGAACACTTCAGGAGATGGGAGTATTGCGCTATCGTTTAAAAATGGCGCCACGAATGATTCAAACCTTGCCGTCACGTACGGCAATGGAGACATCTTGCAACAAGTGAACACTGTTTCGATTCGGGTCGCAGCGGTCTCTCAACCAGACTCCTCCATTCAAACAAACCCGACTGCCATCACTCAACCACAAAGTCCTCAAAAACCCATACCAATTTCAGCCGTAGAGCTTACATTAATCGTTTTAATCATTCTTAGCATCGCTTCTCAAATGTACTTACACCTGCGACTGCGCAATATTGAGAAGCTGCGTGAGCCTATTCCCCATCTCTACACGCAGCAGTAGTGTTACACTGTACTTTTCTTCCCTTTACAGATAAAAACCACAGATCGCGCAGTAGACTTGTTGCGAAATAACATTCATCTCACTTTGTCTATTTGCTCGTTCTTCCTCTTAGTCGAGAAAAAAAACTCAATGAAAAACTTTTTACTTCAACTTTCTTGGCTGAGAATGTGCTGAATTTGCGCTTGTGGTAATCGAACTTTTCTGGGAAACGTGAGCAATAACCACACTCCAAACCCACACAGCAATGCTCCCCAGATCATAAAGACACTGAGCTCTCCCCACAAATCAGCCATAACGCCGTTGAGCACCGGCCCTACTACGTACCCAAAGCTTGACGTGAGCGCCGTGAAACTGATCAAGTCATTCGCGACAGACTCTCCTCGTGCTACCAAATCTTCAAACACCGCCAAAAGCAGTGGCTCCATTACTGATAACCAAAGTGAAGCAAAAAACATGGCTATCAACATAAAAAGTAGGACATGACTTACTCCAATCAATACTGCACAAAATCCTCCCAAAATTCCGGAAACAAACGCCGCCTTTTTCTTGCCAAAACGTTTGCCTACCCCAGAAAGAAAAAAGCCAACAAAAATCCCAGGAATCCCGTATAAACTGACAAACACACCTCCGAGCTCCTGCTGTTGTTTGAGTCGCTCGGTCAGAATTGGACCAATGGTAAACACAGCACTGTCAAACAGAAAAAACAACGCCAAAAATGCCAACAGCGGCCATAAAATTTGGTCAAGTGCTTTCCAAATTGCTATCGTCTCTGAAAGGGTACGGCGCGCAGGTGTAGGGGTCAACTCTTGGGAGTTTTGCGCAAATAACCGATGAGAGTTCAGCAGGTAGAGCGCAAAAAAGATCAACGCGGCGATCGCATTACAAAAAATCGCAATGCTCAAAGGAAACGCTAAAGAGTATGCAAGCGCAGAACTTGCGATCAGCGGGCCAATTACCAGCGACACATTCTTGAGAATAGCAACGATCCCCCAAGCCCAAGCGTGCGCTGAGCGCCCCACTGCTTCATGAATGGCGTGATAGGTCGTGAAAGTCATCGCTTCATAACTCACCCCCCACCAGGCCATAGCCAGCACAAAGGTGAGTACCGAGTGAGACAAAAAGAAGCTCAGTGGAAAGAAAAAGACGCACAAAAATAAAATCAGCTGAAAAAATAAGGCTTTCTTTTGACTAAAGAACTGGGCAAATGAAAAGTCGATGACCATACCAACCAAAGACGATGTTGCGAGCACCAAGCCCATTTTGGTTGAGGAGCCAACTGCTCCCTCAATCGCAACTGGGACGTAGTACGTCATGATTGCATCAGCGAAAAATAAGAAAAAGAGCATGATGGCAAAAAGCAAAAATCGATATGAGGCAGTATGTGAAAAAAATGGCCACAATTTTAGTTGCATGCTTTTAGCATGGCATACAATACTTTTGGCAGCAATGAGAAAACAGGATTTGATACAATACAACTATAACAAGGGAAAAGATTAACTGATTAGCAATAGCAAAACCTATGCCACACACCAAACAATCAAAGAGTGCAATGGTCAAAATTTTTAAGGCTCTCGCAGATAAAACTCGACTCGATATCGTACTGTTCTTACTTGAAAAAGGTGAGGTAGCTTGCGCAGAGATTTCAGAGCATTTTCCTTTAACTCAACCGACCATGTCACATCACTTCCACAAGCTCAAGGAAGCGGGGATTTTAAACATTCGTGAAGAAGGCGTGAAGCATTTTTATTCTATAAACACAACAATCCTTAAAAAAGCCACTCTACGCAACTAATTAGATACCTAAAAAGTGCAAATCTAACTCTCAATCCCATCTTGACTAGCACTTTGTTCCGAACTATTTGCCTCACGTGCAATTTGAAGTGCTTCTCTTACGGTATCAATAATATCCTGATCCAAACGACCTTCATCAACAGCTTTTTGAAATTTCCCAACTACTTCTTCATCAGTAAGTTTTCTTGGAATAGGTTCCATAATTCTCCTTAATCTTATTAAGAAAGTGTCTACCCAAAGCTAAAGATAAACAACATAGCGTGCTTATTTTACCATATTCACCGAAAAAATCAATCTCAACTGACATACTACCAGGCAAGTCGCATTCTCCACAAAAAGTTTGGGATAAGACACCGGGAGCAGGATGCTGTTGTTGATTGTGGTGCTGATACTGTTGGTCTGTTGTTGCTTTTAGTGCTGTAAAATCAATTTGATTCTGTCGTCATCAGCTCGTTGCCGCTTGACTAGCACCAGCTGAACGATTGCTTCCAAATTATTCTTTTAGTCTCACACCGATTGCTACTCGTCCTCATCTCCTGTTTTTTAGGCTCCGGAAAGACCACTTTCATCAACTATCTCCTCGAGAAGAGTCCAAACCTTAAGGTCTCAGCATTCCCAAGGGTCAACTTGTTTTGTCACTTGATTGTAGCTGCTTTTGGAGCTCTTTGAGGTCTACAGTGGCTATCTCCCAGATTATCTGCAAATCGAGGTCTGCATAATCATGCACAATCACATTACGAAAATCGACAATCTGCCTCCAGGGCACGTCTGGCATGGATGCCCTAAATAAAGCATCGAGGTTATTCGCAGCCTCACCAATGATCTCCAAATTTCTGGCCAAAGCATCTTGATCCCATTGGTTTTCTTGAAATTGAGAAAATGTATGACTTGCTGTATATGTGGAAATCTTAGTTATCGCTTCAAGGATGTGCTTGAGATAAATACTATTGTCTCGATCTTGTCTCATAATATTGGTTGCTGATGTTTAAGAATGTGAGGTTTTAAGTATTTGTCTAGCCCATTGTACGAAGCTAAATCAACCTTTTTTTGTAGTAAATCTTCCAGTTCATGCTTGAGAGCAATAAATTTAATTCCCATTCCTCTTGGGGGCTCGATCAGAATATCGACATCACTATCCTCATCAAAATCACCCCGTACAATTGACCCAAAAAAAGCTGCCCTCTTAACGCCGTATTTTATTAGCAGTGGTTTTACTTGATCTTGTAACCTCATACGAACATTATATACAATTCACCTCAATTTGCGAACACAAAACCTCAACCATCGGCTAGATACTCATAACTTCTGGCCGCTCCTCACTTTCTATCCGCTATAGTACAATAACACCGTCAATATCCCTAGGCTTTTATGGTCCCGATTCTACTCATCACTGGCTTTTTAGGCTCCGGAAAAACCACTTTTATCAACTATCTCCTCGAGAAGAGTCCAAATGCCAAGATCTCCATTATCCTCAACGAGTTTGGCTCAATCAAGCTCGAAAGCCAGTTTGTTACTCAAAAAGCCGATAATATCGTCGAGCTCGCCAACGGCTGCATGTGTTGCGTCGCTAAGAGCGATATTCCTCGTGTAATTGAGTATATCTTGAGCAATAGTCCCCAGACAGAGTTTTTACTCATTGAGGCCTCTGGATTATCTGATCCTGATCCGGTTCGAGAAGCGCTCCAAACTCCACCGGTGAGTAATAAAACCTATCTGGAAAGTACTGTTTGCATCATTGATGCGGTGAATTACGAGAGTATGAGTCAAACCCACTCGATCATCTCAACTCAACTCGCTGATGCAGATCTGGTATTACTTTCAAAAGTCAACGAGGCCGGTCAGCTGCAAACACAACGAGTTCAAACGAGGATTCAGAACTTAGCACCAGACGTCAAAGTACTGCAGTTTACCAATGAGTTAACACCTGAAATTTTCTTGGCTTCTCCATCAGTCCCATCTTCGCCCCCCCATACAACAACACCCCATGAACACACCCACGAAACCTACCAGACAGTGTTGTATGAAAGTAACACTCCCCTTAATCTTGACCTACTCCAAGATCTGATCGCCAAGTTGCCAGATGAAATCATCAGAATCAAAGGCATAGTGAGTTGCCTCGATCAACAAGGAAACATGCTGACCGCTCGCGTTCAACGCGTAGGATCACACATCAGCGTGGATGGTCTTAGACCTGTCACTATCCCATTGACACAAATCTTGTTCGTTGGAACACGTCTTGACGAGCAATACATCAAAACACACCTTGATCGCTGTAAAGTGCTACAAGTAGCATTGTAATCAGAAAAAAGCACCAGAAACAGTTTAATCCGGAGCACCAATCAAACCAATAATTTTTTCAGTTACCTCTTTAAACGAGTAATTTGACTTTATCATGTAGGCACTTACGCCCATATCTTTCGCTTTTTGAATCTCACTTTCAAGTGCCATATTGGAGACCATAAGAACAGGAATATTTCGGGTAGAGTCATCGGCTTTAAGCTCCGACAACACATCAAAACCACTTTTCTTGGGTAAAATAACATCGAGCAAAATAATACTCGGATGATCCTGCTTCGCTATTTCAAAAACTCTCTCACCATCATTCACGACCACCAACTCAAACCCCATCGCTCCCAACTTTTTTTGATACACTTTTGCCAAAAAAATGTCGTCTTCAACAATTAAAATTTTTTTCATAGCTTACACGGCGATTTCAGTAAACGGTAATTCCTTAGCGGTAATCGTATCGGAATGAAGATCAAGGACTCTCAACCAGTGGAGCTTAATCTGAAATACCGTATACCCACTTGAGTCTCTGATTCGCAGAACTGGGGGCCAAAAATTTTCTATACCTACAGCACTATTGCTCAGCTTTACTAAAATTTGATCACATGTTGCCGCATCTTTGACAACCTGAGCATTGCCATCAGCTTGTACTAGCATCTCTCCTTGACTCCACACAGAAAGACTAACCAAAGGGTTTTCCATCAAAGCTTTTGATTTAAAACTGTCTGTGTGAGTTGCAAAATAGAGAGTAAAGTCGTCGTCAATCGCAAACAGCAGTATGGAAGATAAGGGTCGCCCTTGGTATACGGCAGCAATTGACATGATTGAGCAACTTCTCATGAATGTCAAAACCTGTTGTTTGGTGTATGTGATCACCATGCAGACATCATACCAGGGTATAAGTATCCTTGCCAATGACCGAATTGGGACCTTTCACAATACTGAAGCAAAGACACAATGCTTAAACACACCTGGAGATTAGCTGTTATGTAGCAAAAAGTGACAGAAGTAGCGTTTGTGTAGAACACACTATATTGTCCGAATCATATACTATGGCTTGCCATCCCAAATTTTTTGCAACTGTGACATGCTCTTCACTATTATCAATAAAAAGTATCGCATGAGGATTAACATTCGCTCGTGCTTGAGCAATTTCAAAAATCTCTCGATCCGGTTTTTGATAACCAACACTACTGGAGTCAACCACCGCATCCCACTCAATGTCAGGAATCAGCTGATTCTCTTTGATTAGAGCAAGCATCCGAGGATACATATTAGTGAGTAATCCCACTTTATACTGTTGCTTCACTGCATGAGCAACTGGCCAAATAGAAGGGTTTTGTTCAAATCGATTCACAAAGTCCGCTAGCATTGAGTACTCTTCGGGAAGTGTACAACCAGCCGCTTCGACTAATTCAGCGGCAATCGTATCGACATCACAATCAATACAAATTCGATTGCGATATTTTTGCCAAACAGCATCAAAGAATGGTTCTTTTTCAGAGGAAACTCCCAAATCACGCTTCAGCTGTGACCATTTATCAGTCTTGGAAAAATCCAGCAGTAACACCCCACCAACATCAAAGTAGACAAATTTGATCGGGTTCATAAAGCAATTTTACACCAATTTGCATGTAGCTTTTATTGAAATCCTCTTCTTTTTTCGAAAAACACCGAATTTGCCTCTATTTTCATGAAAGTAGGGCAATTTCACTGCCACTTTGGCCACTCAAAAGCACCTTGCTCCTCATCCGTGTCTCCCCCTAGAAATATTACAATGATGCGTTTATAATTCCGAAATGGCAAAACCTGATCTACAACAAATTGGCGCAGTTGATTATGTTAGTCAACAACTTAACGGATCCAGTGAAGCTTTTACCCATTTTTTAACCAATGCTGCGAGAATTGTTGACCAAACTGGAATGGCACACTTTTTACTCCCCCATGTTCTATTACTGCTTAACAATTCCGACCCAGAACAGCTAATAGCTGACCTAGAATATTTGGCGAAAGTAGTTCAATATCCGGCACACACGACTTTACGTCCAAATGAAAATCGACCCGAGACGTATGTTAGCCTACCTATCCTCTATCTGTACTTATATTGGAACGACTCACAAAACAATCAGGTTGCTATTCGTGACAGTGTGCCACAAGAGCTGAAACTACCAAGGCCAAGACAGGCCACATTAGTACACAGGCCTCTTGAAGAAATGAGAGTAGAGGATTATGAAGGAGAACCAATTCCCTTTTTGCTTACAAACGAGGAAGAGTATGTACTTTTTTTAGCTCTTAGACGAATCGAACATGCTGACACATTATCACTACAAGAAACTAATCCAGATCAACTTGAACTTCATTACCTACTAACAGTACTTTGGGTACAAATACTTGATCAGACGAATACGATTGACACCGCCTATAATCCACAGGTTCTAAAAGCAATTTGTTCACTCGATAGCCGCCAGATCAAAAACCTTATTGCACGCTGCAATATCGGTCTGGTAAATACATTCGCAGCACGATATTTAAAAAAAACTAAAGGGATGCTTTTTGATGATTTGGTACAAGAAGGCAATATAGGATTACTGAGGGCTATAGACAAGTTTGATCTCACTCGTGGTTTTACCTTTGCGACGTATGCTAGTTACTGGATTCGACAAAGTATTTCTCGAGCTATAAAAGAAAAAGGTCACCCTATTCGTAAACCAGAAGGAATGGTCAAAACAATTGGGAAAATGTATAAGATCATTCAAGACTATTTAAGAACGCACCATCGCGAGCCAACAATAGATGAAATCGCTCAACATATGAACAGGAAACCAGAAACAATTGAGTACTGGCTGACAATTAGCAAATTTTTTATTTCATTGCAACAACCGTTTGGCAGCTCTCCAGATGCTGATACTTTAGAAGACGTGATAGCTGATGACAAACCCGACGTTCCAAGTGAAGCAGAAAGGAATATTTTATCTGAAAAACTCCATAAAGCTTTTCAAAAGCTCTTCGCAATGCCTAATGGACCAAAACTCTGCCATGTCTTGATTGAACTCTGGGGACTTCCAAGATCACTTTCACCAGACCCATTACCTACCATCTTTGGCGCTATAGAGCCGAATCCTTCTAAAAGATTGAAACGCCAACATGATGGTTTGGAACTCCATCGGAGCTATACCGACATTGCTAAAGATCTAAATATTACTAGTGAACGGGTAAGACAGCTAGAAAGAGAAGCCTATCAAAAGCTCAGAGTCATTTTTATCCAACTGAGAATGTATCAAACAGTAGACGATGCTGTCATTTTAAGTGAAGAAAGTGTTGGCTAAAATAATACTTTTTCAATCGAACACTCGGATTACTCTCATTTCTTGCCTTCCTAACTTTAGTTTGTGTCACCGGCCATCACGTTGTGAACTTTTCAAGCGAAAAAATGCTTCAGAATAACATTCTTTTGATTTACACATCGGCGTTTTTACAATGTAATACGTAGCATTTTAAAAACAACCTTTTTTACACCACTCATTTTTTTTGGAAAACATTCACAAAATTGACTCGATATCTGGTGGTTCATATGTGTCACCTTTTTGAACTTTTTGCCCCGATTTTTCGAGTTGAAATGTACCATTCCTATCTAACTTCGACAGATTACTCTGATGCACTTTATCAAATATTGACACAAATTTATCCTGCAAACCAAAGCTAATCACCGTTCCCAAAACGACATAGATCACATCAGCTAACTCTTTAGCAATGCTCGCTACACTCTCGCTCTCAATAGCACGAATCAATTCTTTAGTCTCTTCTTTTATCAGACGAATCCTAGTTTGTTTGACTTTGTTGGGAATTTCTTTGGATGGTAATGTACCGATGTGGGACTGAAAGAGCTGGTGAAATTTGAGGACTTGTCTGATTTGTTTGCGCATGCTTTTTCGTATTTTATGTAAAATTGTACATTGTTGCAGCGAACAGAGATTGATCTTTGTTCAAAAAGCAATAAAGAGGCAAGAACTCGCTACTAGTTCTTTATTTGCTAAACTCACTAAACTTTGGTTCAGTAATCTTCAAAAAATCAGCAGTAGAAATACTCAAACCATATTCCTTCTCCCCAGAACTGAAAAAGAGTTGTTTTCGCTGTAACACTGCTCTATCTACCCAAATTTCAATATTTTTCAGTAACAAAGGACAAACACTCCCTTTCGTTTTTCCAGTAACATGAAGTAACTCGTCGTCACTAATAATGCTTAATTTTTCGCCGATGGCCATTGCTACTTTGGCAAAATCTATGTGTTGCATGCCTCTCAAAAAAAGAGCGAAGTACTTACCACTCTTTCCTTGCACAACAATCGTTTTGCAATCATCTTCAAGATTTATCTGAGATGTTGCCTGCGCTACATCACCATGTGACTTTACCATTCTTGTCAAAGGGATGAGAGTGAAAGGAATATTGAGTTGGGATAGGAGTTGGCTGACTGGGATGTTTGCTTGCATAACCAGAGTGTATCACAACCTGAATTTACTTTTGAGGTAACAGGTAGTTTGGTAGTACAAATGGTTTTTTCGAATTGAGTTCAAAGTATTGACAACTCACTGAATTCTATTTATAGTAGCGTACTAGTATAAAAATATGAATCGAAACGTCAAACAGTTAGCTGATGAGTTCTTAAAAAATGCGGACTCAAAAGAAATGATTGAGTTTCTCAGAGGTATTTTAACTCCTAAAGAGTTATCAGAGCTGTCAACTCGATTGAAAATAGTTAAAATGGTAAAGCAAGGAATTGCGCACCACACGATTGCCCAAAAGCTCGGAGTCGGTGTCGCAACAGTTACTCGGGGCTCAAAAGAAATTCAACAAGGAAGATTTCAACATGTGTAAACGAACAGCAATTCATCCAGCATTTTGGTACAGCTTCAACAATTTTGGGGGCTGGTGACTTATGGTCATGAAAAAATAACAATCACACAGCTCCCACCCGGGAGCTGTTTTTAATAGTAATCACAAACACCCGGCTGAACACAGTCGGGTTTTTTATTTTAGAAAGGAAAACATGCCAAATCAAAGAATCGAACTTTGCGTACGAATTCCAGGCGCAATACTAATGGATGAACCATTACAAGAAGTTGAAATCATGGCATTAGGGAGATTTAGTCCTCAAGTGCTAGATCAAATACAATCAAATACTTTGCGCAGAATAGTTGACTATACGGGCAACTACTTTTTAGTGCCAGTTGAAAAACCAAGGGAGGCAGTATGAAAGATCAGGCACCAACTCGTTTATCTCTTATTGATGGCTCATTAGAAACTGTTGAGCAACCTCAAGTAGCAACTCAACCCGGTTTGGAACCAATTTACGAAGAAGTTCTTGTGCAAGTTCCTACACCATTTGGAGTAGAAGAAATAAGACGAAAACGCATTATTGGTTTTAGAGAAAGGCAATCATGAAAAAAACCACCCACTTTGGACAATATGGCGGCCGCTATGTGCCGGAGATGCTGATTCCTGCTTTGGAAGAACTTAAAACTGCGTACCACACGTTCAAAAATGATAAGAAATTTAAACACGAACTAACCGAGTTGTATCGCACCTTTAGCGGTCGCCCAACCCCACTCACTTTTGCGCAAAATCTGACAAAACAGCTTAATGGAGCAAAAATTTACTTGAAAAACGAAGGTATGAATCATACCGGCGCTCATAAAATTAATCACTGTTTAGGTCAAATTTTACTCGCAAAGCGAATGGGGAAAAAACGAGTCATTGCCGAAACCGGTGCAGGGCAACATGGTTTGGCAACCGCTACGGTAGCAGCCAAATTTGGCATGCAATGCACTATTTATATGGGTGAGGTTGATATTGCACGTCAACGCCCGAATGTGTTTTACATGCAACAACTTGGCGCTCAAGTTATCCCGGTTTCGTTTGGCAGTAAGACTTTAAAGGACGCTGTGAACGCTGCAATCAAAGATTGGATCGCTCATAGTACTGATACGCACTACGTCATTGGTTCGGTTCTCGGACCAGATCCCTATCCCACCATGAATCGTGATTTTCAATCGATAATCGGCAAAGAAGTGCTGAAAGAGTTTCAAAGACAAAAACTACAGTTACCAGATACTCTCATAGCTTGTGTCGGTGGCGGGAGCAATGCCATGGGATTATTTTCACCCTTTATCAAACATCAAACAGTAAAGCTTATTGGGGTTGAAGCTGGAGGAACTGGCAAGGCAGTTGGACACCATGCAACTCGTTTTCGCGGCGGTAAAGTAGGAGTGGTTGAAGGGTATAAATCGTATTTTTTACAAACCAAAGATGGTCAAATCGCACCTACTCACAGCATCAGTGCCGGCCTTGATTATCCAGGTATTGGACCAGAGTTAGCCCAACTACATGATCAAAAAAGGATCACTTTCACTTGTGCAACTGACCAGGAAGCACTAGCTGCCTATCAACTTTTAGCCAAAACGGAAGGTATCTTTCCAGCACTCGAGTCCGCTCACGCTGTCGCTGAAGCGATCAAACGCGCACCACGAATGAAACCCACTCAGACCATCGTTGTCAATATTTCTGGGCGTGGGGATAAAGATCTCTTTATTGTTACCAAAGCATTGCAGGATCAAAGTTTTAAACAATTTTTATCAGATGAAATTGGGAGGTATGTATGAGATCAATCACACAACAAATGAAGTTTATTCAACAAAGCAAAAAGATTGGCTTAATGACACATGTCGTAGCTGGATACCCGACCCTCCAGGAAACAATAAAGCTGGTAATCGCAATGGAAAGGGCCGGAGTGGATATCGTTGAAGTGCAAATTCCGTTCTCTGACCCAATTGCTGACGGCCCCACTATTATGAAAGCTAATGATACTGCACTGGCAAATAACGTTACGATACAAGATACATTACTGTTAATTCAGCAACTGAGTAAACAAGTACACATTCCACTACTACTCATGGGGTATTACAACTCTTTAATTCATTATGAAGTCAAACAATTTTGCCAAGACGCGCAACAAGCCGGGGCACAAGGATTGATCATCCCCGACATTCCCATTGATGAAGAAGAGTACGAACACTTTCTCCAGTACTGTTCGCTATATCACCTTGCTCCAATCAGGGTCCTCTCCCCGACTAGTACCGATGAGCGAATTCAAGCAAATCTGAAAGTAGCAAAAGGTTTTTTGTACTGTACTGCAATCTCAGGCACAACTGGGACAAGAAGCACAGTTGATCGACAAACTCAACAATTTCTAAGAAAAATGAAACAACTTACCAACATCCCGCTTGCAGTTGGCTTTGGCATTTCAGACCCCAGCCACGTCAAAGATCTGATTGGATTCGCTGATATCGCAGTCGTTGGCAGTGCAGTTATCCAGCAGATAGAGAAAAGTGGGATTCAGGGAGTTGAAGAATATCTGGAAAAGTTCGTTGAAGTTGGGAGAAAGTAAAACAAAATCAAAAAGAACATTGTTTACTTCAAACTCTTTTAAAAACAGACAGAGTGAAAAACTTTAGCCAGTCAAAATTGTTTTTTAGTTCATTTGCTGCTTTCGCGCGTTTTCTTTCATTAGATCAGTAGCTATTTGTTTTGCTGTCGCTAAAGAAAAAAGTTCATCAACAGGAAACTGATTATGCACTATTCCAGAAACTAAAGGGCGAGAAACAAAGGCAATTTCTCCTTCAACCCGATCAAGAATATACTCTGCTTTATCTGATGGATGACAAACTTTATCTCCTATGTTTGGCCCCCTCTGAGTTCGCATGACTTCCTGTGCTAGCTTTACAGCCATACTTTTTATCTCAACATCACTTAGAGGGCGAAGTGTTTCATGCAATAAAGGGGTCTCATCTAAAGAACGAATACTAAAGCCTTGAAAAACATATAGCTTTACACTATCAGAAGACTCTTCTCCGCGAGGGGTTTTATACCATGTTGTACCAATCACCTGTGCCACAACTACTCTTTCACCATCATAGTCCTTTGGAGGAGGAAGAACCCTATCTATTCGAAACTTGATATCGCGATGAGTATATCCATTACGAATTAAGACAACTTGCCCTTTAAATCGTTCCAAGGCATCTGGAGCACCAAAAACCTCATTTGAGGTAAACATACAAACCTTTTGTAACTCAAATTTTTTAAAACGTGGCGGAGGTGGTGGGATTCGAACCCACGGGCCCTTTCGGGTCACGCTTTCCAGGCGTGTGCCATAAACCACTAGGCGACACCTCCGTTACTAGGTTCTAGGTGATAGGTTTTAGGTTCTAGTATGGTTTGCATCGTAAAAATTATTACTTTTTAATTCCAAACCATTCCAACTTTAACAGTAAATTCCAACTCCTAATTTCTAATTCCTAAACCCTGCATCCTAAGCCCTAGTATATTACCATTTGCTCTCGCAAATGTCAGTTTCTTGTCAGAATTGGTTGGTACACTACCAACTATGACTGCAATTAAATCATTACTTTCAACCGATCGTCCTAGAGAAAAGCTAGAAAAATACGGGATTGCCATGCTTACCACGACTGAGCTACTGATGCTCATCCTCGGCAGTGGTTCTAAAAACTTTACAGTTGATCAGTTGGCGACACGCTTAGAAAAACAGTACCAACTCAAAAGAGAGTTGAGTTTATCACAGTTACTCGAAATCAAAGGTATTGGTTTAGCCAAAGCCTGTCAGATCTTAGCCTCACTAGAACTCTCAGAACGATTACGTCCAAAAACTCCCCATGAAGTACTCAACTCTCCAGCCAAAATTTTACCCTACCTCTCTGAGCTAATGACCTCACCTAGAGAACAAGTCATCGGTCTGTATTTAAATGCTCGACTCAAACTCGTCCATAAAGAAGTCTTAAGTATCGGCGCGTTAAATCAAACTATTTTAACTCCCAAAGAAATTTTTCAGGTCATTAAGCACACCCCAGCACTTCACTTGATCTTGGCTCACAATCATCCCAGCCAAGATACGACACCGTCACCAGAGGATATCGCCTTTACTAATCGTGTGAAACAAGCCGCTCAAATTATGGGTATGTCGCTCTTGGATCACTTGATCATCACAGCTGAATCGCACTATTCTTTTCAAGAGCAAGGTTTGCTTTAATACCTCCACTCAAGTGTTTTGTACTGATTGCATATAAATACCCCAAGAATCTATATAATCCGAAAATGTTGTTATCGACTTAATGATCAATCAAGACCCGTCATCCCGGCGAAAGCCGGGATCCATTAATAAAGTCCTCCAGATACTTACTCTGGTAATTTCGCAATTTATCAATGCAAAACTATCGTCTATCAAGAAAATTCGTCTCATTATTATTATACACACATTGAGGAAATGGATCCCGTTTTCCAACGGGATGACAAACCTTTTTTTTTAAATACCTTTGGTGAACATCCGAAATTTAACATTGAATTACTTCGTTAGAGTCTCACTACTCTCCCAAAACAGTGATAAAATCATCTCTTATGTCAAAAATTTTTACCTGGCTCGATGCACATGCTCACACCAAAAAAGGCAAGTTGTATAACCAATTACTGCCTGTCGGAATTTGCGCTGTACTTTTCGTGTTGTTTATTGCAGCAACAGGGGGATTCATTCACGGACTCATTAATCCATTCAGCGTTGAAAAAATCGAACTCAAACTCAATCTTGTCGACGTAACTGTAGGGTTTTTCTTGTACTTTATTACGGCCATCGATTATGCGTTGGTGGTGGGACGAATGCAGGCTAAAAATACTGGTTCACAAGCACGCGTGGTGATGAACATCTTCACTTGTATTGGCTGCTTTGTAGGGGTGTCGCTGGTACTATTTCTGTGGGGCTTCGCTAAAGAAATACCGCTACTCATTATTCCCATTTTGATTTTTGCCGGCAGTGTGATGATTAAGCTGGCATTTGAGGGAATTGATTATTATGAAGCAGATGAAAAAATCCCAATGGTTGTTCGCAAAGGAACCACCAAGTTGTTAGAGGCACTGCACTTTGTTACCGCTATGTTTACCTTTTGGATTCCAGAGATCAGCACTCCCAAAGTTGATCGGATGAGCATCGCTCAATTAGCGAAATGGTCATTTTTCTTGCCGTTTATCATTGGACTAGATGATTTAATTGGATATATGGGCGCAATGACAATCTATAATGCGTTTGGCTTGCTATTTGGAATTTATATGGCTGATATTGCCATTGATATCATGATCTTTCTCTCACCATCATTTACCAGAAAAGTTGTGGAGAACTCGGTGCTCTCAATTCTGGCAGCCTATGCATTTGTCTATTTAGGGTATAAATCATTTTCCGAAACAGGGGTGCTCCTACACGAGCATTTTCACTTCACCCCACTGTACTTGTTTGCCTCACTGTTCGCATTGGTTGTCATCGGTAGCACGTTTAGTCTCATTCGTGGCAAGAAAGAACAAATCCCTCACTCTCACGAGAGCTAACTACTCGAGGAAATTAGGCATATCCAGTTTTTGTTGCTATAATAGGTGCTTAAAGAGCTGTCGCATTGAGAAACACGAGCATATTTGTTTTTGAGCCTGTCTGGAAACTCTCTCAGAACCTCTGCAAGTCACTTCACTTTATTAGACAGTTCAGCTTTTTTTCCAGTCATCCAGATCGATAGTGATATTTTCGCAACTGAGTTGCAAATTATCCTCACCCCTCTGCATTCAATTGAAAAGGAACATGATGTTACATTTGTCCTATGAGTACGATTCACCACTAGGCTTGAGGACCAGCAGTGCTGTGAGCAATAGTTCTCTATTATTGATTCAGGCTGCCACTGAGCTAGGAATCGCGTGGGAAATAGTTGTTGATACCAGCGTGATCGAGTTCACTTACCTGGGAAAAACACAAACATACTATTTCCAAGTTCCCAGCTCCACCAGCGCTTTGGCTTCATATGCCTGCCGCAATAAACGTGTCGTTAACACATTGCTTCAACGCGTGAACATCACGATTCCCAACGGGTACAAAATCTTGCGTCGGCACAAAGAAAAGTATCAGCTCAGTGTGTTTCGTGATCTGAAAAAACCATTGGTTGTGAAACCCAGCAATGGAACTTGGGGAGAAAATGTCACGGTCGGCATAACAGATGAAGAAAGGTACTTGGAAGCACTCGAACTTGCTTTTGCTTACTCGTCTGAAAAAGCCTCAAGCGCAATTGTGGAAGAAATGTTTTATGGAGATGAGTATCGCATTTTGTTAACTCCCCAAAAAATCATTGGCATCGTGCAACGAGTTCCCGCCAATGTGGTTGGTAATGCTATTGATTCGATTCACACATTGATCAAAAAGAAAAATGCTCAACCCAATAGAGGGACAAAAGGCAGTGACAAATCGCATTTAAAAATCCGTGTCGATAAGCGGCTACGTCAGTACTTGTCTGAGCAAGGGCTTCACCTTGATTACGTGCCGCCAAAAGGCACTCAGATTTTTTTACGGAAGGTTTCGAATATTTCCCAAGGTGGTGATGCCATCGATGTGACTGATCTGGCACATGACAGTGTCAAGCAGATTGCCATCAAGGCAATTCGAGCGGTCCCCGGGCTTACATTCGCTGGGATTGATTTCATGACCAAAGATATCACCAAAGAGCAAACTGCCGATAGCTATGTAATTATCGAGATCAATGACTCGCCAGGGTTTGATATTCATGACATGCCATACATCGGTAAAAATCGCCACGCAACATTTGAGTTTCTGTGCTTATTGTTTCCTGAGCTTGAGGAGAGACGCTCAGAGTACCTCGCTTTGTGTGCCTAATTTTCCAAGCAGAAGTCGATGGGCAGTAAAGCATTTTCCTGATACAATACTCTCGCATTTGGTAGGGTGCCGGAGCGGTCAAACGGAATCCGCCCAGGGCGGAAAAACAGCGAAATGTACTACGTATACATATTAAAAAACAATCAAGGCATTTTTTATAAAGGCTACTCGACAGATTTAAAAGCCAGAGTTAAACAACATAACAATGGAGAAGTAAAATCTACAAAAAGTGGTATACCTTGGAAATTGGTTTATTACGAAGCCTTTGTGAGTAAAACTGACGCTCGAAGAGAAGAAATATTTTTAAAAACAGGTAAAGGGAGAGAACGAATAAAATATTTATTAAAAAATTCATAAGTGAAAATGGTCGAGTAGAACCTGCTCAACACAGGGACAACAAATCTTTTCACTTCACATCGTATATTTGGTAGGGTGCCGGAGCGGTCAAACGGAACGGTTTCGAAAACCGCGACTCTTACGGGTCCCGTGGGTTCGAATCCCACCCCTACCGCAAGTACCTGTGCCAGCTGGGGTCGCCACCCCAGTACGATGCCGGTTGCCGTTAGTCGGACACTGCCAATCTGGATGGCGAAAGTATTGAGGCGACTTAATAAACCGTTTCCACTGCGTAGAGCAGTTCATCTTGCTATGATGAGTTGGAATCTCATCCACAGGTACTTTTCGAAAAACACGGGCACTTTTTCCTCCCAACTTCTTTTATCTATCTGATACTAAACAGCTTTCGTTATATTGGAGCGTTTTATTTGTTTGATAAAATATTTTCATTGCAATCATTGAGGGTTACAAAAATCACCCAAGCACTAAAGGATTAATATCTATGAGAAAACTCATCGTCTGGAATGTCATTACGCTCGATGGTCGATTTGAAGGAGCCAAACCATGGGACTTATCATTCCACAGTTTGATCTGGGGACCAGAAACACAAGCACTGAGTCTTGAACAGCTCGAAGAAGCAGACATGATTGTATTTGGTAAAAACACCTACTTGGGCATGGCAGACTATTGGCCAGACGCCAAAGAAAAAGAAGCAGCGCTTATGAATAGTATTTCAAAAGCAGTGTGTTCTTCGACGCTGCAAAGCGCAGACTGGAATAACACCACGATCATTCGCGACGCAGTTCCTGAGTTACAAAAGCTGAAAGCACAGGGCGATAGACCAATGTATATCTTCGGTAGCGGGAAGCTTACCCAATCGCTGATGAATGCGGGCATGGTTGATGAACTGCGCTTGTGCGTTGCTCCAATTATCCTGGGACATGGTCGGTTATTGTTTACTGACGAAAATACCACCCGCAACCTCAAACTACTTGAATCTCGACCACTGCAAAATGGCGGCATTATTCTACGATATGAGGTCAGAAATAAAAGTTAAAAGAGTACAACCAGAACAAGCCAAAATACCTATTTGTGTAACTAGGTTCATAAATGTAACGTGGCACTCCTCTTTCATTTCCCTCTAACTACCCTATACTGGAATTTATGATCACAATTGAATACTTGCGCTCGTTTCGTCTTGCTGGCTTTGCTTTGTTTGACTTCACCCTTTCCTTTGTCGGCATTTACCTGCTTTCTCCACTCCTCTCAAAGTTGTTTTCAAAAATTGGCCTGAAAATCACCACCAAAAGTTGGATGATACTCACCATCCCCTTAAGCATTCTCATCCACGCACTCTTTGGCGTTCATACTCCACTGACCGTAAACTTTTTCAATCTCTACGGCTACTACAATGAAAAAATCATCGTTCTTGCGCTGACGTATTGGGGAGTGCAAAATATAAAATTTATCCAAGTTGAAAAAAAATAAGGCTTAGCGCGATGTAGAACTCACTCAGCTCGAAATTACTTTCGACCCGATTCATCGAGATCTATGGAAAGCTCTTTTGTTATTTTCTTAGGAACACGATAATACCAAAAATATTTTTGAGGGTTTTTCGGAATAAAATCATAACCACTTATGGGGGATTGAGTTTCGTTTGTACTACTTAAGAAAACCTGATCGATTTTCTT
This sequence comes from uncultured Pseudomonadales bacterium, assembly GCA_964583795.1. GTDB lineage: Bacteria > Patescibacteriota > Microgenomatia > UBA1400 > PJMF01 > JBDTME01. The sequence continues at coordinate 2,861 of CAZOWX010000004.1, read as the reverse complement.
TACTCGATCAATCAATTTACTTTTCAACGGCTCGACCGATTTATCTAAACTTTCTTGAAGTAAATAGCGAGTGTCTAAATCGTTCAAGTACTCAAAAATGGAGTCGTCATATCCTTCAGTAACCTCAGTTGCAAACCAATCCCAGTGTTTGATTTGTGCCAGGATACTTCCAGGAGAAGATTCCTCTAATTTCTCCAACTGTTTTTTTTCATCAGAGCTAAACCCCTCGAAAAACAAATTGAGAAGTTGAGAAGATTGCTGGTTTTGCATAGTTACTTAAATTCTTTTAACAAGTATTCAATACCATTTAGTGGCTTAAAAGCTGTACCTTTGTCTTTATGTGCCGGATCATATATGACAACTACTTCAAATTTGTTATTCCAGAACGCTACTCTGTCGTTCTTACCGTATTTTGTCAGATCAGGCTTTGTTAAAGTATCGAATATGAGTTGCTGGTAGTCGCCTTCCGTTTGTATCCCCTGTATGATGGCCTTGGGATTTTTTTCGCTTAGCACATGTTTTTCAAATCCATGTCCTTTCGACATAAACTTGCTAATTTTTTGAATTTCCCCTGAGGATAGCGATGATTGTACCGTTTTGGGGACAGAATTAGCAAGTGACGAGATCTCATCACTCTCTTGTTGCACGATTTTTACGGCTGCAGCGTCTTCCTTTGGAGCATTTTTCCCAAGAGTTTTTGCAATTGCTGATTCTGCTTGCACGGTATCATCTTCAATCACTGGTGCTACCCCAAACAAAAAATTTGATCCAAATGTCAAACCGGCAGCACCAGCACTGTCACACTGACCTGGGATACTGGCGCAATCCTGAGCTGTTTTTTGTACGGCCAGGTTCGAGCGCAAAACCAGCTCTGGAGGAGTCTCCTGAGCAATAGTTTTCGCAGAGGCAACTGCTTCCCCAACGACAATCGGACCAATCACAACGATGGCTATGAGCGCTACCACCATCGTTACCGCCGTTCCAACCTGAGTAAGGTCAACTTTGACATCACCGATATCACGGTGAAGATGCAACTTGATCCACAAATTATTTGCTTGGTACGAGCTCGAAAAGCTTTGGTGATATAGTGCCAGTTGAACAATTGCCGCTAAGCCACTAGCTGTATGCAAAATAAGATCCACACCGGAGAGCACTGTGTCTTTGAAAAACTTCAGCTGTTGGTACTCAAACGTGTTTTTGATTTTTGCCATCAGAAATGGCGACACCAACATCAATAACGTACTCACAACTTTGACCCTCAATGACAGCCGAGAAAACCAATGAGCGATACTCGCAAATGATTGATCCTTCATCCAGTGAAGCTCTTGAAAAAAGTGTTGAAAGAGGGTGCCAATACCGCCTACATTGTTTTTGAGAATGGAGAAAAAAGACACAATTTGAGCTGAGACAGGATCAAGCCAAGAGGGCATCGTCACTCCATCTAGCCACTGGCCGATTGGCACCAAGCGAATGATGGTGTCACTAATTTTTTTGAATCCACTAAACAGTTCATCCGTCAGTATCTTTGGAATTGCAAACATTTTTTGAGCTCCAGAGCGTATTGGATTCACAACAGTATCTGAGATGACCGCTTGCGCCGATCTGAAAAAACCATGTACTGCATTTTGAAGTCGCGAGCTGAAACTTTGTTTGTGTTGCTTGGCACCAACTGTCGCTGATTGTAGGGATGCAACCCGTTGCTTGGTTGAGTAGTCAAGCGGTTGAGTGATCGAGTGAGAAAAACTGAAAACACTTGTCCCATTGCCCACTTGTTTGCCAAACGGGTTGACATCCAACGGTGATGTACCTGACTTCTCATTGGTCAAATTTCGATGAAGCTGCAGCTTTCCTGGCTCATCAATAATGACCGGCACATCATGCACCACATACTCTTTGGTCGGGTCAAAATCATCAAATGTTGATGCCTGCACAGGGCCATCCACAACACTCCATAAAAAGGCACTAAATAGCACAAACCAGATCATTTTCATGACCGATAGTATATCACACTGGATTATAGAACTCGTGATTGAAAACAAAATATACTCGACCGTCTCTATTGTCACAAAAGTTATCACGATTGATCTATCTTGTCTCGCCTTGTGGTTTTATAATGTGAGCTATTCCTATGACGAACACCTCTCCCACCACCAAAGAACAAGAACGCGCAGAGCTACATAGAGCCATATGGCAAATTGCCAACGACTTGAGAGGAAGTGTTGATGGTTGGGATTTTAAATCATATGTGTTGGGAATGCTTTTCTATCGATTTATTAGTGAAAACTTAGCGAATTACATCAACGCTGACGAACGAAGATCTGGAAACAAAAATTTTGACTTTGCTTCACTCTCCGACCAACAGGCAGAATTTGGTCGAGCCGACACTATAAAAGAAAAAGGTTTTTATATTTTACCCAGTGAGCTGTTTGTTAACGTCTGCAAGAAAGCCAGAAACGACAAAAATCTCAATGAGACACTATCACGTGTTTTTAGCAACATTGAAAACTCAGCCAAGGGATCTGAAAGCGAGGATGATCTAAAGGGTTTATTTGCTGATCTTGATGTGAATTCGAGTAAATTGGGTAATACGGTCGAGCATAGAAATCACAAACTGGTCAAAATTGTTGAGGCTATTGGTAATCTTCGCCTTGGCAATTACTCTGACAACACAATCGATGCGTTTGGTGATGCCTACGAATTTTTAATGACCATGTATGCCTCAAACGCAGGAAAATCTGGAGGGGAGTTTTACACTCCACAAGAGGTCAGCGAGTTATTGGCAGAGATCACAACGCTTGGGAAAAAGGAAGTAAACAAGGTGTATGACCCAGCATGTGGCTCGGGGTCACTGCTTTTAAAAT
>CAZOWX010000003.1:0-90917 GCA_964583795.1 uncultured Pseudomonadales bacterium | reverse complement strand
CTATTCGAACGTATTCGCTCCCATTCGTTTCTATTCGTTCTCATTCGTTTTTATTCGTTACTTTATAAATCTCCACTCCCTTACTCTTGAGCGTCTTATCTCCTTCAATCATGGCATATCCCTCTGAATAAAAGATTTTCTTAATGCCACTATTGGCCACTATTGGTGCACAGTATGGACATGGAAAAGTAGTTGCATACAACCAACATCCTTGCGTACTAATCCCTTTTCTAGCTGCTTCCACGATCACTGCTGCTTCAGCATGATACGCACTCGACAGATCAATATGCTCACCTTTTCCAAACTGTGCTCGCGGCTCTCCATCCACATACTGCTGATAATCCTGAGGCACATGGGTGTTGCGCGCTACCGCAATCACTTTCTTATCTTTTACCAGTACTGCTGCAGTTTGTCGCCACCAATCAGAGCTTTTTGCGGCACTTTCATACGCTACATTCATCATTTTTTGGTCAAATTCATCACGCGAAATTTCCACATCTGGTTCGACATCGCGCCCACTCACCGTTTTGGTCTTATCCCAACGCAAAAACACACCATCGTATTCGACATTTGCATTTGGCAAGAACTTAGCAATGAAATCACGTGTTTCATCCTCATCAGGGGAAACGAGTTGAAAGTTGTAAGTTGTAAGTTGAAAGTCACCATTCTCAACAATTTCAACCGTATCAAAAAGTTCTAACGCTTCAACCGATGCCTTAATCTGCTCTGGTTTGAGCGCTCGCAAATCCTTTTGCATCGAACGATAGTGAGAAGTAAATTCCGGACCACTGAGTAAGAGCGTTTTCGCCCGTTTGTGCCTTGCAAAAAAATCTAAATAACCTTGATGAAGGACTGGAATGTAGGCCAAGATGAGTTGTTGTGTTGGTTGGCCCACCTCGCCGGCGGGCAAGTTGTTGGGTTGTTGGGGTTTTTGCTTCATAAAATATCTTGATGAAATAAAACATGATTCCAATACTACAGACAAAGAGAGAGTTCACATCCATCGAAACCTTGAATCCGATGGAAATATTTCGAAACTAGTGTTAACAACACAACCACTCAACAACCCAACAACACGCTCACTCCCCTTTCAACTCCGCCAACACCTCCTCAATGCTCTTTATCAACTTTTGGCTAAACACCGCACTGACTTTCTTCGCCGCCCCCATCTGCATTCGGCGCAGCTTGGCGCTGGTTGACGTCGTTGCCATTGGATCAAGTACCACTACTTTACCACACCACTTTTTCAGCTCTTCTAGCTGCTCTTTCGTGTAGGTTTGTTTTGTTGCAACTAACACATCAGGTTTTACCAGCTTGATCAGCTGCCACTTCGGTGCTTTGAGTGGTTTTAATACCACTAAGTCAACAGCTTTCAAATGAGTCAACATCTCCAACCGCTCATCTTGTGGCACAATGGGTCGATCAGCACCCTTTCTTGAGCGAACTTTTTCATCACTATCAACTCCTACAATCAACACGTCACCATACCCTTTGGCTTTTTCACAGTAGCGTGCATGTCCGATATGGACCATGTCAAAAGACCCCTGCGTCAACACAATTTTCTTTTTCTCTTGGCGATAACCATCAATCAAAGGTTTCAGTAGATTATTATCGAGTATAATTTGTGAAGTATTGTTCATGAGTGATATCGTAGCATTTTTTTACGATTTGTTTGTGTTTGTTTTTTGTCAGACATTTGACAGACAATTACAAGGGTGGTAAAATGAGTGCATGAATTACTCAACTTCCCTACCAAAAACTGTTGGAGTTCGTGAAGTGCAACGTCATTATAAAGCCGTTTCTCAGAATCTCCAGAAACAAGATGTCATTCTGGTTATGAATCAAAATCAGCCGGATATGTTTCTTGTTAGCCTAGAGAGGTACGAACAAATGCGTAATACAATTCAACAAATTGAGATGCGCGATGCACTTGAAGCAGTTACCGAAGCCAAAATTGCTCAAAAAAATGGTCAATTAAAACCACTTTCATCACTTAAAAAATTGGTCAATAAAAAGGCGTAATGAAGGTATTATTTTCGCCGAGGTTTGAAAAAAATTTTCAAAAACTGCCTACTCGTATTCAACAACTCACACTAAAAAAACTTGAACTTTTTGAAAGTGATCCCAAGAGTTCTTCTTTGAAAGTTCATGAACTGACTGGAAAACTACGCGACTGTTCTGCATTTTCAGTAAACCATTCTTACCGCATTCTCTTTTTCACAGAAGGAGGTGAAGCTGTTTTGGTGGATATTGGTACACATAGTATCTACAAGTGATACGGCACCAGGGACACGTCATCCTTGATCCGATGGATGAACCCGGTCCTCCCGGGGCTAATCGAGTAATACCATCGAGATTGAGGATCTGACTTCAGAACGCAAACTCATTTGCATCTATAAATGATATGGCACCAGATGCTTAAACTCCTGAGAATTGATCTGCCCTATCACTTTTTGCACCAACTCTTCGTCATGTTTTCCATCGACTTCAATTATCTTTGGGTCTTTTTTCTCATCAATGAACTGTGTCATGACTTGATCGGCTTGTGCGTAGCTAAATCCCAACTCATCTTCATCGGTTTGCGCCTCCCAAAGCCCTGCACTCGGCGCTTTTTCGAGAAAAATTGACGGAAATTGCAACTGCGTTGCGAGTTGTCTCACTTGAGTTTTGTAGAGGTGTTGAATCGGCTCGATGTCCGACGCCCCGTCTCCAAACCGAGTAAAGTAACCCAAGTATTTTTCTGATTTGTTCTCTGTGCCCACAACTAAAGCATCTAGTTTTTTAGCCAAATCATAGACATAAATCATTCGCACCCGTGCCATGATATTGCCTTTGCGCACTGGAGGGAGTTTGTCATCCTGAGGAGTCCCGACAGGGTGACGAAGGACACCGTTGGACGTTGAAATAATCGTTTCTTTAATCTCTTCCACAGCTCCCTCAATCTGTACAATGTGTACATTTTCTTGAGGGATCTCATTCCACTCAACAATCGCTTTCGCATCATCCATTGCTTGATCAGCAAAAGGCAGCAAAATGGGAAACACTCGCTTGGGGCCAAGTGCTCGAGACAGTAATGTCAATGAAAGAGCTGAGTCAATCCCTCCTGACACAGCAATCACTGCGCTACTCTTTCCTTGTTGGTCAAAAGTTTTGCGCAAAAAAGTAACAATTTTCTCTACCTCAGTTTGGGGATTATCAAAAGCGAAAAACATGAGTGTGCATCCTTCATAACCCATTCATTCATGGATTGGACTTTTTGAAAAAATAATACGCAAAAATGTATCACAAACCATGTTTTTGTAACAGCTGATCCAGCTTTTGTCTATCTGCCCCTGGCATGTTAGTAATAGATACCAGGTTGATACCACTACTACTAAGATAGATAAATAGAAAATGGCTAACTCTTTTTACTTTTTTAATCAGTTTCCATGAAACTCTACTTTCAAACCCATCAAAAGAAAGATACAGTCCCTCCTCACTAAACTCTACTTTGCGTTTTTGCAGATAAAGTGATTGATTCATCGAATTAAACACATGAAATATCAATGTAATACCAAACACGACTTCTAAAAAAAAACCAAATATCACTCCATAAATGAAACATGTGATGATAAAGTTTGAAACACTGGCGTTTCCCGAGTCAAAACCAAAAATCAGCCCCAATAAAACCGCCATGAGAAAAACAAGTTTTTGCCGAGAAATAAAATTTGCTTTCAAAAAATCGAGTTTGGAAATTGAAAATTCAAGTGAGATCATAGGCTATTGTCTCACTTATTATACTGCTTTACCGTTATCTTCCTCAAGATATAATCCATTCTCCCGAATATACCGCTCTACTTCCTTCGTCACAAGCCCGGATGCAGATTTTCCCTGTCGCAAAAGCTCTCGAATCCTTGTAGAAGTGACCTCAACCTCTGGAAAATTTTCCAAACACACCATACCTTCTCTCACTGGTTCAAACGCAAAGTCTTTTCGTGGGTAAACATAGACACGATATTTCTCGAGCAAATGTTGATAATCGCCCCAAAGATGAAATTTTTCCAAGTTATCCGAACCAATTACCCAAGAAATCTGATGTTCAGGGTGCTGTTTCGATAACGCCTCTAGCGTCTGAAATGAATAACTTTTTGTTGCATGCTCTAACTCATACTCTTCTACTCGCATCTCTGGCTCAAGCATTAACTCAAGCATCTTGACTCGGTGGCCATTGGTCTGTACCTCTTTACCAAATGGATGCTGCTTCACTGGCACAAACCAAACCTCATCGCAAATCTCTTTTTCAAGTAATGAGTGCGCAACTTGCAGATGGCCCACATGTGGTGGATCAAATGCTCCACCAAACAGACAAATATGCATGGCTGGTAGTATTGCGTATCAAGTGCGAAGTATCAAGTAGGAAGTAGATGACAAGTCAAAAAGTAAAAAGGCAAAAGTCAAAATTTTGAGCCACTGATCTCTGTTCCCCTATATACCATATACTGTATACGATATACTACCTACCCAAACCATGCCTGAACTCCCAGAAGTCGAAACCATCACCAATCGTCTTCGACCGTATCTCGTTGGGAAACGCATTGCTGAAGTTATCAAGCTTCACCCAAAATCGTTTTCCAGTGGTCAGTTATTAGTTGTCGGTTACCAGATCACAGATGTCGCTCGCCGAGCAAAAATGATCCGTATTCAACTAGTTGATCCCAACAAAAAAGATCGCATTCGAAATCCCGCCAATGGCGGGAAAAATAAACTCAACTTGCTGATTCATTTAAAAATGACAGGGCAACTCATTTATGTTGATCAAAATCACCGTGTTGGTGGCGGACACCCGACAGAGGACTGGATTCAGGCACTTCCCAGTAACCATACTCGAATTGAGTTTCATTTTATGGACGGTTCAAAACTGTTTTTCAATGATCAACGCGTATTTGGCTGGATCAAAGTGATGAGTGATGAAGAGGTCTTGCAAGAGTTTTCAAAGTATGCCCTTGACATCACTGATCCTCAATTTACTCTGGAGTATTTTTCGCTTGCTATCGCACACAGCAGTCGTGCCATCAAAGTCTTAATCATGGACAACACGCTGATGTCAGGAGTGGGCAACATTTATGCTTGCGACTCACTCAATCTGGCGCGCATTTCTCCATTTCACAAAGCCAATGACTTAACTGCAGATCAAGTCGAATCTTTATACAACGCCCTCAAAGCCATTATTCAAAAAGGCATTGATCTGGGTGGAGCAACAACAGACGGCAAGTACATTGACGTTCACGGCTTCGCTGGCAAGTATCAACTCCAAGCCAGAGTCTATGATAAAAAAGGTCAGCCCTGCCCGAACTGTGGAGAAAAAATTATGAAAGAAAAGCTCGCCGGCAGAGGAACGTACTATTGTAATACTTGCCAACACTAAGTTGTTGGGTTGTTCTGTGGTTGTGTTGTTGCTCTAAAAAAGATGGACAAACAACGTAACAACTTAACTACTCAACAACCTTCCCAATCATCCACTTCTCCACTGCCTTCGCCATTTCTTTCGCCGGATCAATGATCTGAAACTGCTTTTGATGTTTTTGCATCAAATCATAAAACAATGCATCAATATATGAAAAATGTGTACAACCCAAAAGCAAAGTCGCGTTGTCCTGGACACTTTTGATACTGTTTTCTACTTCCAGTGTATACTGTTTTACATCCCCAACTTCAATATGATTGATTAGTTGTTGCGCCGCGACTTCAACTATTTTAATTCCCGGCTGAACACGATTGATCGCTCTTTGATAAATATGATTGTTTGCAGTAAACTCGCTCGCAATCACGTACAACGATGGGTATTGCTCTGGGTTTCTATTCACGATGTCCACCGTTGGCCGAACAATGGTGCGGATCGATTCTGGACCATTAAGCTCTTCCCAATGCCGCTCAACAACCGCAGAAGCAGTATTACAGGCGACAGCAATACAATCAAACCCCTCATCCTGAAATCGTTTAATATTTTTAAAAATGATCTGGCGAAGTTCGTCTTCTGTCTTCGTCCCGTAGGGGAAATTTTCTTCATCACCAAAATAATGCAGCTGAAATTGAGCGGATAACTCATGCTCTTCGATATACTGCTCTAACAATCGATACACTGATCGGCCACCGATGCCAGAGTCGTAGATGCAGATTTTCATAGTGATAAGTTAAAGGTAAAAAGTAAAAAGGCAAAAGTTAACAATACAAAGAGTAAGTAGTATAGCGCATGTGGAAAAAAAGTTGTGGGGTTGTTCGCTCGTCATCCTCGACCCGACAGAGAAATCCTGGCCAACGGCCAAGAGAGCTCAGTCGAGCATCGGGGATCCATTCTTTGACGTGTGTTCAACAATATCACTTCTCTTGTCAGAATCGGTTATACACTCGATTAATAATTAAAAAAAACAAAAAAGCAATCGATCTTCAAAGGTTGTATTTTACGGATCCCCGATGGTCGATGGCTTCACTCGATCCGCCCTGGGAAGACCGGGTTCATTCATCGGGTCGAGGACGATAAGCGTTTTCTAAAAATTGACCGATAAGCATTTCGACTTCCTAAGCCCAAAGCTCTAATCCCTGAGGCCTAACCATCACTACTTCTTTCCCTTCTTCCCAACCGTCTTCTTCTCTTTCTTCGCTGATGCTGCACCTCTCGCCCCCTTCTTTCCGTACCGTGCCTCCATTGTCGCTCGCCTTTTTGCGGTGCGCTCTGCGCGCTCTTTTTTCATCACTTCCCACTGCGCTTTCGTTAATCGCAGTTCCGGATCTGGTTTGCTCCAGCTCGCCCAGTCACAATCAGGATAACGTGAACAGCCATAAAACGACTTCCCCCAGCGGGTATTTTTCACCACCACATCACCCTCAGTACACAGCGGACACTTCACCCCTTCTAAGGTTTCAACCATCGCTTCGGTATACTTACACTCTGGGAATCGATTGCAGCTCTTAAACTTGCCAAACCTCCCTGAACGAATCACCACTTTGCCATGGTCCTTCGAACCGCACTCGGGACAACTGTCTCCGGTTTCTTCAACAGGAATCTGCGCCCGATCAGCACTCTTATCTGCTTTAAGCAAGGTTTTTTCGAATGGCTTAAAAAACTCACTCACAACTTTTCGCCATTGTTTCTCACCTCGAGAAATGCGATCCAAGTCCTCTTCCATTTCTGCAGTAAAATCAAAATCCACAATCTCAGAAAAGTACTCGACCAAAAAATCACTCACCGTAATACCTACAGGTGATGCAAAAAACCGTTTGTTTTTTCGCTCCACATATCCACGCTCAACAATCACACTAATAATTGACGCATAGGTACTCGGTCGACCAATACCCTTTTCTTCGAGTGTTTTTACGAGCGAAGCATCATTGAAACGCGCTGGTGGCTGCGTAAACTTTTGCGCCGCATTCAAATCAGTATACTCAACTGGCTGACGCTCTTTTAGTACTGGCAAGATAGTATCCCCTTTATTTGGAAAAAGTTTCATCCATCCATCAAATTTCAAGGTGGAACCAGAAGCTCTAAGCAGATAATAATTACTCCCCTTACTCGCTTCTACTGTCACTGTCGTCGCATCATATACCGCCGCCTCCATTTGACTGGCCAAAAAGCGTCTTCTGATCAGATCATAGAGTTTTTGATGTCCATCAGTGAAACGTGAAGAGTGTTGACGAATAGAGTTGGGTTCTACAGCAACATCAGTGACCCGAATTGCCTCGTGCGCTTCTTGAGCATTTTTTGATTTTGTTGCAAACATCCTCGCTTGGGCTGGTAAATACTGCTTGCCATACTCTTTGTTTATATACGAACGTGCCATCTCAATTGCCTGCGTAGAGAGGTTGAACGAGTCAGTACGGTGATAGGTAATCAGTCCCTCTTCATAGAGCTGTTGCGCTAACGTCATGGTTTGTTTACCACTAAAACCTAACCGACTCGCCGCTGCTTGCTGTAACAGGGACGTTGAAAATGGCGGTAAACTGGATCGGGTTCGTTCTTTCCGATCTACCTTTTTGACCAAATAGTTCGCTTTTTGTAAGTCCTCTACTACTGTACTGACGTCACTTTCTTGTTTGGGCTCGTACTTACTGCCCCGCACTTCAATCACCCGTGCCACAAACATTTCCTCAGGTAACTCCTCAATAAACTGAATTACACCCTTCTCGTTTTCTTTTTTGTAGTTCACTTTTTCCGCCCGGGGCGGATCAGCCTTTGGCTGAGAGTCAAGTAACACATCGACTTCCCAATATTCCTCCGGTTTAAAGGCCAAAATTTCTTTTTCCCGATCAACAATTAGGCGCAGTGCCGCTGATTGCACTCTGCCGGCAGACAATCCGCGGCGAATTTTTTTCCACAAAATTGGAGAGAGTTTATATCCCACTAAGCGATCGACAACTCTGCGCGCTTGCTGTGCATCAACCAAATCCATGTTGATCACTCCAGGATGATCAATTGCTGACATCACGGCAGTTTTGGTGATTTCATGAAATGTCGCACGTTGAAAAAAGTCAGTTGGAATGGTTTTACTGGTGGAACCTTTTTTCCCTTTACTTTTCTTCTCTGGGGTGAGTAAGTGCTTTATATGCCACGCAATCGCTTCACCTTCTCGATCAGGGTCAGTTGCCAAAAAGACTTTCTTCGCTTCTTTCGATAGTTTTTGCAGCTCCTTAACCACTTTTTGTTTATCTTCATTCACTTCATAAATTGGCTCAAACTCATGTTCTGTATCAACACCCAACTTACTTTTGGGTAAATCACGAACATGACCAACTGAGGCTTTGACTTGATACTCACTGCCCAAATAAGAAGAGAGTTTGCGTGCTTTGGTGGGTGATTCGACAATGACGAGGTACATGAGTTTAGTGGATAGTTAATAGTTGATAGTGAATAGTGTCTTCCTTCAAGTTTCGCAACCTCGTCCAAAACCTAGAACCTAGAACCTAGAACCTAGAACCTAGAACCTAACTAAACGATCCTCTCCTTTTTCCAAATTACCTGCAAGTACCAGTTGTATATTTCTCGAGGGGAATATGGTATCATGCATCGTATATATGTCAAACTTTTCAAACTTCAACTCACCCAAAATCGCACTGCCATCAAAAAAACTTTTTTCTGTTCTTGGTTTTTTTGTACTGGCTATTATTTTATTCCGCTCAATCGTCACTTTTGTCCCTCCTGGGTATGTTGGTGTCATTTATGATCGCGGCCAGGGAGTGCTTCCTGGATCAAGAAAAGAAGGCATCACTGTGGTCATTCCATTTTGGCAAACTGTTGTTTTGTTTGATGCCAGACTTCAAGAGTACACCATGACAGCAGTTCCCGATGAAGGTGCAGTAGTTGGGGATGACTCACTTGATGCTCCAACCAGCGATGGACAGACAGTCAAAGTTGATGCGACAGTGCTATTTCGGATCAATTCTGATAAAGCTGGCGAGTTGTATCAAAAAGTCGGCACTAACTATATCGACAAGCTCATCCGTCCAATTTCCCGAAGCCAGATTAGAATGGTTGTCAGCCGCTATAGTGCTCCCAATATTTACTCTCAAAAACGTCAAGAAGCTGAAGAGACCATGACCAAGGAAATTCGCGAGTTGCTCAGTGACAATAACATTACTGTTGACCGGGTGCTTTTGCGCTCAGTGAATTTTTCCGCAGAATACTCCAGAGCCATTGAAGACAAAGTCATCGCTGAGCAGCGTGTTCAGCAAGCTCAATATGAGGTCCAACAAGCCTCTCAAGCTGCTCAAGCCAAAGTCGTTGAAGCCAAAGGGCTGGCTGAAGCTCAAGTTTTGCAAAAACAAAGTCTCACCAATGAGTATCTGCAGCTTGAGGCGATCAAAAAATGGGATGGTAAGCTGCCAATGGTCGTTGGCAATGGATCAACTCCTTTCATTAATATCCCTTCAAATTAGAGTCGTCATCCTTGACCCGAAGAATGAACCTGGTCCACCATGGGCGGGCCAAGTGAAGACTTCGAGATCGAAGATCTGACTGTTATATGTATTTTCCGTAATTTCATCAGTGAAATACACCGCTCATTACTTAAAATTGAGTGTGTACTGCCCCAATTGATTGGTAACAACCCCAATCATCTCCAACTCCCCCAGCGCTTGGAGTAATTGATGCGCATCACAACAAAGCTCCAGTTGTATATCGTCAGCAGAAAGCGGTTGTTGCAAGAGCAGTCCCAATACTTCTTTTCCAATAGGATGTGTCACTTTTTCAACCAGCTGCTCAATGTTTATTGCAGCTTTGTTTTGATTTGAGAACCTTTGATACTCTTCCAAAATATCATTCGCATCGATCACTAACTTCGCTCCTAAATTGATTAAATCTTTCGTTCCAGTCGCAAACTTTGATGTAATCGGCCCCGAGACTGCAAACACATCGCGACCATACTCCACCGCACACTTCGCCGTAATTTTGCTACCACTCTCTGCTGCTGCTTCTGTCACCACCACTCCTTTTGACAAACCCGCCACTAATCGATTGCGTTGCGGAAACAGCCCCGGAATTGGGATTTGTGACGGATGATACTCAGACAACAATGCTCCACCACCTTTCAATACGTTTTCTCGTAACCTACTATGACTTTGCGGATAACAATGATCAAATCCATACCCTAAAACTCCCACGGTGTACCCAGAGCAGTCAAGAGCTGACTGATGTGCGACGCTATCCACACCATACATAAAGCCAGAAATAATTTCACAATGATGCTCAACGAGTTGTTTGACCAAAAGTCGCGTCACCATCCTGCCATAGCTCGTAATCCGACGAGTTCCTACCACCGCAATTGGTAAAGTGAATGTTTCCTTTAACTCCCCCAACGCATACAAGACTGCTGGTGCATCGGGAATATGTTTAAGCAACGAGGGATAAAGAGGATCGTTTTTGAGCAAAATTTGAACGTTTTTTTGCTCAAATTGTTGACGCTGTTTGTCAAAATCAAACTGCTTTTTTTGCTCAACAATCGCTTGAAGCAAATTTTTCGGCAATTCCAACTCAAAGAGAGACTTTTCAGACAGTTGCCAAAACGCATACAGTGCCATCTTCATCGAATCTAAGTATGAAATGACTTGATCAAAAGTCTTTGGACCAATCCCATTCGTTTGCTGTAGCGCCACCCAAGCGAGTTGTTCGTCAGTAATCATGAGTTGATCATACACATCAATTCTGACAAGAAAGTGACATTGCTCAAAGCAAATTCCAAATTCCAAGTCAAAAATTCCAAGATTAGGGATTTTAATAGCTACAAGTTGCAAGCTCTGTAGTGGTTACAAGATGCAAGTTGCAGGTTGCAAGTGACACAAACGTTACCACTTCAATTGATATTACTGGTCAGTAAAAATTGCATGTTTTTAAATTGTAAGTATCAAGGTTGAAAAAATGACCACATCTAAACCGTTAAAGTAAGAAAATTTAACTCGAAAGCAGAGAAAATAAAAAGTCGTCATCCTGAACAGTCTAGCGAAGATATGAGCAAGACGGATTCAGGATCTAAAGTCAGATAGGTACTTTTATTGAGAATTGAAACAGATCTTTTTTTTTGCTTTTGAGTTGCATTTTCTGTTCGATGAGATAGATCCTGTTTTACCCTTAGGGCACGAGTTCGCCGGATAACAATGGGTATTGCACTTTCGATCGGGAACTCTGACTTTAGATCCCGAATCGAATTCGGGATGACGACTTTTTAGTTTTCTTGCTTTAGAGTAAGTGCTCTGACTTTAGATCCCCCGATGGACATCAGGCCTGACCACCAAAGAGACGGGGGATGACAAGTATTTCTATTCCCTAAGGCCTAAACCCTGAATCCTGACTACTGATCACTGTCTACTATTAACTGTCCACTGTTCCACTAACCCCTAGTCGCTAGTCGCTAACTGCTGACACCTGCCGCGCCCGCCGCAGCTTCAGCGAAGGAGGGACACCTGACACCTAAAATATCCTACCGATGCCCATCAATCCATTTCAAAATCTCCAGCGCAATCGGCGCTGCATCAGCTGAGCCTTCCTTAAATGGCTTGTCCTCGTCACTTTCAACCAGTACCACCATCAAAATATCCTGAGGATACTGCTCTGAAACAGTTTGCTCTGTCACTCTGCCATTTTCTACCAATCGCACGTCACTACTGTGCGTATTGAGATGAGTGAACCCGATAAACCACCCATGCGTTTTGCGATGACCTTTCGCATCAGCTGCCCCAAACTCAGCGGTACCCGTTTTACAAAAAACCTTCTGTGTCTCTTTAGCATTCCAAGGAAAAAATGAGAACGCCGTCCCGCCAGCTGAACAAACCCCCTCCAAACCTTTATTTATGGTATCAAGATGTGCACTGTCCACAGAAATATCTTTGCAGTTGCCACTCTTTCCTTTGATCAACGTCGGAGCGCACAGTTTTCCTTTATTCGCAAACACAGTCATCGCTTGAAAAACCTGTGCTGGCGTCACCAATAAGTCTCCCTGACCAATTCCCACATGATACGTGTCCCCCAAATACCACTTTGTCCCAACAGCCTTTTCTTTCCACTCTGGGTCTGGAACAATTCCCAACGCTTCAGCAGGTAGCTCAATGCCTGTTTTGGCACCAAACCCCACCAGTCTCGCCATTTGCGCCAGTCGATCGGGCCCCAACCACTCTGCAGCTTTATAAAAATAAATATCATTGCTTCGGGCAATCGCACGAACAAGTTGGATTGAACCTTCTACCCGTCCATACTGCCGGTAATACCAATTTCCATACTGAAAATCACCTACTTTTAGCACTCCCTGATCATCCACACTCGTCTCCTCATCAATCACGCCATCTTCCAAAGCACCCAATGCCGTCACCGTTTTAAACACACTTCCAGGGGGATAACCACCAGCCAACGCTCGATTAAAGAACAACTTATCAGGATTTTGAAAATAGGACGCGAGCAGGGTCCGTTTTTCTAACTCCTGTGTTTCGCTCATACTTGGGATGGTAAATTGGTTCGCATTAAACGTGGGACTACTAACGAGCGTTAACAACTCACCTGTGTTGGGATTACCCACTAAAATCGCTGCCTTTTTCCCTTTGAGCAGTCCAAACGCATACTCCGATAACTCAGCATCTACAGCTGTTTGAATATGTTTTCCCGCAACCGGGTCTTTTTCACTCACAGTGCGAATAATTTCTCCTTTCGCATCTGTTTCATACACCATCTCACCATCCTCACCTTGTAGTATTGATTGATAGGTACTCTCTAACCCCACCTTTCCAATTTGGTGAGTGAGCAACAAATCGGGATCTCTATCGAGATCTTCTCGGGTCACAGATCCCACATATCCGGTAATTTGGGATAAGCTTTCTGGATACTTATATTCTCGAAACTGTTGCATAAACACACTACTGCTGGCGGTGGCAATGAGCTGCAGCGCATCACTTTCATCAACTAAAGTCCTCTGGCTATACAACCGACTTGGTGAACTTAAGCGGTAATACACCGGTTTATTGAATACCAACGGCATTCCAAACCGATCCACGATCAATCCACGATCAGATCCAAGAACTTTATGAAAAAAACGATTGCTTTCGGCGACAGAGCGAAGTTTGGCAGCCTGGACAACTTGTAAATCAACCACTCGCACCACCAACAACATAAATAGTGCCACACTGACTGACGGCATCAACCAAGCTCGAGTCTTCTTTGGTTGTTCAAGTGAATGAAGGTTCATAAGGATTAATCAAAACGGATGTGTTTTTGTTTGGTACTAAATGAAAAGTCCTGATAGCGTCGCAGGGCATACAAATAAACCACAAATACCCAACCAAAAGCACTCAGGCCTGTTTTAAGCAGAGTTGAAAAGCTCATCAACTCCCCAAGCTCAGTCAATGAAAATATCAGGGAAACAATGATCAGGTAACACAGCAACACGACAAAACGTGAGCGCAAAACTTTGATCAAGTATGGCAACACAAAGTAAAACGGGACAATACCCACAAAACTTCCCCCCAAAGGTAGTGCAAAGCGTACGTCGTGAGTCAAAGTCAAAAAAAGCAGTAACAATAGAGTCCTTGATATAGGGGTAAATAACAACAGTGCCAGTAAAAATCCCGTACTCATGGTGTGTACACCCAAACTTGCGTCCAGAATCATCAATAAGAAGTAACTTACAATAAGCGAGAGCAGTTTGAAAATATTGGTATGCAACATCGTGTTACCTCAGCTCAAGG
Organism: uncultured Pseudomonadales bacterium; assembly: GCA_964583795.1. GTDB lineage: Bacteria > Patescibacteriota > Microgenomatia > UBA1400 > PJMF01 > JBDTME01. The sequence continues at coordinate 76,724 of CAZOWX010000003.1, read as the reverse complement.
TTAATAGCCTTAAAGCGATTAATTCTTTTTCGTCTGTAGTTGTCAAACACACAAAACTTTCGTATGCTTGATGTGTGAACTCAACACTTTTTGATCAAGCAAAATCCCTTTTTCAAACTTTGTTTGCTGTCGATAGCGTCTGGTCAGTCATTGTTCGTTTCGTTATTTGGGGAATCATTGCCTTTACTATTATTATTAGTGTCGATACCGTTCGCTCGGACCAGCGCAACAAAAATCTTAAATCCAATTTAGGCCTCTTTTTGCTCTTTTTAATCTTAGCCGGAATCATTATCTGGCTCGTATTTGGCTTTATTCCCGCATTTTAATCGTCACAAGTTTGGTTGCTTGAATATCAACCAGTTGGGAAACAACAGCTGTTTGTACTGGTGCTCCAATATGTTCTTGCACCTGACCAATCTGCCCTAAAAATAATCCAGGTGGTACTGAGTCAACGTAGGACCCGACAGTAAATAGCTGATCCCCAGCCTCAATGTGCTCACCTGCTGCTACTTGAGTAAAAAGGACTTGATTTTTTTTCCCAACAATCACTCCTTTAACCCCCGATTGCGTCTGGGCGACCGTACTCCAACTCCCTTGGTTAAAGAAAATAGCCCGTGAAAAAAATTGGTCTACTTCTTTAATTTTGCCAAATAAAACTCCTTGAATAAATACCAACCCACCAGGTTTCACTAAGTCATCAGTTCCTTTATCAAGCACGCTAATTGCATCAACATGGACTAAATGTGAGATCACACTCACTTTAAACACATCTGTGTTGGGTAACTTCGTCGTTTTTTCCAATTCTTGAAGCAACCGAAGATTCTCTTGCTTCGTAAACTCTGCTTGAGCAATCTGTACTTGCAGCTGAATGTTTTTACTCTGCAAATCTGCAATCATTTGTTCTGAGCGCATGACATTCGCAAGAAAATGGACAGGAAACCTAACACTGGTTTCAAAAAAGCGCTCAGCACGAAGCATCGGGCGCAGCACCCAAGAAAATGGCTGGCGTATGAACAGTAAGTGAGAATATGTATCGACACACGCAAGCACCAACATGGTGCAGTAGATGCCCCCCACCGCCCATCGTTGCTGTACACTCATTTTTTTTATCATAAAGAAAAATAAAACTCACGCTGCTCGCTGTGTGATAATTGTTGAAACAGCAAAAAACCCTGATGATATAACACATCTGGCTGAGCAGGACGAAAAACGACAGTACCATACTGAGACTCAATCGTACTGATTAGTTGATCAATAATTGCCATTCCTCCAAACACCATAAACCCCTTCAAAATAAGTTCTTCCATTAACTCAGGTCCCAATTCATCAATCACCCAAGCAAGTTGATCCATCACCGTCTGAACAAATTGCACAAATAGCGATTCAAACTCAAATGCACTGAGTCGATGCGTTTTGGGTAACCCACTCATCACATCACGCCCTCGCACAACCACAAAGTACTCTTTGCGCTTGAGTGCATCGGTCGTTATCAACACAGCTGCGCACTCTTGCTTTAAGCGTTCAGCTGCTTGTGAACCAATCTCTAGATGATGAGCGGTTCTCAAAAAGCGAATCATCGCTTTTGTCAAATCCTTTCCTCCATACCATGCTTGGTGATGTCGCAATACTTTTCCAAACTGAAGTACTGAAAAAATTGTTGATTCATAGCCACAATCAATAAGCAGTTGCAACGGCTGAATTGCTTGTAAAGAGGGCTGTGCATGCTTCGTCAAGGCTGCAATCAACGGTCGCACTAATAAATGGGTATGCGCAATTCCAATTTCTTGAGCAATCCGAAGTAAAGCCCGATGCTGAACCTCATTCATTTGCGATGAAACAAAAAAATAGACCGTTTGGGGTAAAGAAACTCCCCTTTTTTGTCCTTTCGATTTGAGAAGAGAAAAACAGTGCTCGAGAAACACTTTCGCATACTGATAGTCGGTAAAGTTTCCCTCCCTGATTGGTCGAATAATTTCAAGCTTTGCTCCACTGCGACCAACTATCTCAAGAGCAGTTTGCCCAATCGACAGTAAACGATCTGCTTCTTTATTTTGCACCAAGTACGATGGCACAACCACCGGTTGGGTTTGCGTTGAAAGCATCAACCGAGTTTGATAACTCCCCAAGTCAATAGCAACTGTATTTGAAAATGCATTGCTTAACCCATGATTTATCTTCAGAAAATCTCGAAACATAGCCCCATTCTACAAGCCGCAAGCCGCAAGCCGCAAGCCGCAAGCCGCAAGCCGCAAGCCGCAAGCCGCAAGCCGCAAGAATCAATTGCAACAACCCACACTCATCAAGTCAAGCACTAATCCCTAGTCGCTAAATCCACACTCTCCGCCCAAGGCGGACCAGCCTTGGACTGGCACATTCCACAATCCACCATCCATATATCCATAATCTATAATCCCCACTCCCCAATCCCTTCCCTCTACATACCATATACAAAATACTATATACTAACCGCCATGTCGTATCGAATGCAGTCACAACATGAAAATCGCTACTTACTCTCTTTAGCATGTTCTGCTCTCATTCGCTTCACCCTGTTTGGCTTGTTTGCTTTTTTACCATTGGTTTTTTTAGTGAAAAATGAAGAAATTTTTGAGTTTAACAAAATGATCGTGACGTACTTTGGCGTGATTGTCATCACTGCCGCATGGTTTACTAAAACCATTGTTGACAAAAAAATCTACTGGAGAAAAACTCCATTTGATCGGTACGTGCTACTGTTTTTCTTGTCTCAGCTTATTTCAACCGCGCTCTCTATCCATCCTCGAACCTCCATATTTGGTTACTATACCCGGTTTCATGGTGGACTGATGTCAACCATTTCCTACATCATCTTGTTTTACGCAACGGCAACGTTTGTTCAACGCAAACACGTGCGCTCTTCGCTTTTCTTTGTTTTTGTCGGTGTGACACTGAGTACCATGTACGCCTTTCCAGAGCATTTTGGCCATTCTCCAAGCTGTTTACTGCTCACACACGAGTTTGACGCGAACTGTTGGATTCAGGATGTCCAAACTCGGGTGTTTGGGACATTTGGTCAACCCAATTGGTTGGCAGCATATCTTGCCCTCTTGTTACCACTGACGAGTGCTTTAGCATTATTTCAGACACAACATTGGGAAAAACCATCCAAATCCTCACCGACTGTAGCTAAGCTCGTTGGAGTAGCTCTTTGTTTTGTTGTCTTCGCCACTCTACTTTTTACGAAATCGCGCTCTGGTTTTTTGGGGTTTTCTCTTGGCTGGATCGTTTTCGCATTGCTCGCGGGAGTGTCATATCTCAAAGAGCGCCAACTTCGATCGAGTCGTCCAGTATGGGCAATACTTGTCACTGCAGTACTCATCATCACCGGTGTCGTCTTTGGAACTCCCTTTACTAAAGCACTCTCTTTGCAACACCAACCCCCATCATCACCTGACTTCGCAACTCAAGCAAACCCTACACAAGTTGTTAATCGGCTTGAGATTGGTGGAACTGACTCTGGAGATATTCGCCGCATCGTTTGGAAGGGTGCTTTGGCAGTTTGGCAGCGCTACCCACTGTTTGGCTCAGGGGTAGAGACCTTCGCCTACAGTTACTATAAAGATCGTCCGATGGAGCACAACCTCGTTTCCGAGTGGGATTTTTTATACAACAAAGCCCATAACGAAGAGTTAAACTTTCTGGCTACCACTGGAATTTTTGGACTTGGGGCATATCTTGCTTTACAAGTAGTAATCGGATGGTTTTTATTCAAAGAGGCAGTGTTTGCCAAAGAGTTCAATCAAAGACTGTTCAGTGCAGCAATTTTCGGTGGTCTCATTTCGCTTCATATTTCCAACTTTTTTGGCTTCTCAACTGTTATGGTCAGCCTGCTCATGTACACCCTCCCGGCACTAGCACTTGCATTTATCCCACGTGAGAAAGAAATCCATTGGTCAATATTTTCATTTCACAGTGCAACTGGAATTACTCCCAAAACAAAGTTCTCAAAACTTTTCTCATGGATCAGTCAATACTTTAATCCTGAAAAAACAAAACACACACCACTTTCTTCCCCAAATATCTCAGTAGGTCAATGGATGCTCATAAGTCTCGTTACAATGATCTCAATTTTTTTACTGATACAAGTCGCTACTATCTGGTTTGCCGACCACTACTTCTCACAGGCCAAACAGGCATACATTGCCAATGACTTCGAGACTGCTTTGAAAAAAATGAAGTTAGCAATTGAACTTTCACCCAAAGAAGCTCTCTACTACGAACTGTATAGCAAAATTTCTAGTCAGTATGCCATTGCGTTGCTTGAAAGCGGTGACAACTCATCCGGCTCACAGTTCGCAAAGTCAGCAATTGAAGCAAGTGATGCAAGTATTAGCCTCAATCCTGTGCACTTAAATTTTTACAAATCCAGAAACCAAGTACTCGTTACCCTCGCCCAAGCGCGTGCTTCACTGTACGATGATGCCTTGGTAACACTCCAAGTTGCACAAAAACTCTCTCCGACTGATGCCAAGCTGGTGTACTACGAAGGTCTAGTAGAAAATGCCAAAGGTGATTTGGCAGCTGCAAAGACAAGCCTATACAAAGCGATTGAGATGAAAGCAAACTATGATTCAGCTCGATACCTTCTGGGACAACTGTTAGAAAATGAACACGATTACAGTGGCGCAACAACTCAGTATCAGTACATCCTTGAGAAAATCTCTCCGGACAATGCTCCTGTAAAGGCAAGGCTAGATGCCATAGCAACGCTCAGTGCGAAACCAAACGAGAAAAAGCGCTAGAAGCTTCTCTTCTTTTTGATAATAAGGGGAAGTTGACGAGATACAAGCTACCCTCCTCCGCTCCCACTTCGTCCCGCACTGCGGGACTACGAGAGGACACAGTAAAGCTACGGCGGGCAAGCAAGCTTTTACATTGAGCCTGTCAAAATGACAAGCTACAAGTCTATTCTCTCAAGCCAAGTACAAAAAATCCATCATCCACAATCTATAATCCACATTTCGCACTCTACACTCTCCGCCCAAAACCTAGAACCTAGAACCTAGAACCTAGAACCTAGAACCTAGAACCTAGAACCTAATCTATCACAGTGTCTGCGTAAACTGCATCATCCCCAGGTGTCGAGCACGTTTAATCTCTCGAGATAGCTGACGTTGTTGTTTATTTGATAACCCTGTCCGATCGCGCCCCTCAATAGCACCATGTTCACTTAGGTAGCGCTGCAAAGTGCGAGCATCTTTGTAGTCGAAACTCAAACTTGCGGGTGCTTTTTTAACCTGAGGCAAGTTTTTTCGACGTTTCTTTTGAAAAAGCTTTGACATAAATTTTTACCTTTTCGAATTTAAACAAATATATAAATTCGTTTATTATGAATTACTTGTTAATAAATAGGCCTAATCTCATAATTCTACAATTCGCTTACATTCGTTTTTATTCGCTTCTATTCGTTATTTTTAAAATGGGATGTCGTCACTGACGTCTTCAACCGCTACTTCTTCAGCTGGCTCAGGTGCGACTGTCGAACTCGATTTTCCAGACTGCTGTGAAGCTCCACGAGTCCCAGCATCAGACGTTCCTGACCCCATATCACTCGACGCATATCCGCCCGCTGATCCACCACGAGAACTCAACAACATCATGTTATCAATAATGATCTCTGTGGTTCGACGATCATCACCTTCCTGAGTTTTCCAATCTCGAGTACGGATTCTTCCTTCAACGTAGACTTTGTCACCTTTGTGTAGCAGCTGCCCACAAATTTCCGCTAACTTTGACCAAGCCACAATATTGTGAAACTCAGTCTCTTCTTGTCGCTCACCGCCATCTCCAGGTACCCAGCTGCGATTTGTGGCAATGCCAAAGGTTGACACAGCGGTCCCTGTCGGGGTGAATCGCATCTGTGGATCTCGAGTGAGATTGCCTATTATCATCACTTTATTGAGTGATCGAACTGACATGTGTACTCCTTTTTTCTCAGAGAGCATTTCGAATCAGATAATAACCGCTCGACTCTTCATCTCTGGTTTATTGGTATGTGTAACTATTAGTATACTCCCGATTATGACAAGAATCTGACATCGGCTACTCGGATTTTTCCGATTGAACGTGCTCTTCAGTTGCCGTACCCTTTTTATAGTGGGGTTCTTGAATCACAAGCAAAGAACGGATAGCACTTGTGTTAAGCTTGACGTCTTTTGTGAAAGGTTCAACTGCTGAAGTATCGAGCTCAAGAACAAAGAAGAGGTAATTTGCTTCGGTAAATTTGTTGATCGCGTAGGCTAATGGTCGCTTTCCCCAAGTCTCTACAGACCCAACTTTCCCTTTGTGTTTTTTTACCAATGAAATCAGTGACTCTTGAGTGGTTTGTAACTCACTCTCGCTAAGTTCTGGAGAAAACAAGACAACAAATTCGTATGTTTTGATCATAAGGGCCCTTCTTTCCCGCGTTGCGGGATAACTGTGCTGTTGCTAGGCTTAATGGACTCCTTCACCTGGAAGGTTTGGGATGGCAACGGCAAGTGTTAAAGTTGTGATGGGTATTGTACCAGAGGAATTGGCCAACAACAAGTACTTAGTCTATAGTCTATAGTCTTTAGTGTTCTTTTCCAACCAACTCACAATTTCACTCAACTTCAGCCCGTCATTGTCGACGCTGATACAAATCCGCACTATTTCGTCTTGAGAGGCAGTAATCTGATAACCATTGAGATATAAAAACCGTGAAACTGTTGCAAAAGCCGTCCGCTTGTTTCCATCCAAAAAAGGGTGGTTCATCGTCATCGAGTGCCACAACGCCGCAGTTTTCTGAAGTAGTGTGGGGTACAAATCCTCTCCACCGAAAGTGACTTTGCATCGTTCAAGAGCACTATGAAGCAAGGCAAAATCTCTGATTCCTTGTTTTCCTCCAGCCTTAGCAATAATATGCTCATGGATAAAAAGAACAACTTCAATGGTAAGCGCTTGAAAATTCGTCATAGGTTTGCCAACTTTTTGAGTGCTTGCTTATTTTCCTCGATAAAGTTCTCTGTCCACTCTTCCAGCTCAGGCGTCACTACCGCAGCCACTTTCGCCTTCGCGTTGTACTTCTCCATCGACTCAGCTACTTCCATTGCACCAGACGGCTCTACTGGAGCATAACTGACCACCTTCTGGTCAGCCTGATAGTTCACGGCTACTTCATCGCCATGCTTCACACCAGTTTGCGTCACAAAGTCACGGTCCAGCGTCACGGCTAAACTGTTGCCAACTTTGATGATTTTTTGGTATTTGAGTTTTCCTGACATGATACACCTTTCGTTATAACGTTATGTTATAACAGAAAAACATGTCCGTCAATGCTTTTGACGACAAGTATAATTGGTCCATTGGCATTCTCTTTGGTCTTCTCGCTGGTTTTTTTGACTCGATCAAAAATGTGCTGGCTAAAAAAGATACTTCTTCGTACTCAGAGACCCTGATCACTTTTACCTGGATGTTGTTTGCCTCGGTCGTAACGGTTCCCCTGGCTTTATTCTCAATCCCTAATTTTATTTCTCTGGAATTGATCGTCATTTTCGCCGCTGTCACGGCTCTCGATTTCTACGGCTATATTTTTTATCTCAAATCCCTCAAGTTCACTGATTTATCACTATCACTGCCAATGCTGGCATTTACCCCAGTATTTGTCCTGATCATCTCATTTCTGTTTTTTCATCAAACTGTTTCATCGTTGGCGCTGCTAGGAATTATGCTGATCATTACCGGCGCCTACTGGCTCAATATTCAAAAAGGAAAAGTTGAACTCTTGGCTCCGATCAAACAAATTTACCAAAACATCGGAGTTCGCTACATGCTGATGACTTCCATTCTCTGGGGTTTTGCTGGCTCACTCCATAAAATCGGGATCACTGATAGCAATCCACTGTTTTACACCGGCATAAGCTATGCATTACTAACACTTCTCTATTTTGTTTTATTAATCAGGGAAAACAAAAGCCAACTGAGAATTCTCAAAAATGGGAGTGACATTAAAATTTTAGCACCGGTTGGAATTCTGGAGGGAACCTCTTCTCTTTTCCAGTATCTGTCTCAGGGGCTCATCGCTTCTTCAGTCATCACTATCTCGCTCAAACGCAGCAGCATCGTCTTTAGCGCAGTGTTTGGAAAATTGTTTTTTCGGGAAAAAATTCGGGAAAGGATGGTACCAATTGGATTGGTGGTGATTGGGATTGTGTTACTAGCCTTGTAAAAACCTTCCATTCGTTCTTTTTCGTTCTCATTCGTTTCCATTCGCTCTCTAACTCCTTGACAAAATAATATCAAAACAATATAATAATATTATGAAAACAACACTCCAGGTACCCATTACTAGTGACTTAAAGCAAGCCGCGACCCAGGCAGCTATGGCTCAGGGATTCTCTTCTCTTCAGGAAGCGGTCCGTGTTTTTTTGACTCAACTCTCCAGCAAGCGCATTTCCATCGGTTGGTCAAAAACGATCAAGTTGTCAGAAAAAAATGATCGTAGATATAATGCGATGGATAAAGATTTTGATAATAATAAAAATGTCTTCACAGCTTCTTCTGCCCAAGAATTTTTTGAGCAGTTAGGGCTTCATGACGATTAAATATCAGAAAAATTTCCAGAAGCATTTAGAACAAAGAGTTTTCCCTTATAAGAACTTGAAAGCAAAATTTGAACAAAGGCTGCAAGCGTTTTTGAAAAATCCACATAACCCTAATCCTCTACTGAGAGATCACCCACTCACTGGTTCACTCAAAACATTTCGTTCGTTTTCAGTTACGGGAGACATCAGGGTAATATATCGAATTGAGCATGACACCATCCGTTTTTATGACGTAGGTTCCCATAACCAAGTATACTAACACCTTTTTTCTTGTTCCGGTTTGATCTAACACCCCACACTTTACAGTCTCGCAATCATTCGCTTCCATTCGTTCTCATTCGTTTCTATTCGTTGTATCTACTTCCCTATCATAAACTCCACCACGTCCCCTTCCTGCATGACGTACTCTTTTCCTTCCATTCGCATCTTGCCAGCGTCTCTGACACCTTTCCACCCGTTGAGTTCCACAAAATCATCGTATGAAGCGACATTGGCTTTGATAAAGTGTTTTTCAAAATCAGTGTGAATCACAGCCGCTGCTTGAGGAGCTTTGGTGCCATGTTTGATGGTCCAAGCCCGCACTTCCAGCTCTCCGGCTGTCAAGAAACTTTGCAGTCCTAACAGTTGATACGCTTTCTGAATCAATCGTTCTAATCCGCTTTGTTCTAATCCTAAATCTTTCAAGTACATCTTTTGGTCTTCCTCAGACAGTGAAGACAGCTCTGACTCAATCTTCGCACTAATCACTACAACTTGGTTTTCAGTTACTCCCAACTCATTGGCAATCTCCCTGACACCTGACAACTGCTGCGTCCCTCCGGAGCTTTCAGCGGAGGGGGAACACCTTTCACCTACCTCCCCTTCATCCACATTCACCACATACAACATCACTTTTGTTGATAAAAGTGATAGTTCTTTGGCGACTTTGGCATGTTCTTCACTTTTTATACTCACCTTAAACACCTCACTTCGCAATCCAGTATCAGCGGCAGCTTTTAGTTCAGAAATAATATTCCAACGCTCTTTTTCAGCCGGTGTCACTGCACTTTTAGGTGCTTTTTGTTTTTCTAAAGTGGATAAGTCAGCAAGTAATAACTCAGTTTCGATCGTCTCTCTGTCGGTTTTTGGGTCAACACTTCCCTCGCGGATGACATCGTTATCACTAAAACCTCGCACGACATGACAAATCAAATCAGTCTCACGAATATGAGATAAAAATTGATTACCCAGTCCTGCTCCTTCACTTGCCCCTTTGACAAGACCTGCAATATCCACAAACTCTACTGTTGCGGGTTTCAAAACTGAAGTCTGAACAATCTTGGCAAGTACTGCTAATCGATCATCTGGCACCGGCACAATACCAGTGTTTGGATCAATGGTGGCAAACGGGTAGTTCGCCGCCAGCGCAACCTGGCGCTTTAATAATGCGTTAAAGAGTGTGGACTTGCCAACATTGGGTAGACCAACAATACCAACAGAAAGTGACATGAGGTGGATTATAGCAGAATTTCTTACTTCCACCCATGAAGGTCTTTAGCAAAAAGAAAAAAGAACACTCCCAAAATAATGAAAGCCACGATCAACTTTGTCCAAAGACTTTCAAGTGGATGAGAAACTTGAATCGGCTTGTTCTCAGAATTTGTGGACTCAAGCGGTTCAAACTTCATTTCTACACTCTGCTCATTGTCATTTGCATGCAGCTGATCAGTCAATTGTTTTAATGGTTGCAGTGCTTTTGGCACATGTTCCCAGATTGCTACCTTTTTTCCATTCACTTCCAGACTGCTTGATACTAACTGTTGTATCCACTCGTTATTTTCCAGCTGTTGCAATACATCGATTTGTTTATCCCCATTTTTATCCAGCTTTTGCTTAATATCTTCTGGTAAATCGTCAAAAGACATTACCTCTTCGCCATTTACATCGATTTTTTGAAAAACCTGTTTTCTGGTCGTTGTCTTGATATCAATCATTGCATGCTATTGTACTACAAGAAAAAATTACAATCAGATGTACCTATACACTAACAATCCATATTGCGTCACTACAGCTAAACGCCCCCTTCGACCCCTGTTGACACTATCTCCCTTTCTGATTTACTTAATGACAGTATGCAACCACTTTTTGAGAAACTTTTTAAGTACCTTGCTTTAGCGTGTGTCGCACTTGTGGTTGCTTATTTTGTTTGGGGTTTAAGTGAAGAGTATCTCCCGTGGACATACTACACTCCACAACAACCCAAGCTCACAACCACTCCAGGAGCGATTACTCCAAAATTGATTGGATACTATACTCCAAAGATTCGCAGAGGTAAGGAAGTCGATGTAAACAATCTTGATGTGATAAACAACGAAATTGTTTTTGAACTCCAAGAACATAGCGGCAGGGGAGAATTCTCTACTTACTACAAACCTAAAAGAGTTTATATTGACCCTGCAACAGGAACCTTACGGACACAAGATGGAGCTACTGACTGGATTATTGACAAAGCAAACCCCTCAAAAAAGCATGCTTTCGGCACCAATTGGGAAATTCCTGTGAATACGGATTTTGAAAACTATCACCCACTTGAAGGTGAAGAGGTCATTAATTCAGCAGATCATCTTTTTGTCATCCAAACTCGTTTTTTTACTGACAGTAAAAAACAAAAAAAGGTGGAAGCGACAAATCCTGTACCATATCGCGAGTGTGATTCGGGAGAAGACAGAGAACGCACCACCCTCACCGCATATCCTCGAGATAATTCAGGGAAATTGTTCACTCTTACCATGGAAACTTGCTTGGTTGGATTCATCGAAGACCACAATCAATATATCTACTTGGTTACTGATCGAGGTAGTATGATGAAGTTTAGTTTGAAGTAAAACTCTCAAGCAAAATCGGAGTATTTTAAATCTTTCCGACTAGGTCAATTCCAGGTTTTAGTGTTTTCTCCCCTGGACGCCAGCTTGCAGGACAGACTATCGCTCCGTGATTGTCATGGACAAACTTCGCCGCTTGGAACTTGCGGTAAATCTCATCAATACAGCGACCAATGCTGTTATCATGCATATCAATTGCAATGAGTTTCTGATCGGGATTAATGATCAATGTGGTTCGAAGCGATACCCCTTCGTCCTCAATGTATGAGCCAAACATCCTGCTCACTTTCCCCGTAGGATCAGCCAACATCGGAAATTTCACTTTGCCAATTGCTGCCGACTCATCATGCCAAGCCTTGTGCACATACGCGCTATCAGTACTAACACTTACCAGTTGCGCTCCCTCATTTTTAAATTTGCTCTCCATTTTGGCTGCTTCTTCCAACTCTGTTGGGCAAATGAAAGTAAAGTCAGCCGGATAAAATAACACAATTAACCATTTACCCCGATAGTCAGCGAAATTAATTTTCTCAAATTTGTCTTGGTAAAAAGCTTCGAGCGTAATTTCTGGAAGCGTGTCGTTGATTTTGATCATAGTGATTCCAATTTTAACACCAGGATAAACAACAAGCTATCAGAATCAATCTCAGGTCATCTCTTCCTCAATTCAATCACCTTATCCATAGTTTATTATTCGTAGTCCAACTAAAACTTGTACTCTAAACTTGTAACTAACTATTAACTGTTCAACTATCCACTATTAACTCTCTCCTCCCTACATACTCCATACCACATACGATATACTATCAATCATGTCCTCCTACCAACACATCTTCACCGATGGACTCGATAAAGTCCTTTCGATCAGCACTTGGCTACCGTACTGGGGTGGTTCACGATCTTTTGTCTACTACACAAACCATAAAGTCAAAGGGTTTGTCGCCCAAAAAGAGCTACCAGTCTTGGCCAAAAAAGGTCTCCACCATTTGAGGAATCAAGAAAAAATTGCTGAACTTTTCTTGAGTGCTAAAAAACTCACCGGGCAAGGTCGACAATTACATGCATCAGTGAAGAAAGTGGATGAAAATGAGCGGCAATTATCCACATTATTTGACAGACTAAGCACTGTCCTTGCTGAAAGTTACCGACTGTATTTTACCACTGAAGAGTTTCACACGACGCTACTTCACCCTATGAAAGATGAAAAAATCATCAAAATCGTGGGAGAGTTTCGCCTGCAATTTATTGAAACGTGTGTGTTGGCAACAGAAGATTTGTATGAAGTTGCCACACTCATTGGCAAACAACATCAGCTCACCAAAAGTGATGTCCAGTTTTTAAACTTTGACGAAATCCTGCACTTATCACTTGCCCCAATCACTTCAGCACAACTAGTAGAGCGCAAATCCCATTTTCTAATCACCAAAAATCCAGACGGCTCACTTCAGTACGTTTATGGTGAAACAGCTCGAAAAAACTTCCAGAAACTCATGCCAAACTCTTCAAAGATAGTAAGTCAATTAGCTGGACTCGGTGCCAGTAAAGGCATCATTCGCGGTAAAGTCTATGTCGTCTCACTTGCTAATCAAAATGTAGAAGAGTGCATGGCCAAAATGCCCCATGGTGCCATATTAGTCAGCGAAAGCACCCAACCCAAACTTGCCATCGCGTGTCATAAAGCCTCAGGTATTATTACTGACGAAGGTGGGATCCTGAGTCATGCTGCCATTATCGCGCGTGAAATGAAAATTCCTTGTGTTGTTGGCACCCACAGCGCCACAGAAATCCTGAAAAATGGTCAGGAAGTGGAAATTGACGGAGAAAAAGGCACTGTTACAATCATTTAAAAGGAACCTATGTCACTTGCAGAACGTATCGGTAAACCAATGAGTTCCCGGATATTTCAAAGTACTCGTGCAGAACTCTCAAATCCATTCATTGCTATGCGTCATGGCCAAGCAGCATATACACCGGAAGAAGATCGCGGCGGCGACAATGTTGAAGGGACACTAACAGAAAAAGGCAAACAAATCGTTGTCGCTGCAGCTGATGAAATTGTGCAGTACCTTCGGGAGCACAACATTACTTCCTTTACTGTTTTTACCAGTCCAAAACGCCGTTGTCTGCAAACGACTGAGATTGTTATTGATACTCTGACAAAAGCAGGTATCAACTGCAAGCAACAAGTAGTACCCGACTTGCGCGATGTCAAAGTCATTGGTCCCACGGATACAATGCCAAACTCATACGCTCGCTGGGAAGCAAACATGTTAGAAGGTGAGAATTGGTTTCGAGCTTGGAAACGCAAAGCGAAGGCCGGAATGCAGTTCTACGAGGGCGAGGAAAGTCCTGATATGGTGCGAGAAAGAGTCAGACAAGCACTTTTCACTGTTTTTCAGTTGGCTGACACATTCCCTTTCTTAATGGTTTGTCATGAAGAAGTTTTGGGAGCCATTGCTGAAATTCTTGAGTTTGCTTGGGATGATCCTACTTATGGAGAAGTATGGTACATCAACCCAGCAAACAAATCGACTAACTCGTAATCGGCCGCACCTGCAAGACAAACACCACTCCATCCTTAAAACACCACTCGATATCGGCAAAATAGCCAAACTTGTGCTCGATTTCTTTCGCGATTGATGCAACTTGCTGTGCAACTGTTTTTGATTCTGGCAAGTTGGCACTTTCATTGGTGAAAGTGAGGTCATTTTTTTGAATCACAAAATTATCCGGAGTCACAATTCCTGCTACCACGTTCTCTCCATCCCCCTGTGCTACCTCTATCATAATTTCACTCTCGTTATTGGTCACTGGATTTTTGGTAAAACACACACCGCTATACTCTGCACTTATCATGGTCTGCACAATAACTGCCATCTTGACTAGGTCAGCATCAATACCATTTACTTTGCAGTACTCCTCCACCCGTTGATTGCGAACCGCAGCAAAACAGGCTTCGATTTTTTCTATTACTTGGTCTCTTGTTACATGTAGGTAAGTATCAAACAATCCGGCAAAGCTATAATTTTTTGAGTCCTCAACGCTAGAGCTACTACGCACCGATACTTCATCACTGCGAAGCGTGTCAAACTGCTTAAGAATTTCATCTTTATATTGAGAAACTTTTTCACCTAAATCTAATTCAATAACGAAAAATGACGGGACAATAAAACCAAAATCATTCAATTGGGCTAAATTAGTTGCTTTACTACCAACTACGCCATCGTCAGTAGTTGTTATTATGCTGCTGAGTAAAATTTTCATGAAACAAAAAAATAATTATTATTACCCAAAGGATACATTTTTTTATATTTTTCACCCAGAAGTTGACACAGTTTTTTTAGTTATAAATTATATAATAATACTATGAATGAAAAAGATCGTTTTATCACTGAAGCTTTGGGATATCTTAGACAAATTTCAGGAATAGACTCTCTTCGAGAAACAGACTTTGGGGATCACCAACTTATTATAATCGACAAATATTCATTAATTTGGAGTAACGGCCTTTTTGGCGTAAATTTGACTTCTGATCCACATGGCACAGAAATTGAAAGTTTAGTGAGTACAACGAGTATTTATCCTAACAATGTTCGATTTTTAGAACTAGCAGATGGTGTTACTCCTAAAAATGCGCTCGAGGGCGTTTTATACGGATTTAGACTCTTCAATAATTTATTTGAACAAATGGTTGAATATCGCCACGAGTTAGGGAGAGTAATTTCTATTTCAACTCACCCCCTTCGTTTTACCAGGACACAACTTGAAACCGAGTTTAATCGTTATTTGGATAGACACGAAGACTCTCAAGGTACAATAAAAGTATGGGGAGAGAGCGTTGACCTTGCCGGATTTTTACAAATGTATGATCACTATATCAAGCAATACACACAAGCTATTACTAAATTACGAGAGTTCGGATTTATTTTCGTAGTGTCTACAACGAATCAGACAAGCCCAGACGAGCTAAATGAGAATACAGCTTTTTTAAATCAATCAATTTCAGTGGCAGGAATAACTATAGTGCACCCAGCAGTCCCAAATGCACAAGCAATTAGTGATGTCTTTAGAGAAAAAAACTGTAGACCAGACTCCACAGATGTACGATTTATAAGTAGTTGGAAACAAAGAGGTCTTGGCTCATTTTCCGGCAATTCTTTTGCTACTCCATTGGTTGCAGAAGGTGTAGTAATGATCCAACATTACTTCCCAGAACTATTTGAAGTGGATGAAACAACAACTCAGTCAGTAAAAATTGGTCTTGCAAAACTAAGAGAGCAAATAATAAGAATTATGTTGTCAGTTTCTTCACCAATCAGAAAAGTTGATACCAAGGGATTAAGAGTACTTGACCTTTCAGTATTAAAAAACATTGCTTCGACTCGAAGAGCAGAAATTTCTCAACTAATAAATTTGATGAGGCAAAAGGTTCTAACTCTGACTCAAACTTCAGAAATCGATTTAGCCCCAATTTCTGAAATTTTACGTTATGAACAAGAGGACAACTCCATCGGATCGAGAAACTACCCTATAGAAACAGGCGAGGAAAAAAATCTTACTTCCCTTATTGATAAAGTCGTTACAGCTCTAGGAAGAAAACAAAATTCAACAGGGGTCTTTTTCTCATGGAATGGCGAACCATACTTTATTGGACACGACTTACAAGTCGTTCCACAGGGAGAGAACCAGTCTACATTTGAACTTATTCAAGATCGCTTTAATAAAAAACTGTAAGTAACACCAGTACTATTTACTTAGCAAAACAAGCAAATAGATCCTCACAGAGTTAGAAATTACTTTTTCTTCAGTACTCACTCAACAACTCATCTAAGCGATGATTATAGACCGTATTATGTTTATGGTAGCGTTCTATTCGATCAACAATCGCTTGTTTTATCTGTTTCGCTTGCTCAGTTGAAAAACCTTTCAGCTCTACTCTATTTCTATCTGGTCGTAATTTTTCAGTAGAAATACTTTCCGCTTTCATCATCGTATGTTTCGGTACAAACTCAACCACCACCGAAGGAAAAATTCGGTAGCTTCTTCGCCCTCTTTCAGTATATTCAACATAAACATATGAAATCAGTTGGAGTGGAACTTGCAGTGAGTGCTTATGAACTCCACCATACTCAACTTTCAATTGGGTGTTATTCAGCAAAAAGCGATAGTTTATCTTATAAAAAAATCGATCGACAGCTCTCAAAAGCGTCACACCTTGAGCAACACTGAGAACTACAAGTTCCCAAAAAAATTCTCGATACGAGTGTGTACGCATATGATTGAACCACCACCAAAGCATTTTAATTTTAGTGCTTGGCTCAAAGAGCAAGGAAAAACAGCTACTACTACCAAACCCACACCAGAAGTAGTCGTTCCTGCCATTCAAAAAATACAAATTGACTTAAGAAAGTTAAAAGGTGATCCCACTGCAGAGCGCAGAGCTATTAGAGCTGGGTTACAGAAAGTCAATCTCTGGGGACCTCAATGTGGGTATTGTGCATTTGTCGCTCATGATAAACAAATGGAAGAAGTAAAACAATTTGGGTGCGTCTCTTCAAGTGGACGCAAAAACTCAATTCGATGTTGTACACTACGAGACTTCCCTCGAAGCGATCAGGAACAATTTCCCCTTGATCACAAGATGCAACCTATCATTTCTCATATGCAAAACCTCGATGTTAAAGCAAACCACGGAGTATTTGCCGTATATGATCTCAACCAATTGTCACTCAGTGAAAACTGTACATATACCTTCAATAATCCACAAAATAGACGTGCAGCATTACTTGGGATAGTTAGGGTCACATTCTAGAGCTAGAACGCACTCTCTTTATGTACGCCCGGTCGCAACACTTTGAACGACAACCCAAAACAAACCAGGATCAAAACCGCGCCAACCAAAAACGGAAACGCAATGGAAACCGTGGCCACTACTCCACCCAAAATCGGACCAAAAATCATCCCAATACTTTGATATGAAGCATTGAGTCCCTGTATCGATCCCTGAGATTTAGCATCCGCCTCTTGTGACAGTATGGTTGGAATCAGTGTTTGAGCAACACTATTGAACACCCCCAACACCAACATTGCTGCAATAAACAACGGGAGCGAAACAGAAAAATACATCATCACAAATGAGATCGCTGTAAACAAAATTGAGACCTGAAAGGCTTTTCTCATCCCCAGCACTTTCGTAATTTTACTCACTAAGAAAGTCTGTGAAATCAAACCAATAACCCCGAAAATGGTAAACAAGACCGCGTTGAGAGACTCATTCACATGTAAAATATTCATCGTAAACGGTTGGAAGCCGTAAATCAGTGAACACGCAAAAGCCAAAAAGAACACCAGCGAGATCAAAAAGGTCGCACCCACATTGGGATCAAACAAAGTTTTGAACAAAAGTGGCAGATCAAATAATTTCCCTTTCTGTACCTCTCCCATATGCGTATTTGTTTCTGGCAAAAATAATGCGGTTAATACGACCGCCACCATCGTAACCACTCCAGCAATTAAAAAAGGCACGGCTGTACCAAATCCCACCGTAAACGCACTCACAGCAGGACCAAACACAAAGCCAAAATTAAAGGCAGCGCCAATTAACCCAAACGCCTTGGGACGATCTTCTGGCTTGGTGGTGTCAGAAAGCACAGCAAACGCGACCGGGATATTTCCAGCAGTAATCCCATCCAACATCCTTGCTAAAAACAAAAACAGAGCGCTTGGCGCAAAAGCCATGATGAAAAAAGAGGCTGCTGTACCAATAATGGAGATTAGTAACATTGGCCGGCGACCATACTTGTCAGACAATCGACCAATGATTGGTGTTGAGATAAATTGACACACACTGTACGCAGCAAACAGCAGTCCGTTTTGAAAATCACTTAAACCAAACTTTTTTGAATAGGCATACAAAATGGGAATAATAATGCCATACCCCAACATGTTGACCATGGCGATGAGGGCAATAATCAATAAGTTCTTATTTTTTTTCAACATAAGACTCACCATTATACGTTCATTTCATCGAGATGAAAGTTAGAAAATGGGTAATTTTTTCTGTTTGATTTATCGTGCTAAAAAGGTAATCGCTTTGCCTCGCTTCCCTGCTCGACCAGTACGACCAATGCGGTGAGTATAGTCCTCAAAGGTTAGCGGTTCATCAAAGTTAATCACATGCGACACATCATCGATATCAATACCACGGGCTGCCACGTCTGTAGCGAGTAACACTTGTACCTGCCCTTGTTTAATTTGCAGCAGTGATCGCTGACGCGCGCCTTGAGTTTTATTCCCATGAATTGCTGATACTTTGATACCCCGGGCAATCAATACCGACTCCAGCTTATTAATACCATGCTTGGTCCGGCCAAACACAATCACTCTGGAAAATTCCGGTTTCTTGAGCAGCTGATGCAGCACCTCGATCTTACTCCCACCGGGAGCAATTCTGATCACATCTTGATGGATGGCGTGACTCGTCTGCTGACTCTTGACTGTCACCTGAACAGGATCACGCAGTAATGCCTCCATGATCGACTGGGCAGTTTTATTCATCGTGGCACTAAAAAAAGCACTTTGTCGCTCATTTGGCAATTTGGAAATCAAAAACTGAATGTCTTTAACAAAACCAATATCCAACATCCGGTCAACCTCATCCAAAACAATGTTGGTAAACATTCTGGTATCAAATGCTCCACGATTGATCAAATCAGTAATTCGCCCTGGCGTCCCAATCACAAAATGAGGATTTGACCGAAGCCGCGTCACCTGTTTTTCCAAGTTAGCACCCCCAATACACAGACAAACACCCATCCGAAGCCCTTTACTGAAGGCCAAGAACTCATCATGAATTTGCAGTGCTAACTCACGCGTTGGGGCCAAAATTAACACTCCTTGATGCGAGTTGTTCATGATTTTATGAATCAGTGGCAGTAAAAATGCGGCTGTTTTACCGGTTCCAGTGTTGGCAATTCCGACAACATCGCGCCCAGCCATTAGTGGCAAAATAGCTTGATCCTGAATGGCGGTAGGCTGTGTGTATCCATGCTCAGTGACGTTTCTGATAATTTCAGCAGCTAAACCAAAATCAGTAAACCGATGCTGCGGTTGATACTCAGTAATAACTTCTTCAACGACTCGTTTGTTCACGTACTGCTCTGGACGGACCTGAGACACAATTGGAAACCGAGATCGCTGCATGGGGGGACGACGCCGAGACTGAAATGAACCAGATCGCCCTCTATTAGGGTATGACATATGACTTCCTAGACCTAAAAAAGGTCAAAAATTAACAACTCACGGAGAGAATGACATTGTCGTGCTATGCAGGACTTCAAACCGAAGAACAATATTGTAGCACAGTTTGACTTTTAATACTATCCACCACCGTCTTCCAGATGAGCGCAGCTCGACTAGGCAGAACCAAGCCACACATTTGTCACACTGTTATGGTCCCTGCTCAATCGAGATATCATCAAAATATAGTGTTCGCTGTGATGTAGAGCTATTTTGCTGGTTGTCTTTCCAGTCAAATTTATAGATTCCAAACTTGAAGTACGGTCCCTTGACATCGTTAAACGCGTTGGGACCTACCTTGGTATAGATGGATTGACCATTTTTGAATAACTCCAAATACCCAGACTGGTCATTCGTGTACGACCAGCGCGAATGTAGTAAATACTCGGTCCACACTCCTTTTGCATACGGGCCGAGATTGATGTACTGATCACCCTGGTAGACATTTGGTTGCGTTAGTGGATGGCTATCCCAGATAGTACGAACTTCCAGGTTGTCGCCAAAAATGCGTAGTGAAAACGGTGGATTGCGCCAAGTTTCACCCAAGTTAAAATCCGGCTCACTGTGCCATTGTGCCACGATTTCTTTACTTTTGTCGTACTGCCAATTGGCAGGGATAAACATACTAAATCGATACCAATAATCGGTGTTGTACTGTAGTTTGTTGGTAGCCATTTCCGAGCGAATACCAAGGTTGACCACTGGGTCAGTTTTGCGCAAATCAAATTGTAGCAGCCGACTCCCTTGGTGAGCAGGAATTGAGTTAATAATGAGCGCCGAGTATGAGCAGCAAATTTCTTTTGAAAACATTGCCAAACTGTTGTCTTCAAATCCTGTTTGAAGCAAAATTACTCGATTTGGAGTTGCGGTGGGGACAGGAGCTTGCGTGGTTGTTGGTGTTGCACTGGGTACTTGCGTGGGAGTGCTTGATGGGGCAATGCAGGGTTGCAAAAAGGCACCCACCAAACGTGAATAATCCATCAAACCCACGTTGCCATCTTGATCAATATCAGCTCGAGGATTATCGGGATGAATTTTGAGAAAATTGCGCACTAAGACCGAGTAATCCAGCAAATCGACTTTGAAATCAACGTTAATGTCTTCAGCGCAGGTATTCGCTTGAGCAGCCACCACAGAATGCTTTGCAACAAATATAGCCCCTGCAACAAGCAATAAAGTGAGTAATATTGATCTGAAGAAAAATCTTTTTATCATAAAACCAACTGGTCTACTTTAACTTGAAAACACACCACTCGTCTATAGGAAATTATCGAATCAACAAGGAAATATCTCTTTCTACTCGCATCTATTGAAGTTACAATAAGTACCTATGTACAAAGCCTTGTTAGCTGATGTTGATGGAACCCTGATCGTGAGTACTCCACATGGTCTTCCTTCTTCTCGGGTGCGCAAAGCGATTATGGCGGCACAGGATAAAATTCATATTGGTATTGCCACCTCCCGTCCACCTCATTTTGTCCAGCATATCTTTGACGACATTGAGTTTTCTGGTCTCTCCATCGTTTCTGGTGGGGCGCAAATTTATAATGCAAAATCAAAAAAAGTGCTGTGGGAAAAGCCACTTGAACTTGAACAGTACGACCAGATCATCAGTATTCTTAAACCACACTCTTTTCAAGTAATTATCAATGAAGGAAACCAAGATGGGATATTAGGTAACCAATACGTTCCTCAGAACCCACTTGGAATTGTTGTAAAAGGAATTGACGAGATGCTTGCAGATATTCTAATAAAACAAATTGCACATATCCCACAAGTCATCATTCATAAGTTACAATCTCATTCATTGGGGAAAGTTGATGTCGGGGCTATTCATAACCAAGCTACCAAAGAGCACGGGGTGCTTCAAATTGCTAAACTGCTTCACATTCATCCTTCAGAGATTATTGGAGTCGGTGATGGTCATAATGATATTCCCCTACTTATGGCTTGTGGATTAAAAGTTGCTATGGGCAACGCTGTTGACGAGCTCAAAGCGATTGCCGACTACATCGCTCCAAGCGTTGAAGAAGATGGTTTAGCGGATGTCATTGAGAAGTTTGTGTTGTAAAATTCTTCCAACACTTTCACTTAGGCCTCTTCCTGTAATTAGCTGACGCCAACTGACCTGTCTTTTTAGTGAAATTCGTGCGTTTTAATCAACCCAAGTACATCTAGTACTAATGTTGCTTAATGCCTAGAATTTCATCTAAAAATCCAGAGGGATTTTGATCACTTAATTACAGGAAGAGGCCTTAACTTTGATCTGCTATAATTTGACAAGTCTAATAATAACAATTATTTTTGAAGGGTCATTTATGAAAAAATACGCGCTCATTACCAGCGTTTTTGTCGGCTCAGTAGTGTTAGCTGGCTGTACTTCCAAATCAACTACTACCACCACGACTCCCACTCAAGATCAAACACCAACTACTGCAGCACAAAATTCAGACACAAATAAGTTCAAAAGTTGGACTGATGCACTGAAAGTTGGTGGTGGACTGAAATGCACTATGACCGACACTAAAACCAACACTACCTCGCAGTATGTTGCCAAAGGTAAAAAAATGCACATGTCAGGGATCGTTACAAGTAATGATCAGAAAGCGACCACCGGTGAGATGATCGTAGACGAGTCTTTCCTGTACACTTGGGACTCTACCAAAAATGAAGGCTTCAAAATGGCCATCCCATCTGAAGAAGAGCAGAAGAAATCTGCAGATCAAGCAAAGGACGCGATCAAAAATGCCCCTCAGACTCCTGATTTCTCCAGTGAAGAAGAAATCGAAAAACTGGAAAATGAAGGCATGAAACTAGATTGTAATCCGACAATCGTTAGTGACAGTGAGTTTGTACCACCAGCTAACGTCAAGTTTGCTGATTTTAGTGTCATGATGAAAAATGCAGCAGAAAGTGCACAAGAGGGAATGAGTGCAGAAGAAAAACAGCAATTTGAAGAGATGATGAAAAAGTCAGCGGGGCAATAATTCAGTAGTTAGTCAGTTGCTTGGTTGCTTAGTTGGATAGTTACATTCGCCATCCTTGATTTGAATTGACACTTTCGTTATCAGGGGTGGCGATTTTTTCGCTATAGAAACGTTGTTAAGTAGTTGGGTAGTTGGGTAGTTGAGTTGTTGATAGTTAGACTCGTCATCCTTGATTTAAAGTTCAACATGCAAAATCAAGGATGACGTTTTTTTTGCTTTCGAAAAGTTGTTATGTGGTTGGATTGGTGTGTTGTTGAATAAAAAATCCTTACTCGAAAGCAAGAAAAATAAAAAGTCGTCATCCCGATGAAAATCGGGATCTAAAGTCAGAGATCTACTCTTATTGAGAACTGAAGCAGAGAGGTTTCTTTTTTGGCTTCCGACAAGGGCTTCCCATGCCAGATCCTGAAACAACAGTATTGATCTTGCGAATTCTGGCTCCTCATCCCGCAGTGCGGGACCAGAAATTAGTGTATCAGTTCAGTCAAGGGTGGCGATTTTTCTCACTTTTGAAAAACCTTTTCAATATCTAGAAGGATCGTTTTTCCCCGCTTCGATGAAGAGCTCTGACTTTAGATCCCGAATCGAATTCGGGATGACAAACGGGGTTGGGATAAAGAAAGTTTTCTGACTACTGAAGACTTATCCCGTATCGCCATGCTCCTCATCCCGCAGTGCGGGACCAGGAATTCACGATCTGACTGAGCTGATTTGAAGAGTGTATCAGTTCAGTCAAGGGTGGCGATTTTTCTCGCTTTTGATACAATACAAGTACTTTTGATCCCCAGAATTACTCCTGGGTATGAAGGGTGTTTACTTGCAACTTGAAGCTTGCATCTTGCAACCTAACTATTAACTGTTCCACTGTCCACTGTTAACTTCCTAACCCCTAGAATCACTCAGCCATAATCCGTATCCTCGCCCCACTGAGCGTTGCTAGCTCCCCACTCGATGAACGTAACTGCACCACATACATGTGATTCCCTGACTCCAAATTAATCTGAATCGATTTCCAAACCGGATTTGGTGTGTTACTCACTAAAGCACGACTGGTGAGTATTGCTCCTGACTCTGCGTCAATCAGTTGTGCATATGCCTCTCCGCCAATAATCGACAAACCTGACTCGAAGTACACTGCAGTAATGCCCTTGTACTTACTGGTATCAATTGAGATTGTGGTTGACTGCACCGTAGTCCACTCGCGACTCACTGTAGAGCCTTCACCGAGATACAGGGTGTACTCTTTGGGGCTTTTTGAGCTCGTGCTTTGAGTATATGTTTTTGTTGATTTGCTTTTCGATTGCGAATCTTCAAGATCATTCACTCTTGACTGTATCGCTTCTTGAGAACTTTCCAGCACATCGAGTCGCGACTCGATGCTCGGGAATGAACGCGGCGTTGGAGTTGGCTCTACTTTGACTGCAGGAGCATTATCGAGCTGTTGCAACCGCTGTATTGTCTGGTGATCACGATACAACACAAACCACATTCCTCCACCATTGAGTAGGAGAAAGAACACCGCAAACTTCAGCAAATTCAGAGAAAAATGCGACATGGTTTCAGTATAGGAGTTCGTTGGGGGGTTGACTAGTTGCGTAGAAATTTGATTGCGCTTTGGACAAGAAAATCACATTGCGATCTATAAATTCTTTTGACACAGTGACCTTCGTCATCCCGGCGAAGGCCGGGATCCACGTACTATTCAATAATTTTTTCATACAAATCTTTCCAACAAGGATTTGTTTCTTTAATGAGTCGTATTTTCCAATTTCTATGCCATTCTTTTAGTTGCTTTTCCTTGTAAATCGCATCAGTTATTAGTTCAGACTCTTGATACCACACAAGCATATGGACGTTATATTTTTGTGTAAACCCCTTTATGATATTGTGCTTATGATCCCACACTCGCCCTATCAAATCCGAAGTAACCCCAATGTACAAGGTTCCATACGGTTTTGACGCCAAGATATAGACATATCCTTTCTTGTCCATATTGCGATTAAACTACAAAATTGTGACATGAAAATGACATCTGCAAGAGCAAAACAACTCAGTGAGTCACACAAAAAAATGGATCCCGGCCTTCGCCGGGATGACGAGCGTTGGGGCAGAAACTTGTTACTCAGACAGCACACAACCAACCTCTGACGACTAATTTCTCATCACCTTCAACCCACTCCCCGTGTCCAACACCTTATACCCCAATTTTGTCAGTTCATCACGCAAGCGATCGGACTCATTCCAATTCTTCTGAGCTCTCACTTGTTCACGTTGCTCTAAGAGCTTTTGCACTTCCTCCGGTAGATCTTTGACATTCACTTCGACGCTCTGAGAAGCAGTCTCAGCCAGTTTTTTCAGACCCAGCCCCAATACTTCATCAAATTCCACAATCAAATCATACTTATCAATGCTCGGAATATTTGATTTAAACACTTCCCACATCAGCGCCACCGCTTCAGGCGTGCGCAAATCATCCTCAATGTAGGCAAAGAATCGTGCTCGATAATCAGCAATTTGCTTCAGCTTTTCTTCGGATAGCGTCAAGCGCTCTGTTTCGTGTTTAAATTGAGTAATTTTTGTACTCAAAGTCTTCCATGCAGTCTGGGATCCAGCCAAGTTTTCCCAAGTGAAGTTCATCTGGGAACGATAATGTGTGGAAAGAAATAGCAGTCGCAAGGCCATCGGATCAAAGCCTCGCTTGATCACATCATCAACTGTAAAAAAGTTGCCCAAACTCTTACTCATCTTGGTGCCTTCAACCATCAAATGATTGTGATGTACCCAGTAGCGCACAAAAGGCTGCTTCCCTGTCGCCGCTTCGGCTTGAGCAATCTCATTGGTGTGGTGCACTGGAATATGGTCGATACCACCAGTGTGAATATCAAACTGCTGCCCTAAATACTCCATTGCCATCGCACTGCACTCAATGTGCCAACCAGGAAAAGTGCGCTTCCCCCATGGACTTTCCCATACCATCGCCCTGTTTTCTCCTTCTCGCTCAAACTTCCATAGGGCAAAATCGGTTGGATTTTTCTTTCCGGCTACAGTTTCCACTCTCGCCCCTTCTTGTAACATCTTGGGATCGAAACCAGCGAGCTTACCGTAATCATCAATTTTCGACGTATCAAAGTAGACGCCATCACCAGGAATAACATAGGTAAATCCCTTTTGCTCAAGTGCTTGCACCATAGCGATCTGCTCTGGAATATGTTCGGTCGCCCTGCAGCTGACGTCCGGTCGCACATTTCCCATGGTATCCATCGAATAAAAAAAGTACCGTTCAAACTCTTTGGCAATATCCCACACGCTTTTATTGTATTTTTTGGCCCCTTTTTCCAGTTTATCTTCACCAGTATCAGCATCCGATGCGAGATGCCCCACATCAGTAATATTTTGGACAAACTTGAGTTGAAATCCAGCATGACGAAGGGAACGAATCAACACATCATCCATGGTGTATTTACGTAAATGTCCTAGATGGGTGTAGTCGTACACAGTAAAACCACACGCATACAGTCCCAATGCTGGTGGCGCAATGGGAGCTATTTCTTCGACGCTTCGGGTGAGGGTGTTAAACAGGCGCATAAGAATTCATCGCTATTACTGGATTACCAGTAATTGTAACAGATTAGGTTTCCAGTCTTGCCATCCGAGATGCAAGAATCTCTCCCGATGCTATTGCATGGGGCACATGTCTATGTATTTGTGAGATCAATTCTAGGTGTGCTTGCGGTATTACTTGAACTAAATCATGGAATGTCCAAAAGTTGGGATCAGTATAAGGTGAACCTTCACTTTGCTTCATACCAAGCACCATACTTGCATAGCGCAATGCTATTTCTGTCGCAATTCCTAATTCCATAACGAGCTCCCTCATTAATCTAAATAATAAAAAAATCCGTCTCTTGGACGGATTAACACACAAACTCCAAGAGGTTTATTAACGCTTGAAGTGACAACAGGAAACTATATTTAAGAACATGAGTTGAATGATAGCAGGTAGGAAGTGATTGTCAAATGAAAACAAAATCGAATCTTAGGTTTACACCAGCTCAGCCAAGATAAACTCCTCATCAGCCTGTGGTGGTTCCCAATACTGTTGATATTTTTCAAAAAGTACTTCACTTATTTCAAAAGAGTCTTTAGAAAGTCGTTGATTTCTGTTTACGACACGTTTTTTCATGGCTTCCATGGGTGTTGGAAGATAATACAAAATCACCTTTCCACCAACATGTTTGATCTTCTCTCGCATCTCATCTCTTTGTTTTCGGATCCAAAAACCATCATCGATAATGACATCAACGCCCCTTTTTATAAATTCAAAAGCAATGTCATTCGCCAATCTGCAAATAGTATTATCATACATTTCAAAATGCTCAATTGTTGGATCATGACCAAACAAAGAAATTAACCACTCGTCTTTGGTTATTCGCACTGCTCCTGTCTTCTGCTCAAGTTTTTTGGCAAAAGTCGTTTTTCCTGCACCGATGAATCCGCAAATCAGATAAACGGTTGCGCTTGATTTTTTCATGGAGATATTTTATCAAATTGAATTTTCAGACTCATGGTTCTTATCGTGCTAATAAATCCCATCCCACGCACTGTATCCACCATCAGCGATAATCGTCTGCCCATTAATGTAACTTGCTTTTTTTGAAATCAAAAAGCTGACAATACTAGCAATTTCTTCAGGTTGAGCAATTCTACCGATACCTGACCTTCTAGAAACCTCATCCAACATCTCTTTTGTATCAAGGGACGTCATGTCTGTATCCACAATACTAGGAGCAATAGCATTGACACGAACTTTTTTTTGTCTGAGTTGATATGACAGTGATTTTGTTAAGTTGATCAAGGCTGCCTTTGAAGCACCATATGAAAGACTCATATTCATGCCATACACTGCTCCAAAAATGCTGGCAACATTCACAATTGCCCCGCCTTCTTCCAAATTTGATCTGAGTTTCGTAGAAAAAAGGACCGGAGCAGTTAAGTTAATTGCGATGGTTTTATCCCATTTGTCCATGTCAAAATTCGCAACAGAATCATCCATAGCCACTCCTGCAACATTGATAATGGCATAGAGTGCCTTGTCTGCCAGTTTTTTTACAAAAGACTCAATCTCGTTCCTTTTGGACAAATCAACTTTGTACCCTTCCACGTTTGGAAACTGTTTTAATACCAAGGTTGCGCTTTCTTCACTCGCATTATAGATTGCTGTAATCGCATACCCTTCATCATGTAAAGTTTGTAATACCGACAAGCCAATGCCTCTCATGGCACCTGTAATTAATACATTTTTCATACGGCTCCTGATAAGTAGAAGTGTGTAAGTAGTTCACACTCTTTTGAAAAACACTGACAGACAACTCTGACTTGAGATCCTGAATCTGTCTGGCTCGCTAGACTGCAGCGGATGACGTCTTTTTATGTTTTCTGCTTACGATTCAGTTTTCTTTCCTTAATAATTCTCCAACATTACAAAGTATCATCACTACAAACTAGTAACGATAAACTACCAACTCACCTTTCTATATGCCTGATGCCAGACACCTGACGACTTCCTAGACCCAAGCCCTAACCCCTATGGCCTGAACCCTAACCTGATGCCCCACCCATCCCTTTTCGATCCTGTTGCATCTTTTGTAGTGCTGCCTGGCCACTGACTTTCCCGTGAGGAATAAAGTTTTGACTATTTTGTTGCTCTTCCATTTTTTTCTTTTGCAACTCTTTTTGCTTTTTCATTTCTTCATCAGCCTCTTTTTTCTGTTTTTCAGCCTCCATTCGCTGATCAAACACCCGCTTCTGCTGATCATCAAGTGCCTTGTGACGTTCGTGAAATGTCTTTAGTTCAGCTTGCTCTTGAGGATCTTTCGCAGGACGTCCCAATCCTAACATGTCAAGGATGCTCTGCGGAATTGAAAGTAATCCTTCAGCCACATCACTCACGGCCATCTTGGCCTCTTCTGTGGGCGTCCCCATACCTCTGGGAGTGTGCTGATGTTGGAACCCTTGTGGAGCACCAGGCTTATTGGCTTGTGATGCAGTTAAACCAGCTTGGGCCGCAACACCAGGTCCACTTGATGACGGGGCTTGAGTAATATTAGTTTTTTGCTTGACCGCTTGCTGCGCGAAACCTTGCTCCATCATCGATTTGACATCTGGTGGGACCATTCCGGGCATGCTGCCAGGGGGAGCTTTTTGCATATTGATATGGATATGTTGTTAGGTTGTTGTGTAGTTGTGTTGTTATGACCAGATAAAAAGTTTTCCAACAACACAACAACCCAATCACCCAACAACCTCTTCCAGTTGCTACTTAATTCATCTTCATCATGTCAACCACTAATAGCTAGTCGCCAATCACTAAATCTACTTTCCACCTGTCAAACTTTTTTTGCCTGTTGGCCAGAAAAGTTGGCCGGGTAAACACTCTATAATCTATCATCGATAATCCACTACCCCTGCCCCCTCTTCACATGTTCCAACTGCCGAATCTCGTACGGATTATGTACTTTATTCGCATCAATTTGTTGTTGACGAATGGCGTCTCGTTGTTTCTGTTCTTCTGTGGCGGTTTCTTGAATCATTTTTTTTCGTGCTTCTTCAATCAATGCCTGATTTTCTGCTTCTTGCTGTGCTTCAAGTTGCTTTTGATTCTCAGTTTCCTCTTGCGATACAACCGCTTCTTTTTCAGCTTGTTTTTTTTCTTCTTTGCGCAGGATTTCTTCTAAAATATCAAGCGGGCTTTTTTGATCATCAGAGCTGGGTATTGGTTGTTGGGTATTGGTTATTGGATTCTGAAGTGCTGGCTGATCGCTAGCTGATTGTTGTGTGTTATCAGTTGTCATTGATTGTGAGGCAAAAGACCCGTCATCCTGAACTTGTTTCAGGATCTGATTGTCTTGATTCGAAGGAAGTGGCGAAACTGATGTTGGAACACTTGAAACTGGTGTTTGCGCAGTTGCCGCTAGCGCATCATTTCTCGCAAATAAATCCTGCACTTTTTTCGCCTGTGCTACTGCTTCATCCACAGCTGGATCAGGGATGGATTGTAGAGTGGTTGGGGTGTTAGGTTGTTGAATTGTCCCTTGTCCACTGACGACTGACGTCTGCTGTGCTCCTCCGTTACCTTGAGCGGTAGCGGGATCACTAACAACTGACAACTGACTACTGACTGTTACATCACCATTCACAACAGGTTGCGCTTGGATTGCATCCCCTGAAACCTGAAACCCGGAACCTGAAACCTGATTACTCATACTCGAATTGTACCTCCATTTATGACGATAAAGAAAGTAATTTTCGCATTCGAATCTGTTGTGTTGGCTGCCATAACCATTTCACAAACTCAACAACTCCAATGAGTGCAAAAGAAGATGCGAAGACAATAGTCCACTCCAAACTTGAGAGCGGTCGTGTTTGAAACCATCTTTGAAAAAACGGCACATACAATGCAACCAATTGAAATATAAATCCAATGACAACAGCACATAAAAGCCACAAGTTTTTCATAATACCCTCTTGCCATATAGGGTTACGTAAACTTCTCGAGGAAAATACGTACAGCAGCGAATCTACACCCAACAGCGTAAATGCAATCGTTCGTGCTTCACTCAAACTTCCTGTAGTCTGATACACCCAATAAAATGCCGCTAACACAAACACTCCAGTAATGGCACTAATCAAAGCAATCAAGGTGAGTATTTCTCCATCCAGCAATGATCCCCCACGTCTTCTTGGCTTTTCATAAAACAGCTCTTTGCCATTGGGGTCCATTGTCAGCGCTAAATTTGGCAAACCATCATCGATCAAGTTCACCCACAAAATTTGGGCAGCACTAATCGGCAGCGGTAATCCCAAAATCACTCCACCCATCACCAAGATGATTTCCGTGAATGAATCCGATAATAAGTATAAAATCACTTTGCGTAAGTTCTCAAAAATACCCCGTCCCTCTTCCACGGCGGCTACAATTGTCCCAAAGTTATCGTCGAGCAAGACTATATCAGCGGTATCTTTACTCACATCAGACGCGCTACTCACCACAATACCAATATCGGCTCGTTTCAAGGCTGGCGAATCGTTTACTCCATCTCCAGTCATAGCCACAACTTCCCCCAGCTCCTGCAATATTTCCACAATCACCAGCTTTTGGTCGGGTGTCGTTCGCGCAAACAATTTTGTCTCAGGGATACGCTGTTTCAGTTGAGCTCGTGACATCACCTTCAAATCACTGCCAAGCATCACTTCACTGGGTTTCACTTCGAGTTTCAAGTCTTTCATCACCGACTTGGCTGTTTCTGCATAATCACCGGTGATGACTTTCACAGCAATCCCTGCTTGTCTAGCTAGATGAAACACTTCAGTTAATCCGCCACGCACTTCGTCTTGAAACACAAAACACCCCGCCCACTCTAAATCGGACAGTTGATTGAGCACAATTGCGGTTTCGTCTTTTTTTGTTTGGCGTGTTGCTGCACCAACCACACGGTAACCTTGAGAAGTAAATACTTTTATTGCCTCATGAATTTCTGAGTGATCTGCTTTTTTACATAAGGACAGTAACACTTCTGGCGCACCCAAGACAATCAATCGCTGATCGGTCAGACGCACCGAGTATTTGCGCTCACTACTAAATGGCTCTTCATCGATCAAATAGGGTTCTTTCAGGTGCATCGCGTGCTCACTGGCCCAATCACGGATGGCAATTTCCAATGGATCGCTGCCATCGGTTACGCTGCGCGCGATGGAGTGCATCAGTGGCTTGTCGTCTGATTCAATATGAAAAACACTCAGCGCCCCTTTTGTCAGTGTCCCCGTTTTATCTGTACAAATCACGCTGACACTTCCCAATGTCTCTGCTGCCACCAATTTTCTGACTAATGCTTTGCGTTTCAAAATTCGTTGCATGCCGATAGCCAAAATTGCGGTCAGTGAAATGACTAATCCTTCAGGAATTGATGAGACTGCTACCGCTACAGAAAGGGTAAACATCTCGGATAAAGCTCTACCATAAAGCATCCCAAACACAAAAATAAACCCAGAGGCAACGAGAACCACTATGGTTAATTTGCGACTAAACAGTCGCAATTTCTGTTGCAGCGGAGTTTCAATTTCGGGAGTTGATTGCAAACTCGTAGAGATTTTGCCCAAAGCTGTGTCTGCTCCTGTCGCCATGATTTGGATTACGGCCCGCCCTGAATGAACAGTCGTTCCCATATATCCAAAATGTACCGCTTTTTCATCATCAGTCGTCGGGATCACTTCAACACTGTGGTCTGGTGCTATTGCTTTTTTTTCAACCGCAATACTTTCTCCGGTGAGCACTGCCTCGTTAATACTCAGAGATTTACTGTGGAGTATCACACCATCTGCGGAAATTTGCTCTCCTGTCTCAACATGAATAATATCAAGCGGCACAACTTCCTCTACGGGAATAATTGTTAACCGACCATCACGAACCACACTCACCGTTCGAGGCAACACTTTTGATAATGCTTCAAGCGCATTTTGAGCTTTATATTCTTGAATAAATCCAAGCGCGGCATTCACTGCTACCGCCAATATAATCACCGACATGTCTACATACTCATGTAAGAAAAAGGTAATACTGGCAGCTATCAGTAAAATGTAAATTAGTGGTGAGCGAAACTGAGAAATCAGCAGTGAAAAAACCGAAAACGATCGTTTTTTTGCTAAAACGTTGTACCCATATTTTTCAAGTTTTTCTTGCACTTGCTTGGAGTTGAGACCGCTGTTCATAATCTGTCTATCGTACCATTGAGAGACTGTAGTTGGTATATCGTATATGGTATATAGGGCCAAAAAATAATCTCTAACTTTATTTCAGGTTCAGCTTTTCAAATAATTTTTGCTCCACTTTTTGGAAAAGACTCAGAAGAAGTATAAAAGAAATTTCAAGTAAAAGATGAGAGTAGCGATACGGAGTCGCTAAGAAAGAAGTTTGTTTAACTTACTTCAGGAGGTTGTTGCTTCTCAACTGGCTTTTTCTTCGTTGACAGATACATCGCCATACCTGCCCCAACAATCGCAACTAAAATGATCAGCAAGATTGCAATATCAAAACTTACAACAGTCGACTTGGCTTGTTTGGGGACTGATGGCGCAATAATTGCAGTTGTCACATTCGCACTTGGCTCTTGCTGTTCTTCGCTAAGCATTGCGATCTCTTCATGACCAGCGTACTGCATTCCCAAATTACTCTTGTATTCCGCTAGACTCCTAGCCTTAAACTGCTCAACTCGAATCACTTTTGCACTCTGCTGGCCCATGGTAGTCGCAACAACACTGTACCCTTGTTGTGGCCATACCATGATCACTTGTTCTAAAGAATCATCAACTGCAGCAAAACGTCGTACTGCCCAAGCAGGTTTTCCAAGTTCTGCCTCAATGTCTGCAACCGTCAGCTGTCGCTTGTTGGTATTTACCGCTATTCTCTCGAGTCTCCCAGCCTGGATAAAGTAGTGCGTGGCATAGTCTGGAACAACTGACTCATACCATAGGATATCTTCTCCATTTTCACTAGTGGTTTGCAACGGCAGACCTAACTGGGCTTGCACTTGTTCAACACTCGATCGTAATGGTAGTACAAAGAGTTCACTAATCATTGCTTTTCCTTATTTTCCCATTTCTGCAAATAATTTGGCTAGCTCACTGGACTCACTGCTCAGTGCTTTGGGGTCCAAAATCGCCTTTGCCTGATAATATGCAAACGCTTCTTTTTCGGTTGGCGCTAACTTTGATGGCAACTGTAGTTTTGAACTCGTAGGGTCAATCACTCCTTGCGAGTTCACTGATAACAGTTTATTTGCAGTTATCACTTTGTGAAACGCATCCAGAGCACTGCACCCATCTTTACAGGTCGAAGTTACCACTGGTTTTTCCGTTGAGCCTATGGCGATGAGGTGCACCACATTTTCTTGACATTCAATCGCCTTCGTGGGATCACAACTCACCACAATATTTCCCTTTAAATCATTGCTTGAACTCTTCTGTTGGCCATCGACAAAAGTAATATTTTTCGCCTGAACAACGAATGATTGCGGTAACTTATCTAAAGTGGTATCGAGGGTCTTCACGGTATCTGGCAGCATCGTCTTGTTTTGAGAAACGTCCACAGTTATGCCGTACTTTTGACTGACATTTGCAGCGACTTTGGTCGTTTCAGTGTTTAAACTACTGGTAGTACTTTGCACCTTTGGACTTCCAGTCTTTGCCCCTTCACTTTTACACGCATCATATGAGTCAAATGTGCCTACTGGACAGCTTTCACTTCGATTCACAAAGGTAACGTCAGCACACAACAGACCAGAGTAACACGGCTTTGCAATTGGTGACGTTCCGCAGGTCACATCCGTCTCCATTCGCTCGTTTTCTTGACAACGTTGACTCCCACGACAAACACCTACTTGAACATATTCAAGCTTTCCATCTGTACTCACAAAGGGACATCGCCGAATATCAGTCGGACCACAAATTGTTATAGTACCATCACTGTTATGATCCGGCGCTTCATGATTACAACACGGGATCGAAAAATCAACCATTCTTTCTCCAGCAGCATAACACTCTTCTGATGTGTCCACCACATCACACACCTCACCATTTGCAGTCCTCTTCACACCCAATCCCGCACAACATGGAACGCTACTCAATTGCTTCACGTCACCTTGCTCGTAACAACTTGTTCGTGGATCTGTCGGTTGTACACAAGCAGTGTCACTCACTATTGAAGGCGCTCCACGCAAGCCACAATGGTAACATTTCCCATCATTCGAAGTGGCATAGGCACCAACTTGCATTGATAATACTTCTCCGCGAACACTCGTATAACTACACAAAGAACTTGTTCCTTCAGAAGAGATGCATTTCGTTTGCATGTTTCCATCAGTACTGTTAGGGTCGTTCATGCACAAAGTTCCAGGGGGACAAACATTTTCAGGATCACCTGGTGTGCAACCCTGGTTAACAAATAATTGCTTTCTCGAATCAGGTACTTTTGTCGGTAGCGGGGCTGCCCCACACCAACGAACACCTGCCTTATCAGTTACTGAACTTACACCTGAACAGCACTGTCCAGTTCCCTGTTGGTTTCCCGACCTCACACAAGTTGGGGTGACTGTCGAAACAATCTTGGTGGGATCTGGTGAGAAACAAAACTTTCCAATCACATCAGGACACACTTCACCAGCACGACAAGTGCGACAGACATTACTTTGACAGTCACTGTTAACAACACAGGCTTGATACAATGGGTATGCTGCTTGACTTCTTAGATCGTAATTTTTTGTTCCAGCCAAGGTCAGAACTCCCATCACCACTGAGCTGACCAAAGCCACCATAACCACTATGGGCATAAATCGGGAGGGGTGCTTAGACACGTGATGAAAAAATGTTCTGGCTTGTGAGGTTACTGAGTGATGCTGGGAGCTGTGTTCGCTGCTTTGCATGTATTACAGCGTACTATGTGGGTGTGGTGTGTGCAAGGGGGAGGAGGGGTGGATGGAAATACGACTGGAGAAATTTAAACAAACGCAAATACGAATTAACCCACAACAACCAAACTTTCATCAGTTCCATTTACTCTCCACCATTTGAAAATATCGAATACTAACTCTTTTAAATGAATGAGCTCCATAGTGGCACCTTTTTGTGCTTCAGCCTGGTTAATATTTAATGTAGATCCACCTTCATTTGAACATGCAATCACTACTCTCATTTCCGGTATATCGTCCGGTGACTTCCACCCCAATTTTACTTTTGTCATTTTCAGTCTTGCCAGAATTCTCCTAATTTCTCCAGCAACAGTAGACTGAAATACTTGTTGTACCTGTGTCTCAGGACTAGGATTTAAGTCTTTTTCTTCGAGCAAAGTTGCAAATTGAGAGATCAACTCTTCTTTATCATCAAGACTTAAGTTAGGAAACTTACACCGTTCTCTAATTGCAACAAGTCGTGTAAACCTGTCCTGTGAAAAAAACCATAGATAGTACTGTTCTCGCCCTTCTTGTTTCGCTACGACTGGTCTCAGTTCTGCTGTAGCAGTTGTTGCAACTTTGCCGTTAGTATCAGCCTCAACAACAGGGTGCATTAATTGAGTATCTCGCACGGTGGGCACAATAGGAACCACCGGTGACTCTTGAGTAACTCCTGCAGTTTTATAGTCTTGCTTTTCTCTAGCCGCCTGAACTAGTGCCTTCCAAGCGTCAGTCTGTAAAACCTTCATCAATGCTTCTGTTGGCAAATTATTAACTTCCCCCCCATCACCAAGAAGCATACTTGAACCATAGGCTAGGAAATCTGAAGTATCCCGTCCATTTTTCGTCGTATGAGCAGCTAACGATGCTGGTTTTGGCAGTAAGTACGTGACACTATTGGCCAAAGCGTCCATAGCCAGAATCAGCACATAACCATCAGGTGTTGATAGTGCATTTACTGCAGCGGTAAGAAAACGTTTATCTGCTTCTGAAATCATAGAATATGGTTCAATAAAAAATTTACTTAATTTTTTAACTTTATCATACGAATTCATTCTCAACTTTGTCGCTTATCATCCGCCAAACGCCATATTTTGTAAACCTTATCTTTCATACCATTTTTTACTCAAAATAGATCACAAAAGAAGTGGGTAGTATAGCATAAAGAATAGTTAATAGTGGACAGTTGCCTTGTTGCTTGGTTGGTTCGTTAGTCGACCAGTAGTTTAGTGGTCAAAAGCCTCGTCATCCCGTTGACGCGTGCCCGAAAGGGTAAAAACGGGATCCATTTCCAAAATTACGGACATTATCTGAGTGGTCAATGAATTCAATAATAAAGCACCTGATTTTGCAAAAGGCCCAAAGATTATCTGTGGGTCAACAAAATAGTAAAAGCCTGCCGTGTTAGTTCAAGTGGCTGTAGTGACATTCAACCAATTCAAACTCATCTTTCTTAACTGTTAAACCAACCTCCAACCACCCTTCTTTCTTGCAACTTACATCTTGAAACTTGCAACAGACTATTCACTGTTTTACTGTCCACTATTAACTGCTTCCCTCTGGTATCCACCACTTTTCCGGGTTGAAAAAAGGAGGGTTTTGTGGTATAATACGGGTACTTGATAAAAGAAGGAGAATATATGGCAGGAGTACAAGGAAGAGCATTACAAGAACTGGGACTTGCTGATTCAGACGTTGTTTTGACTGCAGGACAAGATGCTCAGGTTATGCGTTATTTGGAAGGACTTAAGAAAGTCAGCTATGAACCTGCACTAAGCTTAACTCAGCAAGCAGTCATAGCAGCTAGTGAGCTTGTTTCTCCTAATGGAGCAGCACAATAGTTCTCCGAAAAAGGTACTCTACTTATTTTCTTCGAATGCTTTTTGTTGGTGTTAGCAGCATGGTAAGCAAAGCTCATAGATCTAATCGAAGTACATGTAGTAAATGACTATTTATAGAAGAAAAACGCTTAATAAAAATTGGTGATGTAGCTTAATCAGAACACTGAGTTAATTAAAGTAACACAAAAATCAAGTCTTATACCTTTTTTTCAACAATTAGATCCTTCATCATAATGTCTTGGATCCGTTTTCTAAGATTTACAACCTGAGGTGATTTCCTGTCTAATTTAGCGTTACTTGACATCGTGACTCGTACTGGTGTTGCCATTGTATCTAGTGTTAGTTTTATCAGCGCTTTCATTACATCACTGGGTAATTGTGCTGTTTTTTGAAGTTCGGAAAGCTTCTGCCATTGAGTTCTAAGGCTCCTGGTTAAACTCTCAAAATGCTCTACTGTAACATTGAAATCTGTTTGAGGAGACTCTGGTAAATCCGTTGCTCGAATGTTCAGCGTGAGTTTGTTTTGCCTTGCAAAGGTAACGACTCCATCCAGAAGTGATAGGAATTGCTCAACAGTACTGACTTTATCACTATAAAAAAGTTCTAGAACCATTACAAAGAGGGCAGATTCTGCTGCTGGAACAGTTTCGAGTTCTTCCTCCTCACGTTCAAGAAGCTCAAGTACTGGAGGGACATTCCTGCTAGTTGATTCTGGGGCTGCTGGTTCTGTCATAAGTGGCATTGATGATACCACAGGTTCTCCAGATGAAGAAGTTACAGGATCAGGTTTACTGTTGTGTCTTCGAGGTAACAACTTTCCCCTTAACCCACCGCTACCGTTCAAGGAATAGTGTCTCTCATCCCCATTCCAAACGTGATTAACATGCTCAAGAAGTCTATCAACAAGAAACTCATAAAAATGAATTGTTCTACCATCCTCATCTTGCTGGGTAAAAAATTCAAACATATTCTTCTTTTAAAAAACGCACCTCCCTGATTTTCAATCTTTTTTTCAATCCAAAGGAGGTTTAATAATGGCTTATAGTATCACAAAGTCACGGTTTTTTCAAGGGTGTTTGGGAGCACCAGTTGTCAGGGATCCCTCCTTCGCGCTTGAGGCTACGAAAGAGCACGTCGGTTGTGAGTTGTCTGTTTTGGCACTCTAGGTGGTAGGTTAATAATGAAGTACTAGGAGCTGAAAGTGGCGCCACTCGATAAGTGCAGTTCTCAAAAGTAGTGTCGTCTTCGCTCGTGGAGAAAGTTTTACAAGCGAAAAAAATCTCGTCATACTTGACCCGATGAATGAACCCGTCGAGCTCAGCTCGATCAAGTGAAACGATCGAGGTCGAAGATCTGACTCCAACGCAATTTCATTACCAGGTATTGAAGCAAATTGTGAACCTACAAAAAATTCACTCAATTCATTTCATGTTC
Organism: uncultured Pseudomonadales bacterium; assembly: GCA_964583795.1. Classification (GTDB taxonomy): domain Bacteria; phylum Patescibacteriota; class Microgenomatia; order UBA1400; family PJMF01; genus JBDTME01. The sequence goes on along the minus strand of CAZOWX010000003.1, from coordinate 38,200 downwards.
TTGTCATATTTGAGTGGCAAAATAACTGTGTTGTGGGGGTGTCTCTGGTGAGGTGTCGTGTCCACGAAACATGACTAGCGGGTTCGATCCCCGTCACCTCCACAACCAATTGTTATCCCTGAAATCGTGCAAAACAATCAATGACATTGACTGTTTCGTTAAATATCACTATAATGGCTTCATTCGTGGACACGACTCACCAAAGGTAAGTCATGCAAAAGCCTCTGTTACAGGAGGTTTTTTTGTATATCGAAAAGATTCTTCAGTTGTACAGATACTGCTTCCTCAATCCAATATACTTACTAGCCAATCTGCTTCATCTACCACGTCCTTTACATACTGAGAGAAAATTAATTACCAGGTATGGTGACAAGTTATTGATTTGAGGCACAAAAAATCCCGACCAAAATCGGGACTTGATGACTGATGTACTTTACTGGTTTACGTCAGGCCTGCGATGTTCAAATTATAGTCCAATCGTGCAGAAAAGCAAGATTTTATTCGATCGTGGAGGTGACGGGGATCGAACCCGCACGTCAGGTTTCGCAGGCCCAACGAAGCACCAGCTAGCACCCCCACGACCTCTGTAATATCACTTGTAATTATGACAAGAACCGTACATCAGCGATAGGGATTCCTTCTTTTTAGACAAAAATCACAGCTCTTTGACTTTAGATCCCGAATCGAATTCGGGATGACGGTCCTTTTTTAACAGCCAAACCATCCACCTTCTACAATTCACACTCTCCGCCCAAGGCGGACCAGCCTTGGGCTGGCACATTCTGCTTGATTGACTACGTACTTAAAACTCCACTTCTCTGGTGAATCTTGCGCTCTCGTTTATCCATCCACTTCTCTTTGCGTCGGCGCATACTGGTACACGCATCTTGGATGGCTTGAGAAACAGCTAAATAAAGATCATGTGCTTTGGACTTCGTCATGATGTCTTTACCCGGGATCATCACTCGAATTTTCGCCAGAGCCTCTTGCTCTGTTCCCGCTGAAGTTTTTACCGTTTCCAAAAACACATTCACAGCCTCAACCTTCATGGAGAACTTGCCGAGCTTGCGAACTTGCTTGGTGACGTATGCTCGCAGAGCATCAGTGACCTGCATGGTTTTGGAATGAACAAGAATGTTCATGTATCCTCCTCAACTTGTTGATTGAAATCAGGATGCTACTCTAGTGCAACATCCTTTTCCCAATAAACGAAATAAATAATAATCCAGATGCTTTGATAACACTTGAAACTGAAAAACACATGAATGCGGGACAGGCTCCAAAGCCGGACACACACTTTGGGGAAAGTTGATTACAAGCGAGTAAGGGGTAGGTAGGGTCACAATTCTTGATTTGCAGTGCATGCATAAAAAAAACTCCCACCCGTTATCGGCATGGAAGTTGTAAAACACTTTGCGTGTACTGTTTTCTCATTCACTTATAATTTTAGACCATCTGTCAACTGAGTCGCAATAGAAAGTAATGATATTTACTATAATTTACTATTCTATTCAGCGTCATCCTCGACCCAGTGAATGAACCTGGTCCCGCACTGCGGGATGAAGCCCTAGAGTATCGGGGATCCATTTTTACATATTTTTTCAAAGCTGAATGCGTTTCGTATTGGCGGCGTATTGTTGCTCGCAATGTTGTGATGAGGGAAAGGAAAAAGCTATTGGAAATTCCAAATAATGATGGCTATCCAAACAAATCGATTTTTTAAGGGGATATTGTTGGATCCCCGATACTCGACTGAGCTCTCTTGGCCGCTGGCCAGGATTTCTCTGTCGCGTCGAGGATGACGACTTTTCGTTCTTGTTTGCAATTGAAGTCTAACAACTCACCTACTGACTACCGACACCTGACAACTGAAACCTGACACCTAATCCTACATCTCCCGTCTTCCCTCCAACGCCCTCGCCAACGTCAGCCCGTCCGCATACTCAATATCGGCTCCAATCGGGAGACCGTGACCAATACGGGTGATTTTGATTGGCGGTTTTCCACTGCGGTTTGATTGAATGAGCTCTTGGATAAACAGGGCAGTCGCTTCCCCTTCCATGGTTGGATTGGTGGCTAAAATCAGTTCATCAACTCCATCCAGTCGTTTGGTTAAATCATAGAGAAATAGCTGCTCAGGTCCAATATTGTTTAACGGGGCAATCACACCATGCAGCACGTGGTACAGTCCTTTGTACTGTTCTGACCGCTCGATAGCCAAAATATCAAACGGTTGTTCCAGCACCATTAGTTGCGACTGATCTCTGGTTGGATCAGCACAAATTTGACACGGATTCTCTTCACCCACATTATGACAACGCTCACACATCGCAGTTTGTTTTTTCAAGTTTGTTAGCGCTTCGCCAAAATCATCTAAGTAGGCTTGCGGATGATGCAGCAGGTAAAACACGATCCGCTGCGCTCCTTTGGGACCAATACCAGGAAGTTTCTCAAATTGTTCGATTGTTCGGCGTACGGCTTTGGGGAGTTGCATGTTTTTAGGTTTCAGGTTTCAGGTTTCAGGAACGTACTGTCATCCCAGTGCAAACCTGGATCTAAAGTCAGAGTACTATAAAGTAACACGTTTTTAAAACACTTTCTTTGTGAAATCAATCGTTATTTTTATTTTGTTGAAATGGATCCCGGCTTTCGCCGGCCTGCCTGCCGAGGCATGGATGACGTACGTTTGTTTGCTCGCAACCACTACCCTTTCTTGAAGATGTGAGGGGCGTGCAGCGCAAACACTGGAACACCCACCACAATCATCGCCAAGCTCTCGGCAATGCGACGTCTGCGATTTTGATCGGTCGCGTTATATGACTTAAGTTGCTCTTGATAGCTCTGATACTCTTGATGCCACTTTTCCAGTGAAGCTTTTTGGTCTGGAGTAACTCCGTCATCATTTGGACGAACCAAAGTCGGATCTTTGTACGGGAAAGGTGCCGAAAACTCTGGATAATCTTTAACACCAAGGACAGAGTTCAAAGCGAGTTGGGATAAGCTCACCCCACCAATCACAATTAAAATCAGACCAATCAAAGCGGCCAACACAAAGTAGATTTGAATCCACAGCGGACGTACTGTACTGTTTTTCGTCTGATTCTGTTTTCCTGCCATAACCCTACCCCCTATATTCCATATACTACCATACAAAATACTACTCCATCGCTTCTTGAGCTGTTAAAAACCTGAAAGACGATACCATTTGAGCCAACACATTTATCTGAATTTGCTTTACCTGTGTAGTACCTGAGACTGCATAAATTCTAAAGAACTTATTATCTTTCTCCCACATAACACCAATTACTCCATTTGGAGCTTCAGTCTTTGCAAGGCCTTCTGTTTCATACATTTTTGCTATTGAACCGTCAACCTTAAGCTCTCGTATGATTTTTACACTCTGACCATCAATTGGGTTAACAAAACTACTTCCTATATCAGTTTGAAGTACCAAACGAGTAAACTCTTTTTGACTGCTTTGCTGATCTACAACACTCATTTCAATCCAACCTGTATTTTCTGAATTTTTTAAATGCATGGTCCACTTGACAAACTCTGAAAATGGTTTCGCAACCTCGGCCACTGGTTCTAACTCAGCTGGATAGCGAATTTTGTATTTCCCAATAAAATTCACATAAAACGGCCCGTGGATATCCTTTTCAGGCTTGGTTGATTCAAATGTTCGAGCGATATTGCGCGTGACAGGAAAGTACTTTGACTCATCAGTCACCAATTTCACCACTTCTTTCTTCTCTTTATCAACCACAAACACCGTCAGATGGTCATTTTGATACTCAAACACACTCGCTCCATACGCATTGGTCCAACCAAACTGCTTTTCTCCACCCGCATCGAGAACACGTTTTTGTTCTTGGAAGGTGGCATACGGTAGGACACTGAGATGAATCAGACTTGTCCCTACTGTTCTCACTGATTCAAGCTCGTATTGAGTTTTTTCAGAGACTGTTTTGATCGAAAAAAAGTCTGGCATGGCAAAGTGAAACAACTCAACAAAGTTTTCCACTCGCTGCCACTTGGGAAAGTCTGAGTAATTGTCTTGCGGGGGCTTCACGACTTGACTTTTTTTCTCAGAAAACAGTACTGATTGAGGGGATTGAATATTCTGGGAAAATTTTGCGATAACTGCCAGGATGACACCAAGACCAATCAGCCCACCCCACACAAATCGACTATTTTTGCCAAATAAAGCAGTTGAAGGAGTGTTTCGTTTCGCCATGTATCCATCGTCTCAAGATCGAAAGAAGCTGTCAACGGTTCAAAACTGAGTCAATTGCATTCATCACTTGTTGATTATCGTGATAGTGAATCGCTACTCCACCAGCTTCTCGTGCAGCTTCGATATTGCGCAGTGAGTCATCCACAAAAAGCAGTTCTGACAAAGCAACGTTGAGTTGTTCAGACAGATAACGATACGAAGCTGGGTCGTTTTTCTGGTATCGAATGGCGCTACTGGAAAATACTTTGTCGAAAATTGGTGACAATAGCGGTTGCAGTTCGGGCTCTTTATACATTGTTCCTGATGAAAATAGCGCTAACTTGAGTTGGTGTTGCTTTTTTATACTTACAAAATAATCTAGTAGCTCTTGATTCAAAAAGTAGGTATCAAAAAAACTGGGATTATTTTTACCGACTATTTTTTGCGCAATCTCATCAGAGTGCCCGCGAATTTCAAAGTCTTTTGGGAAAAACAATACATGCCAGACGTCGGAGACAAGGGCTTTGATCATACAATTCCAGTCTATAGACTATAGTCTTAAGTCTATAGTCTAGTATCTGTAGTGTTCTGGCTTAAATGGTCCATCCACTGGAACATTGAGATACTTTGCCTGTGCAGTCGTTAATGTATCGAGTTTGACTCCCAGTTTACCCAAATGTAGTCGGGCAACTTCTTCATCCAACTTTTTCGGCAGTCGATACACCTTTGGCTCGTACGACTCGAATTTTTCAAAAAGCTCCATTTGAGCCAACACTTGATTGGTAAAGCTATTGGACATCACAAAACTCGGGTGACCCATCGCACAACCGAGATTCACTAATCGCCCTTCAGCAAGCAAAATAATACTTTTTGTCTTAGACAAGTGAACCAAATCAACTTGCGGTTTGATATTGGTCCATTTAAATTTACGCAATTTGGCAACTTCAATCTCCGCATCAAAGTGACCGATATTACACACAATGGCCTTGTCTTTCATCTGCTTCATGTGCTCTAGAGTAATGACATGTTCACAACCTGTTGCGGTCACAAAAATATCACCAATTTTGCATGCATCACTCATCTGCATCACTTCATACCCTTCCATCGCTGCCTGCAGCGCACAAATGGGGTCAATCTCGGTAATAATAATTCGAGCTCCTTGACCTTTGAGTGACTGCACACATCCTTTTCCAACATCGCCGTAGCCAGCAATGACTGCTACTTTCCCAGACAACATCACGTCAGTTGCTCGCATGATAGCATCAACCAATGAGTGACGACAGCCATAGGTGTTATCAAATTTTGATTTGGTGACTGAGTCATTGACGTTGAATGCTGGAAATTGCAGCTCACCGGTATCTTGCATATGATATAGACGATGCACTCCCGAGGTGGTTTCTTCACTCACACCTCGAATGTCTTTGATAATGCGATGAAAGCGCTTTGGGTCTTTTTTCAAAGAAATTTTTAACTGTTTCAGTAAAAACTCTTCGTCTTCACTCTCTGGCTTTTTATCCAATACTTTCGGATCTTCCTCTGCCTTGTATCCTAAATGCACAAAAAGAGTGGGATCTCCTCCGTCGTCTAAGATAAGATTTGGTCCCAAGCCGTTTCCCCAATCCAATGTTTGGTCAATATATTCCCAATAATCCTTGAGTGACTCACCCTTGTATGCAAATACTGTTGTCCCAGCTTTAGCAATAGCTGCGGCAGCGTGATCTTGCGTGGAAAAAATATTACACGAAGCCCAACGGACTTGTGCTCCGAGTGCTTGCAGTGTCTCTATCAACACAGCAGTTTGAATCGTCATGTGCAGTGAGCCAGTAATTCGAGCACCTTTGAGGGGTTTTTTCTTACCATACTGTTCACGCAAGCTCATCAGTCCTGGCATTTCTTGCTCTGCCAGATCAATCTCTTTTCTGCCCCAGTCAGCGAGCTTGATATCTTTGACTTGGTAGTTTTGCTTTGGCATAAATGTCCTTTTTAATAGAAATTTTGTTAATAAAAAAGCTACAAGCTTTTATTTTGGCTTCAAGTTTCATGCTTCAAGCCTCAAGCGACAAGTGCCACTTCTTTTCGATTTGCTTTATCTGTCTGTAAGTAGTTCTTAATAACAAAGCAACAACCAAACCTAGAACCTAGAACCTAGAACCTAGAACCTAGAACCTAGAACCTAGAACCAATTTATATTGCTTTTTCGCAATCTTTTCAATATCAGCTTTGGAAAAGTGATGCTCTTGTGTTCCATGCTGTGCAATCGCAAATGTAGCCACAATTGAGCCGAGCTTTGCACACTGTACAATTGGCCAATCACGAACATAGCCAAATAAAAATCCTGATCGAAACGCATCGCCTGCACCGGTTGGGTCAACCACTTTTTTCACTGGAACGGCACTCACTTCATGCTTTTTTCCATGATCAAAAATCAACGATCCTTTTTCTCCTAAGGTAATAACTACCACAGGGACATTTTTCACAATCTGGGCTTGAGTTAATTTCGTTTTCTTTTCAATTACTCCCATTTCATAATCATTCACAATGAGTAGTGATGCTTTAGCAATTCCATTGACTACATCTTCATCAGGCACATTACTCACTTGCTGACCAACGTCATAAAAGTAATGGAACCCTCGATCAGTCGCTTGCTTGACCTGCAACGCCATGGCTTTGGGGTCATGTGGCGAAATGACTATAAAATCACGTGCCGGATCAAAAGCGTCGAGCGTCAAACTACTTGAGTCACTCATCGCGCCAGAATAAAAGCCACCGACTTGGCAATCAGCGGTATCGGTCATCACCGTAAAACTGGCGGTTGGTTTCTTTGAAAAATGAACATGTGAAGTATCGATCCCAAGCGCTGCCAAATCATTCATATACCCTTTCGCATCATGACCGACACTGCCCAATAACACTGGTTTTTCCCCCAGTAGCGCTAATCCATATGCAATATTGGCGGCAATTCCCCCACGAGTATCAACTAAGTTATCGACCAACACGGAAAGAGATAATACATGCAGTTTATCAGGGGCAATAACATCAGCGTACTTGCCGCTAAAGTTTAGAATTCTATCGATGGCGATGGAGCCAGTGAGGATGAGTCGCATGGGAATAAGTATGTAGGGGTTAGTATATAGTATATAGGGAATGCAATGACTGGTTGAACCGTTGCATCGCAATGACTCAAAGTACTATAGAAAAATGACGGTGTCTAGGGGCTGTGGGGGTTGGTTGGTTGGTTTGTTGCTTAGTTGTTTAGTTGCTTTGTTACTAAGAAAACCTATCTAAAAGAGTTACTGGGTTGTTATGTGGTTATGTGGTTATGTGGTTATGGTGTTACGTGGTTATATGGTTGAAGAGAAAAGTACGTCATCCTCGACTGAACTAAACTGATACACTTTTTAATCAATTCAATCAGATCGTGAATCCATAGCGGAATATGAGGAGCCAGGATTCACAAGATTCATACTTGTTGCAGGATCTTGGACAATAACTCTATTTTGTTATGTGGCAAAAGCACCAGAAAGACTGCACAAAATGAATTCTGACATTAGATCCTGAATCCGTCTCGTTCGCAAGCTCACTAGACTGTTCAGGATGACGAAAGTGGTAGCCACTGACTCCTGAAACCCGACGCTCTGACACCTAAAGATTACTTCCCTTGTCCCATTAGTCCACCAAGACCACCAGTCATGGATTGAAGTTTCTTTGCGGCTAACTCTTGTGATTTCTTGATTGCTTCGTTGAGTACATCAATAGCATCTTGAGAAGTAATTCCCTGGACACTAAATTGACGAATTTTTTGATCACCGCTAATGACCACCACAATGTCACCACGTTGTACGGTTATTTCTTCTGCAGCTAAATCTTTTTGCATCTGCTGTGCTTGCTTGCGCAGTTGATTCAGATCGCCAAGTGCTTTAAATGGGTTACCTGCCATACGGTCCTTTCGCTTTCGCTATTTTGTCGATTATATCAAATTGTACCGGGTTGTCACACTTAAGTTGGAAAGGTTAAAAGTCAAAGGTAAAAAGGCAAAAGTTGACAGACGATACAAGTCTCACTAATCAATTTACAACACCAGCACGATAACATAGTACACTACTCAACTCTCTCAATTGGCCAGTATCGAGTCGTGACTTTTCCTTTGATATCACTTTGCTTAATCGGGCCATTTTTTCTGGAATCCATACTGTGCTCTCGATTATCTCCCAATACAAAGTACTCCTGATCAGACAAAATTCGATTAAAATCCTGACCCGCAATGGTCGTTTTTGTATTTGCTTCAAGATATGGTTCATCAAACTTTTGTCCGTTGATCCACACAACACCATTTTTTGTTTCAATACGATCACCGGGTAGTCCAATAACTCGAGAAATAATCAACACATTTTTTCCATCAAAATTGTAGCGATAAACCACCACATCAGATCGCTTTGGCGTGGCAAACAGGTAGGCCTGTCGATCGGTCAGGTAGTACTCACCTAAGCGATAACCTGGTTCCATCGCTTTTCCTACAATTTGCACGGGTTTTATCAGAAAAAAAACAACTAGGGGGACAACAATAAAAAGAAATGCTCCAATCACCCCAAGGATGATTAGCCAGGTAGGGAACTTTTGAGATGTTTTGTGTTTCATATCTAAAACAAGTATATCAATTCTTAAGGCTACTTACAGATCAATACTATAAAGATAGTAGAGTCAGATCCTCGATCTCGATGGCTTTGCTCGGCCGTTGGCCGGGTTCATTCATCGGGTCAAGGATGACAACATTTAAGATTTCTTACTTTCGATGCAGTATTTGTTTTTTTTCAGATAAACAAAACACCACCCACATTCTCCGTCCAAGGCGGACCTGTCTAGGACTGGCACCATCAACAATCTAAAGCAGTGCATCCTCAATCGTGCTCACAAACTCTTTATCAACATTCCCCCGAACGTTATCATCGGAGGCTTGTGATGACTGAGGCTGGGATAGGATATACTCAAACTGCACACGTCCACCAAGTAACTCAAAAATGGCTTGTTCAACAATGTTTCGGTAACGCTGCAACTCCAACTGTTCTTTGTGAAATGAGTAAAACACGTTGATCGTTGCTCGACCGAGTTCACCCTTGGCAAACCGGGCACTGCGTAAAATAGCTTCAAGAGACAAGTTATGTTTTCCAATCATTTTCAATAACTCCTGCCATTTTTGACCAACTAAAGAACCATCCGCTTGGTTTGATGTTGACTCAATAACTTCTACCGTCGCATCGTTGAATTCTGGTTTCATCGCAGCAGACTCAGTACTGACAAGAGAATCATCAGCTGCAAAATCTTCAGAAATATCGAACGTCGTAACAGCATCAGAAACAGTATCATTGTTTTCATCCTGTTTATTACTTACAACTTGCAACTTACTTTGCCCGCCGAAGTCACTTGAATGGAAACCTGACTGATGATCAAGTTGTAATTTTCCCGCACTGCGGGACGAAGGAGGGGGACTTTCAACTTTATCAAGTTTCGCATTTTCTTCGTGTTTTGTATTTTTTACACTATTGCTATTTGCTCCGCCAGTTCGATCTTTTTCTTTGCTTTTGAGCACCATTTCAATTGCGCATAGCTCTAGCGGTAACAATGGGAACGGATGCAACTGGGGGATATCCACGCCGCTAAATTGTTTGAGCAAATACAGCAACACCTCTTTGCGGGTAAACGGTTCCTCGCTGCTTGTGAGCGCTTTGATCAGCTCTGTGTGTAAAAAAGCGAGCAACTGCTTGTGAATCACTGTCGCTTCCACGTTTTGCGAGCGAATGGTTTGAAAATAGGCTACCACTGCTTTTTCGTCTTTGGCTAAAATGCTTTGCAATAATTTCACTACCCCATCGCTCGAAACAGTCGAAAGAACATTCTCTACCCATTGCGTGTTTATGACACTCTTGTCTGCTTTCGCTCTGCTCACTAACTGCTCGAATAGCTTCACAGCGTCGCGAAAACTGCCATCGGCACTCTGGGCGATAAGTTCGAGGCTTTGTTGGTCAACCTCAATTTTTTCTTTTTTTGATATTTCTTGCAGTGATTTGGCCAATTCTGACACGGATGCTTTGGTAAACTGCACTCTGGTCGCACGAGAAATGACCGTTTCTGGAATCTTTTGCGGGTCGGTCGTAGCAAAAATGAACACCACATGTTCTGGTGGCTCCTCCAACATTTTCAAAAGCGCATTGAAGGCTTCTTTGGTCAACATGTGCACTTCATCGATGATGTACACCACTTTCTGTCCCTGCGACGGAGGAAGATACAGACGCTCTTTGAGTGCACGAATATCATCGATGCGCCGATTGCTCGCGCCATCCATCTCCACGACATTCAGTGCCGAACCTTTGGTAATCAGTACACACAACTCACAAGTATTACATGGTTCTTTCCACGGTTTGCCAGCCTCGTGCTTGGCATTGTGTTCACAGTTGAGTACTTTGGCAATGATCCGAGCGCTTGAGGTTTTTCCTGTTCCTTTTGGCCCAGAAAATAGGAGCGCCTGAGGGAGGTTCCCAGACTGAAGCATTTTTTGCAAACTCTCTCGGACACTATCAATATGAAGTGCGCTGACTGTTTGTGGCCGGTAGGTACGATACCAAGACATTGAAACTGGGTTGTTATGTTGTTAGTTGTTGGGTTGTTAAGTGATTACGTGCATTATAACAACTCAACCACCCAACAACAGAACAACTTTGCTCTTCCCCTCTATACCAGCACTTTGTTACCGCAACTATGTCTATTGGGAAATAAAAACAAAGATTTCCCTATCACATTTACATCCCCCACTCTCTTTTCTATGATATCTTTATATGGAAAGACAATTCTCGATTGAACAATACTTTAAATCAAACCTTCCTGCTGCATTTCTTGCTGTTTTGGGGATCATATTTGCTGCACAGTTTTTTGTAATAGGATTAATTTTCGGAATCACGTTCCTCATTTCTGAACGAAGAAGCTTTCATTTGAGTGTCCAAATGCTTTGGATTTTGATTCCCTATGTTCTACTCTTGGTTGTCTGGATAGGTATTCGAAACACAAAAAAATTCTTTCAACATCATGCTGAAGTTACTGGAAAAATAACACAAACAGGATACATCGGATCACTGGTTGATGTCCTTTCAGATTCACCCACACATGGAATTCGTTATACCTATTCGTACAACGGTCAAGAATATATGGGCGTTACATACATAGCGCCAATACCAAAGGAACTTAAAGTTGGTGATGAAGTGGCGGTCTATCTCAACCCAGAAAAACCAGATCGATCAATCTTGCCTGATTTGTATTGTAAACCCAACAATCACAACCAAAATTCGAGCAATGGATAGCTATGGAAAGAAAATTTTCGATTGAGCTTTATTTTTCAAAAAATCTAGTGACTGCTACGATCGCTGGTCTTTTGGCGATCTTTTCCTTTCAATCATTGAGCTTTTTGGTTTCATATATCTATGTGCTTACAACCTCTCCAGAGATAGATAAAGGAAATCCATTCAGTCCCCTCCTCTTACTTTTGTTTATTCCACTTCTTGGTTTACTACCTATTTATCGCAATATCAAGCAAAAACAGTATTTTTTCACTCACCATATAGAACTCATGGGAAAGATCACGCAATCGGGTTTTATTGTCACACCAATATCAATTTTTTCTCAAATTCATCGGTGGGGCATCGTTTATAACTATTCGTTTAATGGGCAACAGTACACTGGAATTGAATACTGCTTGCCGGTTCCTAAACAGATGAATGAGGGTGGTGAAGTAGTGATCTATGTCGATCCAGAGAGACCTAGTCGTTCAATCTTGCCCGATCTGTATTGCAAACAACAAAAGAGCTAATGATTTGGATGAAGGTAAATAATAAAGTCGTCATCCCGATGAACATCGGGATCTAAAGTCAAAATACTTCGAAGTTAAACAGAAATTATCGATTTCATTTATTATGACAAAAAAGTGCTCAAACTTTAGATCCCGAATCTGTCTGGTTCGTTCCTCACCAGATCTGTTCGGGATGACGACTTTTTATTTTTAACTGTTTTTCAGAGTTACATCTTCATCAACGGACTAAAGACGAGGCAGTATAGACTTACATCGTCCCTTATACCTGAAACCCGACGCTCTGGTACCTAAGCAAGGCGTTCCGCCGCCTTTACAAACGCTTCAATGTCCTGAAGCGTATGAGTGGCGCTTAATTGTACCCGGATCTCATCTTTGCCTTTGGGTACGACTGGGTAGTTAATGTTGGTGACTAAAAATCCAGCCTCGAACAATGCATCAGTGAGTGCCTTGGTTTTCACCGGTTCTGCAATTAAAATCGGCTGAATTGGATGATGTGAGTCGGCGGCAAACGTAAACCCTGCTTCTTTCATCAAATGTTTGAATCGATCGACATTAGCGCGTGACTGGGTCAAAAGGGCTTTCCCTTCCGCACTTCCCACAATCTGCACTGATGCCAGTGCCGCTCCCGCAGTTCCCGGAGCAATATTATTCGAGTAAATATACGTTGCCGCTGATTCTCGCAAGAAATCAATCACACTTTGATCTGCAACCACATATCCCCCATCAGTTCCAAACGCTTTACCCATTGTCCCGATCAAGATATCCACCCGAGCACCGCTTACCTCTTCAGTACCTCGACCAGTCTCACCGCCAATTCCAACGCCGTGCGCATCATCCATCACTAACCAGACTCCATGATCAAACTTCCCATCAAACTCATCCACCACTTTGCGAAGAGCCTTTAAATCCTGATACTCACCCAGCATACTAAACACCCCATCAGTCACCACAATGACTCGCTCGAATTTGCCAGTATTTTTTGCCAGCACTTCACGCAAACTGTCTGCATCCATGTGGTTAAAAATTTCTTTCTGGTCAGCATCAAGTCCAGCTACTCGGATGCCATCAATAATACTGCGGTGGTTGAGCGCGTCGCTAATCACTAATGCACGGCCGGTGATGAGTGAGTCTTTATTCTGTCCTTTGAGTAAACAAAACAGCACAGCCATGTTAGTAGCAAAGGCACTAGAAAAAATCATCCCTGCTTCACGTCCGTGGAATTTTGCCAACGCATTTTCAAGATCGCGATGCACTTTCAAACTCCCAGAAATAAATCGCACTGCCCCAGGACCTGCCCCATACAATTCACTAGCTTCATGCTCTGCCTTTTTCACTTTCGGGTGATGGCGCAATCCTAAATAATCATTGGAGTTAAAAATTCGCACTTCACGACCATCGATCAGCGCGCGAGGCGACACATCTTTGGTGAACCCTTCAATCACTTTCTCTTGGCGCTTTTGTGTTTTGGTACCGTCAATCCGACTCACCTCACTCTGCATGGCTTTGACAAAATTGGCTCGTGACATAGAGCTCCTTTCGGCTACAAATAAACATCATCCCGCAGTGCGGGACCCATTTCAAATCAGCAACTTTTGAGAGTACTATACTACGATTTGTGAGTTTTGGGGGTGTATGGTGAATTGAGATTACTAAAGTTGATAACGTATGTTAACAAACCAAACGTTATTGCACTCTTTGGCGCTTTAGCGTTACCAGTAATAACTTACCAAATGGGAAATGAGTATAATCCTTGAGAGGATGTCTTTGAAGCTCGCTTGGATCAATAACCCTAGTCGTAGATTGCTTCATATCTACCTGCACTCCTACTTTTTCAAATGCTTTTAGCATTCTCAAAACTCCATAGTCAAAACCAAAACAAAAAAGGCTCAACATTAAATCTGGTTGTTCTTGCCAGAGTTTTTGGATGACATCACTTAACGTTTGAATGAGTTTTTCATCGTCTAAAGTAATCGGAGTAATAACGATATTTTGGCCTCCCTCCAAAGGCAACCCGAATCGTGTCCATTCTCTAATCTGAGTGTTTTCTTCATCTTCAGCAGTAATTGCTGCTAAATACTTTAGTGTTTCTACTCCAGTAGACATATCTTCCTTTATTTCTCTAGTTTATTGAGAAAATGGTTCGAGAATGCTCAGTAAAAAAACTTCCCTTTGGGGGAAGTCGGTATTGTACATATTTTTGATAAATTAATGCAGTCAAATTGCAGTATTTTTCGCTATAAATTTTCTACAAAAAATTTTTGACCAGACAGTATTTCTGAGCTCAAACAAACAAGAATATAATTTATCTTCAACTAACTTCAGCCACTAGAGAAACTTAATAGCCTTTGATTAACAGCAGTAGCAAAAACACGATAACTGTGACAACTGAGCCACCAAGCAATAAATGCCGAACTGTTTTATTGATTGTAAGTAATACGTACGTTATGGGTACTAAAATAAAAAAAATGAATATCACGTAGTAAAATCCAAACAGGGCACTTGCCAAAGCACACCCTGCTCGATCAGTAGTGCAAGGTTGAGTAAAAACGAGTGCGAATGCAATCATGACAGAGTACACCGCACTGACAAACAACGATTTTAGGAGCGTAAACACAAAAGTTTTGAGCCGATTTTGCTTCATGGGTTTTCTGTACTATCAAATGACGCAAAAAACACTTATTGTCCTCAATCTATATCAATGTTTGGGTATTTCAACGGAAAAAACCATGTACCGACATTTTTAACACACAAATTATATTGAATTTTCAGAGCATACCAAGTTTCTCGCAAGCCTAACTTTTTCTACTTTCAAAGCTATATATTGTAAAATGAAATTATTCGTCAATTTTGTTCACGAACTCTCCCTTTGATATTTACCTTCATGATTATATCTGGGCTAAAAGCTTCAAGGGTGTCAGATTTCTCAAATTTTCCTGTTTCCTGGGTAGTGCTATAATTAAAGTCCCCTAACTCAGCAAGCATGTTTCCCAACTCTCGATCAATCCTAGCTTTAGGGTCGCCGTCCTGCAGAATAGCTGTTGCCAAGACAGTAACGTTCACTGCGCCAAGTTGAGCAAGTTCTTGAATGAGTTGCTGTAGAAATGCGATATGCTCCTCTTGAGTCAAATCAATTGGCGAAAAACAAATCTTGGGAGGAACCTTTTCTGTGTCTACGTCCGGAAATTTAACAGGAATCATACTGTAATTAACTTCCTTCAATTGTAAGCTACTTCCCATTTGAAAGGCATACATACTATCTGGTTTTATCTTCATATCACTCCTTAAAAAACGATGTAATGAAAAAAAGTTATTATATATCCATAATAATCAAAAACGAGCAATATCGAACAAACGATTACTCAAAAGTCAGTCATTCTCTTTGCCGTTGAACCGTGACCAATACCAGCTTACAGTCGGGTTCATTTGCAAAGCTCCTTAGAAGATGTCCCTCAAGTTCGTTCGGGCTGATGACTCTTTCTTCATATGTAGCATTATCAACGAGAACTCCTAACTTTTTTACTGCATTTGCTATTTTGATCGCATCTTGTGGGAGACCAAAACAAAAAATACTTAACACTAAGTTTGGATGACTCTCCCACAAAGCGATAATAATCTTTGCTAATGATTGGACCTATTTGTCATTATCTAGAGTTACGGGACATACCAAAGCATCTTGGTCCAGTTTTCTATTCGATAACGAGAAGCGACTCCACCTCCCAAGCCGTAACGGCGCTCCATCATTACTAGCAATGACGGCTAAATACGATAGTGTTTCAGTGTCTGCTCCCATGATTTTCTCCACTCTCGACCCGACATATATGAGTATCGATTCAAAAACAATAATTTTGCTACTCAGCCTTTCTTGTGGCTAATATAAAAACATCGTAAACATAATTTTGAAAAAGTTGAAATTTTAGATGTAATGTCCAATTTCCCTCATCTTCATCTGGAAAAAATGACCTCCAAATGTTTTCTGCAGAAAACTGAACAGTTAATGCGTCAGCGGCCTTCAGTAGCAATCGCACTAAAATCGCATCACTCGTATCTGACACTTCTACAACCAAGTCAGCTGTCTTTCGCTTTAATCTTGAATCTGTTGCATCAATGGCAACTGGGAATGTGTTATGGTTAGATAAATCCATTTCACATAATTTTGCGTATGACGCACTGTTCATGTGCCCTTGTGTAGCACGAATAAGACCTTGGGAACCGTTACTGCCAGTGATTACAGTAAAAGTCATTAATTCTGCTCCTGTTACCATACATACTCCTTTTAAAAAAAGTCTATCGAATCTGAAAAGAAGCAGGTATTATACCCGATTTTTCGAGGAATTTCTAGTTTTTTGATTTGGGGGGGGCTTATTGAGGATTACGTGTAATAGTAAGTAGCCACAATCCTCTTGCAAGGACTTCTTGTCTTCCTGGTAGGTCAGAGGCAATATCCTTATCAGTCACTTTTTCCATTGTCAAAGAAAAACCACCCGAATCATCACCCAAAAGTGTCTCTAAAATAACTTCAGGCCGTGCATTCGCTCTTTGCGTTGGTAATAGAGCCATGCAGCGAAAAACACTAACCTTTAAGGCAAAAACATCTTGAATTGTTGCTTTAAGCGACCGAATAAATCGTTCGCCATCAAAATCAAATGGTTGAAATCCAAGCCGACCAACAGAAGATGAGTACTGTAAAAGCGGATAAAGCTTATCTCCTTCCCTCAAACCCAAAATAACCGCCTTGGACGGAGTAGTATTGGAATGTGCGTATATAGGACCTTCAATCTCAAACATTTCTATGCCCTCTTGTCGGAGAATTTACCACAAACAACAGGAATTTAGTACTAGAGACTCTGACTTTAGATCCCCAATCCGTCTGGCTTGTTCCTCGATAGATTATTCGGATGACGAGCTCTTGTTGCTTTCGATTTTATGCTTCTAGATAACGATTATGGATCCCGTTCTGCAACGGGATGACGGGCGTTGATGGCTTTCGATCGGTGACTCCGACTTTAGATCCCGAATCGAATTCGGGATGACGACTTTTTTTGCGGTTCTTCGACTCTAGCTAAATACTATAGACTAAGCACTATAGACTCTTACTCCCTACTCCCTAACACCTAACGAAGCTTCTCCCTCAACTTCTCCACCATTACTTCACTCATCTTGGGAAGGTCATACGAATGGCTCCAGCCCCAATCTTTTCTCGCTTGTGAGTCATCGATACTCATTGGCCAGGAATCTGCAATTGCTTGGCGATGGTCGGGCTTGTAGGTGACATCGACTTTGACTAATCGATTTACATCCTCAGCCAACTCTTTAGCACTAAAACTAATCGCAGCAATGTTATAACTAGTTCGCACAGTGAGTTTTGCCGGATCAGCATCCATCAAATCAATCGTTGCTTTGACCGCATCATCCATGTACATCATCGGCAACACTGTTTCTGGCCCAACGAAACACTCGTACGCGCCCTTTTTAATCGCTTCGTAGTAAATCGCCACGGCATAATCGGTAGTTCCGCCACCTGGTTCAGCCTTCCAAGAAATAATTCCAGGATAGCGCACAGAGCGTACATCAACCCCAAACTTTTTGAAGTAGTACTGACAGAGTAGCTCCCCTGCCACTTTGGTGACTCCATACATGGTGGTGGGTTCCAGCACCGTTCGTTGTGGGGTGTTTTCTCGAGGAGTGGTTGGTCCAAAAGCAGCAATTGATGATGGCCAAAACAGCTTAAATTTTTTCTCAACGGCCAAGTTTAAAAAGTCCTTCAGACTCTGCATGTTGAGATCCCAGGTGAAACTCGGATCAACTTCACCTGTGGCACTCAGCAGTGACACCAGATGATATACCGTTCCCACATCATATTTTTCGATCAACTCTTTCATCCGATTAAAGTCTGGCAATCGCGCAGTCTCAACTACACCATTAAAGTCAGACGGAACATTCTTATTCCCAATCGCAATCACATTCTCGGAGCCAAACTTCTGCTGCAGTGCCGGAACTAGCTCTGAGCCAATCTGGCCAAACGCGCCAGTGACGAGGATTTTTTGCATGCGACTCCTTTGTTTGTAGTTCGTATATGGTATTTAGTATATAGGGATCATAACATATCCAAATTGCACACGTGAGAAAACACTACAAACGAATACTCAAGCAACCACAAACGATACTCTCTACTTCACTGAACATATCCCTTGCTTCATCTTTCGCTATGTTCGAGTCCTTCTAAAATCCCACCGATCTCCCAAGGAACGAACCGAGCAATTAGGACCATATCCAAAACGATGATATAACCGCAAGTCTTCTTTACTGTCTAGTCCCATGTTTTGTGCAACAAAAAAACCTTGATCACCATCTTCCCCAGGTAAAGGGAAAACGACATAGGCAACATGACCACTACTCTCACAAACTTCATAACACGCTTGATTGTTGGTCCCAATTCTTCGTTCTCCTCCAAAAATCGAATAGGCGCTCCCGCTCATCGCCGGTCCTAAAGCCAATCGTTGACCATCAGAAACCAAAGACATACAAAAAGCAGGCCTTGGAAGTTCTTTGAGACCAACCTGTTCGGAAAAAACAAAGGGTTTTTTTGCACTATCAGGTAAAATAATAACCGATGCACCTCCGTTTTTGACAAAAATGAAAAGCCCATATTGCATTGGTTGAGCATCTTTTGGCAAATCACCATCATGATGTATACGAATCACTTCCGGAATTAATCTATTCCTATTATCCACGCCTCCCATACCACTCCTTCCCGCTGAGTGGAACAGAAAAACAAAAGACACACGATCGGAAGTAACAGGTCCCGCCCAAATGTTTGGGGGATGGGTTTTCACTGAATGGAACAAAGCCCTTTGTTGTCCTCATACCAGCAAAAATTGTAAATTGCGGTCCGCCCAGGGCGGACCAAACGACTACTGCTCTTTCGAGCTATGACTGCATTCTCAACCTATTTTTATTTTTTTAAAACTATTTATGTGAAGAAAAAAGAGTGATATACTGAAGGTTTTGCGCCAATTGAGTAGGTATGTTGCTCAGCAATTTTTAACACCAAACACATATACTATTTTCCCCTGATTTTTTTAATGTGAAAAGAAATTCTTGAGTTTAAATGCCAAGATGGCCATCGGGCCTGTCGGGTCGAGGATGACGACTTTTTTATTTTTTTTGCTTTCGAGTAACGATCTCAATAGGCCACAATATAACAACTTAACAACACACCATTCTGACTTTAGATCCTGAATCCGTCTGGTTCACTTGCCTTGCTGTGCTGGCAGGTTCACTAGACTGTTCAGGATGACAAACGTTTCCTATTCACTAAAGCCTACTGTATCCGCCGAGAGCTTGCGAAGGAAGAAATACTGCTCCCTGTTCCCTCGTCTACCAACGAGGCACTGTCTACTATTAACTGTCGACTGTTCCACTGCCCCTACGCCCTAACTCCCTAGTCACTAGTCGCTAACTACTGACCACTAAATCATCTTCTTGGTAATGCTTCCCCATTAAATGGTAAATACTGTGGTCGATGTAGTAATTGATCAAATCATCAACTAATTTGTTTTTCTTGGCGGCCTCGGTTACAAGCACAGGGTAACACAACACAATATCACCATAGTGCGGAACAGCACCTTCAGGCGTTGGGAAACTTTTTCCTTCAGTTGGGTCACGCTGTGTAAATGACAACACATTGGTTGGACCATCTTTCTCACGCAATTTATTCAGCACTTTCATCTTGCGCTTACCAACAATCGAAACATCAATCCAAGCACTCTGAACACCGTGTTTTTTAAACGACTCCACGGCAGTAGCTCGCATGCTTTTGCGATTAACCAAAAAACGCGAGCCTACAGAAATGTTAATGAGGTATGGGCTGTGCATAGAGTAAGGAGTTTATTTTACACCCCGGACAAGCTACAAGCTACCCTCCTTCGCTCCCACTTCGTCCCGCACTGCGGGACTACGAGAGGACACAGTAAAGCTACGGCGGGCAAGCAAAAAAGGGATACAAGCTGCAGGATTCAAGTTGCAAGTGACACAAACAATTCCTTTTCTACAAGCCTAACCTGTCAGTGAGGATAACTAAGTAACGAGCCAACAATACTTACTAAAGACTAAAGTCTATAGACTATAGTCTTTAGTATCTGACATACTATGAACTGTTGCCCTGCCTATCCGGTAGGCAGGTTTGCATCGGGATGACGAGTGTATACTGACACCTGAAACCTGACACCCGATACCTAAACTACTTCATTCCTTTTGCACTTGCATGTTGGATCAAGCGCATGCGACGTTTTTGACGTTTTCGCTCGTTGTACTCAATGTTTTTAATCGCTGATGGTTTGAAATGAAACTCACGATTCTTGGCATTTTCCAGTACTTGAGCAATCGCCACAATTTTCTTAAATTTTTTGATCACGTCACCAGTACTGTCACTTTTCTTGGCTCTTACTACGATCGGCATGAAAACACACCTCCAATCTCAAAACTAAATTAGCAGTTCGCTAATTCGAGTGCTAAATATAAACAGATGTTCAGAGTGCTGATTTTACCCTAAAACCAGGCATAACACAACTGTAGTCCAGGTTTCAGGTATCAGCTGTCGGGTTTCGGGAGACACCATTTTTTGAAGCACAATGCGTGTAAACATTAATTCGACTTGATTCATGCTCATCGGGCAAAAACAGGTTTTACAAGTCCCTCTGACACCAGGAACCTGAAAGCTGAAACCTCAGTTGAGCGTCTCCTTTGCCATCTGGATCAACTGCTCAAGTGTGAGCGGCGTAGATACCTTATCTTTCCATTTGCTTGATCCATTCAGTAGCATTTTCTTCGAGGGGTGAAAATACCAGGTTCCAATTTTATCCTTTTGCATCACCAGATTTGCTAGCGCGGTTAAATCAACCGCATCTCCAGGAATCCCTTTAATCCTGGCATGAAACTCATCGGGGTCTTTCTTGATCACCACAGCATACCCAGACTTTTGGGCAAACTTGATCACCGTGTCGTTATTGGTCTCAATGGCAATGCCTTTTCCCCACTTGGTAGGAAACTCAATACCTCGAGTCAATACCTCTGCAGCCTTTGTTGTCTCTTCGAGTTTTTTATAGACACCAGCAAGACACTTCATACCAAAATCCAGTTGCGTCTCATCAGTATGCAGTCCTGCGCTTTCCAATCCATCCAAAATCGCATCCAGCATAAAGGCATAGCGGGCATCATTTGCCTCTGGCCAAAAACAATCCGTAAAGTGATCAATATCCGTCACAATGCGCACCAGCTCTTTGAGCGCTATATCACTCTTTAGCTCTGGGTGCACTTGGCAACAGTGGTCGTAGGTCAAGGAAGTAGCACTCACGTGTAAAAGTCCTCGATCTTTTTGATGATGATCAAACTCTCCAAGTCCGGTATCGGTATGTGTCACTGCTTCAAAATCAACTCGAGCATAGCCTAAATCAGCAATCTGTGAATCCGTGATGGTTTTACCTGGATCAACAAAAGCGACCTTGGCATCAGCGTAATGCTGGTTGTCAAAGGTCTTGAGCATCCAAACGGAAGCAATCGCATCAAGATCTGGAGAACGATGAGTAACAAGTAAGCGCATGGTCGATAGTATATCCTATATCGAATGTGGTATGTAGGGGCATAGGATGTGGATTTATAGATTATAGATAATGGATTTTGGATGATAGTTAATAGATTATTGGCGTTTACTATTTGACCCAAATACTTAAAGCTGACGAAACTAATTCATGTAGTTTAAAAAAACATGCTAGCAGTAAAAATCGTGTGAATCTAGGAAATTTCTAAGCTCAAAGGCCTAAAGCTACCGCGTACGCCGTAGCTTTACTGTGTCCTCTCGTAGTCCCGCAGTGCGGGACGAAGTGGAAGCGAAGGAGGAAGGCCTGGCGCAGCTCACTTTACCGTATACTTCACCACCTTGGTGTTGTCATCGAAGCTCGTTTCTTCAAAAAGTTTGTTGTAGTTGAGCTCAAAGCGAATTTCGTGCTCTCCAGTGGTTTTTTGTAAACTCACTACTTCTTTGTACTCTTTAAACTCATTCACAGAGTAATTTCCCTTCCCAAGTGTGCCTTCAGCGCGTTCTGATTTTTCAGTACCGGAAGTGATACGGTACCAAATTTCACCGGTACGAACATCTTCGTTGTTCTGAAATACCACACTACAAAGTGCTGTGCTGGGAACTTCTGCTGCACTCGCAAATGTTACTCCATCCAACTTCGTTTCAGCCGAACCAGACGCTGTGGGAACGTAGTTACAGTTGAGATAATGAAAATAGAGATTTGCTTTTTTCTGTGGGGTGACTGTTGCTGTTGGTGCCGAAGTTGGTTGAGTGCTAGGTTTGGCTGTTGGTTTTGCAGTTGGTTTCTTGGTCGGAGTGTCAGTCGGCTCGATGGTTGGAAACGTATCAACCGCTAATGTTGGCTGTGCAGCGATACTGGTCGCTGTTGGGGCGATACTGATAGTTGGAGTTGGAATCGCACTCAAATCACTACTTGCTCCATTTTTTACTCTCAATATCAAAAGAACAATGCCAAATACAATAAACGGTAATATGATAAAAGCACCGATAATCAACGCTGTCGGATGACGTTCAATGAAAGCTCGTACTCCACCACTTGTATACTCGCCTTCTGAGGGTTCTTGTCTTTCAATACGATAGGAAGGGTCGAAGTTGTCTGTCATGAAAACGAGAACTCACCCCAATTTTTACCGATTTATCGATCTTTTTTGGAGCGAGTCTCCTCACCGGGAATCATCCAGAAGTATACACAAACAAGGAGTGTTTTTAAATAAGAAAAATTGCGCTTTTAATCAATGTATAATAAATTCTTGCCAAGCAAAAATATTTCCTTATTAACATCTATTTTGTTGGTCGAATTAGCATCACTTAAGCTACCCTCCTTCGTACTTGAAATTTCAACTTGATCATTGATCAGGTTTTCATTCAAGTGACTTCGGCGAGCACAGTAAAAAAGGGATGCAAGATGCAGGATTCAAGTTGCAAGTGACAAGAACCATTTCTTTTCTACCAGCTTAACCTGTTTGAAAAGATAACCAAGCAACAAATAAACAACTATTACTAAAGACTAAAGTCTATAGACTATAGTCTTTAGTGTCTGACGTACTATTATCCGTTTCACTGACGACTGACGACTGAAGTCTAGAGCGGATGCGGTATACTACTCCCATGCACCTTCCCTCTCTAAAGTTTTGGCTAGTTGTTAGTCCTTTATTTTTGCTCATCGCATTCGGTCTATTTTACATCAGTATTGTTGTTAGTTACCAAATTGATGGCATCTCAATGCTCCCTAATTACTCAAATAATGCGGTTGTTACTGGAATCACTTTTTTTTCAAAAATAAAGCGTGGTGATATCGTCACCTTTGCTCCAGCGACAGAATTTTGCCCAAATCAAAAACCATGTGTCTATGTTGGTCGAATTGTTGGACTACCAAAAGAAAAACTGGAGATTGCCAATTATTTTGTAACAATTAATGATCAACAGCTTGATGAATCGTATTTAGCTCCAGAAACAAAAACACTTTTTTCTGAAAAAGTTGGCGGGGTATTTACACTCAAAGACGATGAGTACTTCATCATGGGAGACAATCGTCCCTATGCAGCCGACTCGCGATTATTCGGTCCAACCAAGCGAAAAGATATTAAGGCAAAGGTTGTAGAAAATGTGTTTGAGGAGTTGATAGGGAAAATAGCTTTTAGTCGTCAGTAATCAGTCTCAGTTGTCATCCCGATGTACATCGGGATCTAAAGTCAAAGATACCTTTCAAAAGCAAAAATAAACCACACAAGTCGATCACACTAAAGGTTTTTTATGGATCCCCGATGCTTGACCAAAAATTCTTGATCCGCCCCGGGCGGATCAGGTATTTTTTGTCACGTCGAGGATGACAAGCAACACCTAGCACCTAGCACCTAGCACCTAATGTATTCTATTTTCTAAACACCCACTTCACCACTGCCCAAACCACTTTAAACGGCAACATCACCAACCACGACACCCAGTTAAAGTCTTCCTCTCCTCTTACCCATACTGATAACACTAACCAGTCTTTACTGTTCTCCAATTTCTTGGCAATGACTTGGTGATTTCGCTGATCGATACGGCGGATGAACTTCACCGTTCCACTTTTTTTGCCTGGAAAAGTTTTATCAGGACGAGAAATCGTTCGCTCCACATCAGATTTAGCAATGTGACGTTTACCCAAACGTTCAAGTGCATGGTGAGAAAAAATGATGGACATATGATAATTACCGTCCTCCCCCACGCCAACGTCCAAAAAGTCCAAACCTTGGTGCTGGTTTCTCCGCAATACCCGCCACATCATTATTTTCTAGTAAAGCAAACAACTCCTGCTCAAAATCCTGCAACCAATTCTCGTTTCTTGATTGATTCTTGTCATGTTCTAATATCAACCGCTGAAAGAACTCAGTAATAGGTTGTACAGTTTTTGATTTAAACTTTGACAAAACTGATCCCTGTTTGACGGAGAAATCGCTCTTTCTTTCCTCAAGGCGAGACTGATACTCATACGAGGCAAACATTGCGTTATCCCCAAAATTTTCTGAAATATCAAACGGTTTATGCCCATACAGTAATTCAAAGACAGACACGTAAAACCCATACTCATCTCGACGCTGATAGAATTGTTCAAATGAGCCATCAACGATAGATCCTGTGGTCAAATCAGCCAGGGAGATATATCCCAACGACCCCCGATGGAGTTGCTGTACATCAGCAAAACTAAAATCTGTGAGTTTTAGTCGATAACAATCTAGTCCTTGGTCATCTTGGAATTTCTCCAACAAAAAATTTGAGAGTTTGACATCCCCATTCGTTCGAAAAACCGCGTAACACTGCTGCATTGCCAAAAACATTTGTCGCACTATACCCAATGCATCAATAGTCGGTAGTGAACCCACAAACTCACTCATAGTAGTAGGCTTTACAAAAGGTTGTTCTATCCACTCATAAACAATGGTTTGAGTCTCAGTATTACAAACATGGACGGTAATTAAATTAGGGCAACTGTCAGAAGGCGAATCCACTAATTTTTTTGTCGCTTCTACTTCGTGTTTAAACAACTCTTCCTGCTCAAAAGTCGCACCACTCCCCAGCGTTTTAACTGCCACCTCTATCTCCCCACCATCAACCTTCATAACCCCGCGCCATACATCACCCACCCCACCGTGACCAATTTTTTCTTGAGCTTCTACGCCTTCCGGCAATCGAAGACCTTCTCCATCCTGCATCATACTTTTTGCTCCTTTGTGAATTCACCTGTTCTCATTTTTGAGACACATAAATACTCAGCATCTTCCACTCTTCCCCCTCTTTCACCATCTCCATTTCAATGTCGGCTGAGTGACCATCACGGTATTCTAGCGTTCCGGAAAGCTTTGCCAGCGTATTATTTGAGATGCTGACTGAATTGAAACTGACTTTTTTCATTTGATCCAAATCAAAGTTACTGGTAAAACTCGAAAGCTCACTTTGGCCAATAGTCTGCTGAAATTCTTCAGAACTGTGTGAAAATGCTTGGGAAACGTTTCCAGACTGAAGTAGCTCGATCTCAGCAACTGCTGCATCCTTTACCACACTGGTTGATTGAATCAAATAATATCCACCCAGCCCAACCACGACAATCACTACCATAATCAGTGCTGCCACAAATACAACTTTGAGCGGTGACGCCTTTTGCATCTGTTGCATTGCATTCCCCAAGATATTATCACTCACCCGCCATCCGGCTTGGCGAATCGTATCAAATAAGGGTCCAGTAATCTTGTTAGTACTAAAGTCAAATGAGTAAATTTGCCCTAAACTCAAATCATCTTTGATTCCAAACGCTCCCCCTTTACGAAATCCCACTTGCTTGCCGTAAAAGACAGATGCCGAGGCACTGAGTGTCGGCAGTCCCGCCTTCCAATTTACGGTATACATTTTTTCAATATAACTGACGGTATGATTTGCCTCATTAAACTGTAATCGCACTTCAAACTGCTCTTTCATTCCTGCTTTGGCAAAAAACTCCAGCCATTTCGCATCAACAATATTCCAGGCAGCAATGAGCAGATCACTCTCTTCTCGCACTTTAAACGGCAACTCAACATTATTGTTCAACTGGAGGAGTCGGGCCTTTAACTCCGGCAATGAAACGGCCGGCATTCCTGATGGCTGAGGGGTTGGTCCCGCTTGAGCAACTGAGGTTTGTTGAAGTGAGGCTGCTTCTTGCATAGCGTCCTTTTGATTTATATGGAATAAAACCCTTTTGTCACTGTTAACTGTTCACTGTTTTACTATTAACTCGTCCCCTACGTTCCAAAATACCGATCCCCAAAGTCACCGAGTCCCGGCACAATATATTTTTTTTCATTGAGTCGCTCATCGACTGCGGCTGTATAGATAGTGACATCTGGATGCTTTTCTCTGATGCGATCAATTCCTTCCTGAGCACTGACGATACACACCACTGTCACCTGCTTTGCACCTTTTGCTTTGAGCGCAGTCACAGTATCGTCAAACGATCCACCAGTCGCCAACATCGGATCAAGCACGATCACATGATGCGTCGAGTAAATTTGCGGCATTTTTTGATAATACTCTCGCGCCACTGCGGTGGTTTCATCGCGCTCGAGTCCAATAAATCCCACTGGCACAAACGGCAAAAAATCTTGCACCGCAAACAACATCGCTAAGCCCGCTCGAAGCACTGGCACAATGACTAGCTCCTCACTGATTTTCTTGCCAGACATAGCAGTCAGTGGCGTCTCTATCTGAACATCTGATAACTTGAGGTTTTTCATCACATCAACGAGTAAAATCTTTGACACGATGCCGGCATGCTTGCGAAACTCCTCGGTTTGGGTATTTTTGTCACGTAAAATGGTGAGTGAGTGATCAATGAGAGGGTGGGAAACGGTAAAAAAATCTGACATGAGTAGGTTGTATCACACTCTTTATCGATTCACCAACTCAGCAACTCACTTTAAATGGCTATAGGATATAATTAACTCATGGAAATCTCAGGGCTTACCAAAATTTATCTTTCACCACAATACGATAGCTCAGAAAATGAGCCCCACCCAGATCTAGTCCTACAATTTTCTGATCGTGATGCCCTTACTATAGAGGAAATTTTCCGTCTCAGTCCGCTTGGAAAGCAAAATCACTATCAGTTGCGTGCTCATTCTTTTGAGTTTAAGGCATTACAAATCTTGCTGCAAAAATTGGTTAATGAAAAAATGCTAAGAGAAAAAAAAGAAGCTGAAGAAGCTAGTAATCCTGATCGAATTATTGTGAAATTTCCTGGAATTGAAACGACTCCTTCACCACAGACTTCTTCAATTGACGAAATTGAAGCAGCGATAGTTTTTATGAGTAATGATGACATTCAGTTCGTCTCGTATAGTATGACTGACAAGGTAACTGGCATGCGACAAAAAACACTTGAGCTGAGGTTTATTTCTCAAGCGCCATCATTGAAACCTCCAGGCATTCCATTCGATCCATACTTTCGACCTGTTGAGACTACAGAGCAATATCTATTACGACTAAATCAATTACAGTATTTACTGAGTATGGATCATTTTCCAAGTAAATCAGGCGCTTACATTTCAGACACTTTTGAAACAATGTTTCATCGAGCATTGAGAGCGGGAGAACAACATTCGCTCACACATTGGGCTCATATAGAACAGTTTTTCCTCGTCCCGACATCGTCTGAAATGAATCCCAAACGCCAATTAGCTGCTCATATTTCTTCAATCATTCATCAGGGGACACTTCATATCGGTGAACAAGAAAAACAATCAGACCTTTTTCAAGCAATACTAGACGCAATAAAAACCAGTAACGGAGAGAATCTCTCATTTGAACGATTTTTCGAACTATTCGAGGAAGATTGTTTGCATCTAAATATTGAAAAATGGAAATTTTTATCTGATAGCGAAATCGATAAAATTCACACAGATACACAATTACCGTATGCAAGAGATGAAATGTATGCCTCGTTTGCCAAAGCAAAAGTTCACGAATTTTGGGAATATATCGATATTGTTATTCAAGAAATAAAACAATTGTTATCTAGTACTCCGTATCAAGATCGAACGTTCGATGAAGAAATCATCTCACTGTATTACGGTTTAGCATTTCCAGGAATATCACTGCAATCATCTCAAACGGAAAAAGCTCAGGTTTTGCTTTTCGAAGGGAAGCCAGTTACAGCAATTGAGGCTGATCATGACAAGCAATATATTATTATCAGAACAGCTCTAGAAACAGTAACTTTTCAAATGAGTAGTTTATATTTTCCACCAAACAATCACCAGTCAATTGATGAGTGAAAACATCAAAGATTTAGTATACTTTTCAGGCCACTGTTCATGCAACAAAAACGATAACAGCAATTTTTCTGACTCAATTCGAGTTGCCCAACCTACACAAACCGCACCTCCAACTTCTTCCCCAATGCCCGGGCGATCTTGTCGAGCGTGTGAATGGTCGGGTTATAGTTACCGGATTCGATTTTAGTAATCGTGGTTCGTGGCACATTTGCTACTTCAGCCAGCTTTTCTTGGGTCAATTTGAGTTTTTCGCGTAAGCGGCGCAGTGTTAAAAGCATGTCATATTTACGAAGTTCTTCTTCCATCAACTGCTTATCCTGATTAGTAAAATCAGAGACTATCTTTCTACGAACATTTTCCCACGGCACCGCATATTTCTTAAGTTGTTGCTCGATCGTTTTTTTGTTTTTTTTCATAGGTACTTTTGCAATCTTTTTTTTGCCGTTTGTAGTTCAGATTGTGGTGTTTTTTGCCTTTTCTTTTGAAAAATTGATAAAACTACTATATGTTCCATGGGAACATACGCGTAAATTAATCGCCACTGTCCACTCACTCTTACTCTCATCTCAAATAAATTCCACTCAACCTTCTTTCCATACGGTTCAATCAATACTCCATCCCGCTCTAAAAGATCGATGAGTATCGTAATCTTTGCTCGAACTGAGTGGTCTAGTTTTTCCAATTCTTTTTCAGCGTTTTTATCAAAAAAGACTGTTTTCTTCATATATTGTTCCTTATAAAGAACAGATTGTCAAGAACTGGGTATTAAGAAGTTACAAAACAGGTTGCTTTAGCCTGATTACAAGGAGAATACGCTATAAAAATGACAAGAAAGTGACACGGGGAATGTAGAGTGTGCCAGCATCAGACTGGTCCGCCTTGGGCGGAGAGTGTGGAGCAGTTGGCTCGTTGCTTAGTTGGTTCGTTAAAAAGTTGCTAATGAAAAACAAGAAGCCAGTCGTACTGCAATAAAATTAGCTACTCACTTCTCACGCATGACCTCTCCAACAATTACTCATCAGCAACTCCCAATTATTCAATGCAAACTGATTGTAATTTTGATCAATCCGATATCTTGTCATAAACAGAAAAAATACTGGGCGTACAACAAAGACAGAGCAATCCATACCAGACGAGCCACCAACATCAAAGAATACAGACTCATATTGAATATTGTTTTGGGAAGTTAATGTAAATTCCTTTGCCAAGTTCCTTGGTGTCACCGCCCTTAGAAAAAACAAAACAATCCATAGAGCAATGGATAAAAAAAATAACTCAAAGTAATATGCACGTTTTTTATTTGAAGAAAGTTTTTTTTGCTCCCAAATGGATAAAAATAATACTTGATGAAAAAATTCAAAAAAAAGAATCCAGGAAAATACGCTACCACGCAAGATAAACTCATTAAAGAAAAACAAATCATATCCCTGTGTAGGAAATACAAGACTAACATAGGTTGTCAGACGTAACAAAAAGATTCCAAATAAAATAAAAAATGTTCCTAACTTCCTTACACCACCCAATTCTTTGCTCAACTCGATGTTGATAACTAGAGTACATGACAAAACTGTAATAATCTGCAAATTAATCAAAGCATTAGACAGAAACTGAATATTGAAAGTAACCAAAACAAAATGAAAGAAAATAATCAGTATTGCAAACTGAGTTCGAATATTCGTAATTCGCCAAAATGATTGCTTCTTCCCTATGCTTGTTTTTTTCATTGCTAATGATCCTGTTTACCAACAAAAACTCGATCAAAAAGATACTAATTAACTACCGTGTACTGCAGGCTCTTGGTGTTGTCATCGTAGCTCGACTCAGAATGCTTTTTCGTATAGTTCAGCTCAAACTTAATCTCATGTGTGCCGACTGATTTTTTGAGTGGTAAAGTCTTGCCGATACTCAATTGTTCATTTGCTTCTGTCGCTCCAATGTACATCGGAGTCTGCTCTGAGTCATACGTCACTCTCACATCAATTCCCCCACTGGTTCCATGTTCATTGAGATAGCCAAAGGAACAGTCAATTTCATCTTTGAGAGTATCAACATTTTCAAGAGATTTCCCATTCAAAACTCCAGGAGGAGTCGTTGGTACTTTGGGAGCATAAATGCAGGTTATGGAAGTGGCAACGATATTTGGAGCACTGGAAGAAATAGTGGGGTTAAAACCCCCAAAACCAGTACACGCTGAATCAGAGGGATCCGAAGGCAATCGGCATTGGTTGTTCACACACGACAACCCATACACACACAATTTCACAGTCGAGTTACACTCTTGATTACATTCTTGGGTTCTTGGACCGGTTGGGGCTTTATGAATTTCAGGAATTGATGTTGGCCGCACTGTTGGTGCTGGAGTTTGTGTGGGAACTTTAGTCGGAACAATCATCTTCTTTGTTGGCTGTGGAGTTTCACTGGGTTGCGGTGTTAAAGACGGCTCCGGCACTTGAGTTGCTTGAGCGAAAAGCGTTGGTGACGGGCTTTCATTGGGAGTCAGTGTTGTCTCTTCTTCGACACTATCCCCACGAAGCTGTCCCAGCCCAAACACAATCAACCCAACCCCCACCAGCATCATCGCAACAAATACTCCAGCCGTTTGCATGGTAGGGTATTTTTTTATTGCTTTTTCTAGTTTGGTGAAAAAAGCTGATAAGCGAGCAAGAGGCAGGTGGGTTTTCTTTTCTGTTTGCATGATGTTGTAAAAAAATGAACACCTCAAATTGTACACTTATTGTAATCGATTGAGTACCTCATCCACTTCAATCACTTCACTCTTCTCTTCATTTCTCTTCTTCCACTCGATCTTTTCCCCGTTACGCGGCGAGACCACTAATCGCACTGGAATCCCGATCAAATCAGCATCAGCAAACTTGGCACCAGCACTGATGTCGCGATCATCCCACAACACTTCAATTCCCTTTTCCATCAACTGCTGATAGAGTTTTTGCGCCTGCACCTCTGCCCCATTGAGCGAAATCAGATGCACTGCAAACGGAGCAATAATCTCTGGCCAAATAATCCCTTTGTCGTCATGATACTTTTCCACTATCGTCGCCATAGTGCGCCCAAGACCAATGCCATAGCAGCCCATGTAATATGGTTTCTCTTTGCCATCAGCATCGACAAAAGCGGCATGTTTCATTAGTTTTGAGTAATGATACCCGAGTTGAAAAATATTCCCCACTTCTATCCCCCGCTTGCTGAGCAATTTCCCATGGCCATCTGGTGCCATAAATCCCTCTTGAGCCATGGCAATATCGGCTTCGATGTCATGTTTGAAATCACGACCATAATTCACATTCGAAGAATCGGTTGTGTCTTCTTTTTGACCACCAATAAAGTTCTTCACGGTCTTCAAAGACAGATCTGCCACATAAATCACTTTGCATTCACGATCTTCGGTTTTCGCTTTTCGTGGCTGAACAAACTGATGTCCCCAACAATGAACGTATCCTGTCTTGGTGCCAATTGCCGTTAAGTCTTGCACTTCCGCTGGCTCCAACTGCCCGACAAGATTCAGCACTTGCTCTAACTTTGTTTTATTCACTTCCAAATCCCCACGAATTGACGCAATGATAATGTCACCTTCTCTGTTTTTATACACAAAATTCTTCAAGAAAAACCGTTTATCTTTGCCATAGTGTTTAATATTGTCTTCCATGGTTTGCACCCACTGCGGCTGCTCAATAATCGCAAACTCTTTTTCTTCTTCATCCGGATTCACTGGTTCCAAAACAAAACTGGCCACATCCTCGTGCGCCACATATTGCCCGTCCTCTGAAACAAAGTAATGCCCTTCCCCCATCTCGTGCTCCACTTGAAACTCGTGACAGTACTCACCGCCAATGTAGCCGTTATCGGCAGCCACCATCATGGTCTCAAGCCCTAAGCGCTTGAAAATCCGGGTATAGGTATCAGCCATGTTGTCGTACTCTTTTTTAAAGTCCGCTGCATCGGTGTGAAATGAGTAGGCGTCTTTCATCACAAACTCACGCAACCGCAGTAGTCCACCACGAGCTCGAGCTTCATCACGAAACTTAGTCGAAAACTGGTACACATTAAACGGCAGATCTTTGTAACTAATTTGGTATTTGCGCACCACATCGACAAACATTTCCTCCGCAGTCCCACCCAAGGCAAAATCCGCACCACGCCGGTCCTCTACTTTCATCAGCTCAAAACCGGTGGTGTTGGTGCGATTGGTTTCTTGCCATAACTCTAAAGGATGCAACACCGGAGAAATCATTTCCTGAGCTCCGGCTTTGTCCATCTCTTCTTTGATGACTTTTTTGATTTTTTCATGCACTCTCCAGCCAAGCGGTAAGAAAAAATACCGTCCTGCCACCGACTCTGCAATGAATCCTGCCCGAGTCAGTAACTGATGACTAATCATCTCCGATCCAGCAACTTTGGTTTTGCTGGTTTTGCCAAAAAAATGTGAGTATTTCATAGGAGTACCTCCTTAGTAGCGAATGCAATTCTAGTTGAATTAAGTCTATCTTGAATACTAAACTATCTCCAAATAGCCAATATGTACAAAAAAACCCTCATAAATACGCTAAAATGACGCATTTATCAGGGTTCTCAAAGAGAAGGTACCACCCTTGTCTCATTTTACCGTTACCGGCAAAACCTTAGCAACCAATTCCTTGGCTTGGCGAGTAACGCTCGCAACTCGGACGTGTTAGTTCTTTCGATAAAGATGTTCACGCCAGCCTCTGCTTTGTGCAGACAAGGGTTAGGAGCCCTTCGAAGCTATTAGCGTTATTATAGTTGCATTAACACTGAAAATCAATTATTTTTACTTTAGATCTCCCAATGTACTTCTGAAGATTGAAAAATAGGGGTTTTTGAAAGGGAGCTCTGACTTTAGATCCTGAATCAAATGTATTGATCTTGTGAATTCTGGCTCCTCACACTCCACCAGAAATTCACGACCTGACTGAACTGATTTGAAAAGTGTATCAGTTCAGTCAAGGATGACGGGCCCGTTTTGGTTAATAGACCCATTACGAAATACTATTCATCGCACTATCATATCTATCTGAAAAACTTTGCAGTAGTACACCCATTCGCTTTCATTCGTTTGTATTCGCTCCCATTCGCTATTCTAAAATCTCTCTTGCGAATAACTCCGCCACGCTGATCACTTTAATCTTCTCAAGCGGATCTTTTTGCACAATGGAATCAGTAATCACCACCGAGTCAATGGCACTGTCTGTCATTTTCTGCATTCCATCCCCAGCAAAAAGGCCGTGAGACACCATAAAATGAACTTCTTTTGCACCTTTTTCTTTTAAAAATTTAGCCACTTCAACTACCGTTCCACCAGTATTAATCACATCGTCATAGACCAAACAAATCTTTCCATCGACCTCTGCTCCAGCAATACCCACTGTACTCACTGCGCCGCTATCAAGATCTCGATGTTTATCAATATTGGATAAATGCACATGCAATCGATCAGCAAACACACGCGCTTGTTTCAATCCACCAAAATCCGGACTGACCACCACAACTTGATTTACATCAAAATGTTCTCGGGCATATTTTTCAAATAACGAAATTGCCCGTACATGGGTACTCGGAACAGAAAAGAAACCAGGAATACTTGAATTATGCAAATCAAGTAACATCACCCGCTTGGTATAGGCATGAGAAATCAAATCAGCCACTACTCGAGCCGCAATCGGCTCACCATCAGTAAACACTTTGTCTTGGAGCGAGTAACCCATCCACGGAACAACAGCAATCACTCGCCGTGCTCCCGCCCGTTCAAGGGCATCAGCAATCAGTAAGAACTCCATAATATTGGAATCAACGGGGTTTGAAAACGATTGTACGAGCACGACTTCTTGGCGACGAACCTCCGAGTGGACTCGAACTCTCTTCTCACCATTTGCAAATGTCTCAATCATCACTTCACCATTGGTAGCATGGCAATAACCGGTAATCTTTTGCGCAAGTGGGACGTTTGAAGTGCCAGAAAAAACAAACATAGTGCGAGAAAAAAATTAATTGTATAAGAGCCTATTATACACTGACACCATTTACTTTATTTTTTTTTCGCAACCGGAGTATATAAAGCTTTCAGTTCAAACCAGACGTAAAATCCTATAATGGTACTTAACACTGTTGTAATTGGTGAACCGCCTATTGGAGCCAATACAAATGAGAGGACACCATAAACCACCGAGACGAGATCTGCAGCAAGCACCGTCAACCATCCTTCATACTCTCTTTTCATTAATGATGGAAACGCCGCTACCAGTAATACGCCAATAACAACCAGAAAAACAATTGAAACAAACAAAAGCGGGCCAGTTCCGGCAAACACATTCATGCTTTGCCCTCCATAACTAATCATTTGTTGGTTAAAAACCAATAATGATGGAGTTAGAACCAAAGCTGAAAAAAGACTTAAACCTCCGACAAGAACTGAAGCAAAAGGGATAATCGAAGCAATAAACTCAATTATTGGTTTGGGTAAATGTGGCAATCCCTTTGTCGCAGCGCCTAGCGACTGCGCAACTCCTCTAATCCCAGAATTTGAAACAGC
This sequence comes from uncultured Pseudomonadales bacterium, assembly GCA_964583795.1. Classification (GTDB taxonomy): domain Bacteria; phylum Patescibacteriota; class Microgenomatia; order UBA1400; family PJMF01; genus JBDTME01. Next base: position 3,190 of record CAZOWX010000003.1, on the reverse strand, counting down.
ACTTACAATGGCATTACTCATATAGCTCCTTCACACCATTGCTGGTGAGTCAAGATATTGTAACGATCAATAACGAATTCCGGTACTACCACTCAATAAAAACACCAAAACGATAAACAAAAGCATCACTGCTCCAATCACCATTAAGTTCTTTGGATCAGCATAAAATGGTTCGGAATCATGTTGGTGCGCCACTCTCGTCTTTATCATCGACATTGATGTACTTTTCTTGATGCTCTTTGAGACTTTACTTGATCGTTTTTTGGTAGTCTTGGCAGGCATAAAACTCCTTGATAATACTAAACGAACTGACCAACAGTTCTGATAGCATCAGTATACTTCCATTCATTTCATTTTTTCAATGCGGGATTTGGTTAGCGAATAGCGAATAGCGAATAGCGAATAGCGAATAGCGAATAGCGAATAGCGAATCATTTCAACAACCCGCTCAACTCAAGTCAAGCACCAAAAACCCAAACTCCATAATCTATAATCTATAAATCCATCATCTATCAATCTACTCTCCACTTTTCACGGCAATCGTTCCAATCACTTGTTCCAATAACTCACGATTGGTGAGACTCGAATCAAAATGCAAAACCACCTCCAGCCAGTTTCCTGAAGTCAGTTGACCCACAAAATGTTTTTCTCCATCTGTCTCATATACTTTAAATTCTTGTTCTCCAAAATCGCGAGTTGCAGTTTGTTGAAGCGACAAGGTGGGTTGGGTGTCACTGAGCTTTAAAGAAAGCGAGTTGGCAAAACCTGACGGATCCTGGATCTCAACGGTCGGAAACAGCAAAATTTCGGTCGATTGACCAATACTTGCTTGATCAGCATGGGCTTTATCACTCGAGCGCAGAGTCACAGTTGTCGGATATTGCACAGTGTAACCAAAATTATTCGAGTAGGTTTGCCAGGAACTTTGCCCACCACTAGAGCTTGAAATCGCAATGCTGTGAATGATCTGCTCTATTACTTTGGGTTCGATACCCGGATCCTTCACTTCAAGGTGTACAACTTTTTGATCAATCCCAACAAAGGCTTCAGTAAAAACAGCACTATTCCCTCTGGCCACACTTCGTGTGATTACGGGCAACCCCGTCGCTGTGAAACTCGCAGACTGCGAAGCTACTTGTACACGCAATGCAGATTGTTGATCACTAAACGAGAGAAAACTCTCTAGCTCTTTTTGAGTTGTCACAGGCTTTTCACTGGTTTCAAACGTCATGTGCAGCACACTTTGAGCACTCTGCGATGCAGTCACACTAATTCCACCGGTTGAAAGTTCCTTCTTCTGCCAGCCGGCCGGAAGTTCAAAACTCACTTTTGCAGACGAAAAAGTCACTTTTCCCCAAGAGGAATTAGTTTCGGCGGAGTTACTCGCAATAGGTAGTAGCTCAGGAGTGACGACTTTACTGGGATCAATTTGAGTTTTTTTAGTTTCAATTGAAGAGTTCGTCGCAGCAGACCTAGAAAATAACTTCATGCCAAAGACAATGGCTCCTGTGACTACAGGTAAAACTACTAAAAAAAGAACCAGTGTTTTCCCAAAACTTGAACGGATGAATTTTTCAGGCTGCTTCTGATCTGAAGAAGCGATGAGTGGTGTTTGGGTTGTAGCTCCTTTGGTCGAGACATCACCCACTTTCTGAGCAACAGCAATACCCATTGCATTGTTCACAGGACTGGGTGTGATGGTCGGTTGAACTAAAGGCTGTGAGACATCATTCATTCACTCACTATACCAAAAGCTCAGGCAAAGCAACAAGCGACACTCTTTCGTACTTGAAATGATAACTTGATCATGAGTCAGGTTTTCATTCAGGGAACTTCGACGGGCAAAGCAAGCGACACAAATTGATTTCAGGTGACCTACTTCGTCAATTCAAGTGACAAAAATCAATTATCTATAATCAATAACCCAACCTCTAGTGAAATACGAAATGCAAGACAAGTGGTACCCTAACTGTACGTCTGAGAAGTCGGGGCGTACTTTCTCACGACCCAGCATTGAAGAAACGAAACACGTCCGCAAAAACGGACCATAAATCTTTCAAAGAAATTAATACAATTAAACTAAGAAGCACTGCAAAACCGGCAAAGTTGAGTTTGCTTTCAATTGCCTCCCGGCGTTTGAACCCAATAAATTTCTCCATCACCACAAAAAAAGCTCTTCCCCCATCAAGAGCTGGAATCGGTAACAAGTTCAGAATCGCCAAATTAACCGATAACATGCCGGCAAACTTCAACACGACATCCCAACCACTTTGAAATAACTCATACTTTGTAGCCTGATGCACGATACCAATTGGGCCTGCAATATCTTTCGGTACCTGAGCGTGAAAAAACAATCCACCTAGCATCGTGCGAAACCCATCCAGAATTTGATAACTTAAAGCCAACGACTCGCCAAATCCTACCCAAGCACCTCGAAATGGCATCTGCCACCATGGGTAAAAGTCGTAAACCAAAGTCGGCAGCGCAAACCCAATTCCTAACGCCCCCTCAGCTTTTGGTCGCTCATCTTCTTTTCGCAAATACACATCAAACTCAAGTGTTTGATCCTCTCGTTGCACAAAAAGACGAATATGTTCACCTAAATGAAGTCCGACATACTCTACAAACTCGCTCGTTTGCGCAAAACTGGATCGAAGTTTATCGGTAGTATCAACAGCAACAGCAGCCTCTACTTTGTCCCCGAGTTTGAGTCCTACTTGCTCTGCAGGTGAACCAACCATCACTTGGTCGATAATGAGTTCTTTGTCATTTACAAGTCTGGGAAAACCTTTCACTGTATAGACAATCGAGAATGCAATCACACCAAACAGAAAGTTCATCACAATCCCGGCCAGCAGCACCACCAAACGACTCTTTCTGGATTTTTGATAAAACGGCTGAAACTTAGCCTGGTGAGTGTCTCGCTCATTTTTTCTGTGGTCTTTGCTCTGTTGCTTCTTTGAATCAGGTTGCGTTTCTTCTTGCGGACCGTCTTCGCCTTCCATTCGCACAAAGCCGCCAAACGGCAAGTAGTTCAGGGTGAAGGGAATACCTCTCCAGTGAAACAAAACCTTTGCCATTGGTGGATATCCAATCCCAAACTCTTCAATTTTCACTTTTCTCCACAGAGCTGTGAGAAAATGTCCGAGTTCATGAATGATCACCAAAAAAGACAAAATGACTAAAAAGC
>CAZOWX010000002.1:0-93538 GCA_964583795.1 uncultured Pseudomonadales bacterium | reverse complement strand
TGAAGGAATCTGAGTTTCGGTGGAATTACAGAAGAAAAATGTATTCTGAAATACTCAAAAGATTGAGAAAAAATCCACTTTAGCTTTACTAGCCCCAAACCAGATAAGAAACTCTCACCCTAAAATATTCACTCCAAAGATAAACTGCACGATCTGAGCAATCCAGTAGGAGATAAAAAGAAGTCCAAATCCGATCAGAGCAGCCGTGATCCGATTCTTTCCCGCCTCTTGCGCCTTGGTGTCAGCGGCGCCGCGCATCATTTCAAATCCACCCCAAACGATCATGATAAATAAAATCATCCCTGCTAATGGAAACAAATAAACCAAAGCGGTATTAATAGCTCTAGCAGGATTCGCAAATCGCAAGATTTTCCACATTCCTTTCTCTTCAGCTCTTGCCGGATCTGGATCATCTTCCACAGTGAGTGGGTTTACTCTAAATAAAAATCTTCTATTTACAATTGGTTCGAAGGTGTTGTCGGGAGTTGGCTCCGGTATATCTGTCGGAAAGGGTGTTACACAACTCAGTAGACACGCATCATTACTAGAAAACCCACCATTCGGATCTTCAACACACGCAAAAGCATCTGTACACGTCCAGTACCTGGTACAATTTCCTGGTTCACGACAACACTCGGGATAACGAGGACAAGACTGTGCATTAGAGAGAATTTTATTATTGTTTAAACAAACTTCTCGCCCCAATCCACGATCGGGAAATAGTGTCCCACAACTTTCATTACTCTCTTCGTACCCTGAGTTTGCTGGTAATGTTGGTGTTGGTGTAAACGCCCCGGGGCATTCAGCTTGAGATGAGCAACACACAAGCCCGTTCGATACACATTGTTCGCTGGGAGTTATTATCTGATAATCAAGACCTATGCATCGCTCACCATCCGGTTGGTTTGCGTAGTATGAACCGCAGACGCCCGCACGAGCAGTGGGAACTCTCATAAAAAGAAGCGGTAAACTCACCAGTAAGAGAAGAATAGTTTTTTTCTTCATAGTTTTTACCCAAATCCTGGCAACTGCAGAATCCGCACCCCAACAAACTGCAAAATGCTCACGCTAAAGATTATAAAGAATATACCTGCAATGGCTGAGGTAATCAAACTTTTTGCCTCATCCACTTTTTGTGGTTCACCTTTTGATGTTGACATTAAAAACGCGCCCGCTAGCGTCATCAAGACCACCACTGTCCCCGCTAACCCCAACCCGAGCGTAATGAACGCTCGCACCAGTTCTGCTGTATCAGAAAAAGGAATACACCCAACACCCGTCCATACACCTTTTTGTGCCGAACACGTATCGCATTTTGCACGACTCGCGCTCCCCTCCGGGCCTGCCTGACGACAAAGCACAAACTCTGGTCTATCAAGACAAGTGCTATCAGGCAAACACGCCTGGTCATTTGGTCCAGAACCGTTTTGTTTGCACCGCTGACCAACTGGACACACGTCACAACTATTTAAGGTCCCCACAAAGCAACTATTTTGGCTCGTTGCTCCACAACTACCGGAGACGGTATCACACGAGTAACTTTTGGCTCCTTGATCATCTGTGTGAGCCGTACACGTTTGATGATTTTCACAAACATCACAAGTATCTACTGTTGTTTCGTTACAAGTGTCATTTTGTTCGACTCCACACTGTCCGACAACGTTTTCACATTGATACTCTCCATCTTTGAGGACACACAGCTCATTTGGCTGAGAACACACTGAGCATTGATTAACCGTAGAAGAATTACACGTGTTATCAAGCGTGGCTCCACACACCCCGATCAAGACTGTACAGTGGTACCCCCCATCCAAAGCTCCGATATCTGTACAAACCTCATGATCACCACAGACATCACACCGATCAGCATTGTCTACAAAACACTGTGCCGATGCTTGAGTGTTGGAACTAACCAAAAAAACAAAAAATATGAGAATAGAAAAGAGAAGTTTTAATTTTTGCACTCTTCAATCGTAACATCAAATGAAGCACTCAAGAAGAACAAAGAATTGCAGGTCTTTTTACCCTAAAATATTCACCCCAAAGATAAACTGCACGATCTGAGCAATCCAGTAGGAGATAAACAGTAGTCCAAACCCGATCAGCGCTGAAACGACGCGTTGCTTTCCGGCATCAAATGCCTTGGTATCAGCGGCGCCGCGCATCATCTCAAACCCACCCCAAACAATCATGATAAACAAAATCATTCCTGCAAGAGAAAATAAATACGGCATCAGATGATTCAAAGCGCTCGCAGGAGTACTAAAATATGATAATTGGAGTTTACCAATGGCTTGAATAATCCCTCGATCAACCTCGCGATCATTTAAACCACGGGTAAGGTTCAGCGGATTTACTTCCCACAAGAATAAACTATCAACCATTTGAGTGTCTTCAGGAGTTTCAGACGGAGCTACAACAGGATCAGGAACAAGTGTTGGAGCTGGAACACAAATAACGCCAACACCATTATCTATATCAGGACTCTCTTGACAAATTGACACGGCATCACACGTCCAAACAACAGTTTCTGAACCAGATGTGCATTGAACAACCTCTTGGCGATTTGAACTACTACAATAAGTTTTTCCTTCTTTTTCGGTTGAACACTCAACAACGGCACTTGCTTTGGAGGGGGTCTTTATTAGAACAAGTAAAAGTACAAAAAAGACAGTGGTTTTGACTAATAAACGAATATTGTCTAATCGTTTGTTCATAGTAGGTATAGTATACAGCACGTTTTTATCCAAAACTCGGCAAGTGTAACACCGTCACTCCAATAAAATTCAAAATTGTGACTGAAAAAATGATGAAAAATGCCCCCACAATCGCGCTGGTCATGGCACTCTTTGCTTCGTCAACGCGTTTCGGGTCTCCTTGGGAGGTACTAAACAAAAACCCAGCATACAGCGTCATCAACACCACAATCGTCCCAGTGATACTCAGACCCAGTGTGATTAAAGCCTTCACCATTCCTGTCTGAGTCGTGAACGGAATACACCCCACTCCAGTCCAAATCTGACCTTTGTCAAAGCATTTTACACACGCATCTCGTTGAGCACTCTCTTCAGGGCCCGCCTGATTACAAAGGTCGAAAGGTTGGGGAGGGGAATTTGTCCCAATCGTCCCTGAAGTAATTTCACCGGTGTCAGCATTATAGTGAAGCGATAAAGAACAATATCGAGTACTCTGAGGACCTGCTGGAGCAACTAGCAACGAAACTTTTCCATCTTGGTTTTGAATCTGAGAAAGAGTAAAAGAAAAAGACCTTGTTGTTTGCTCATTCGCTTTAAAGGAAGAGGACTGACTCGGAAGAGCTTCACTTTCAAACAACATCGTTAACCGCTGTTCTCCATCAGCACTCGTCCCTGTGTAGCTTACATCAAAACTCGAAGAACTCACTGTTGGCAAAACAGGAATAGAAAAATTACTACAATTGGGAATAAACGAAGCAGAAGCAGGTGTTACAGACACGCGAAAAACAAAGGCTAGAAAAAAACTGACGATCGTAAGTTTTTTGAATATTTTCATTAAATTTTTCGCTTAGTGACCGTGCAAAAGTTGATCTCCATTTCCATTACTTACCATAACCAGATATGATCTTTCACAGTATTGTTGATTAAAGAAACGGCTCGTTTTTTTTGCTCAATTTACTCAAAATCCCCGTTCATCCTAAAATCTTGTTGATCCGCTTTCAAATCAAACTGAGGGGGGGCTTCTTGTGTTGCACTTGTGGCGACACCGGTTTCTTCTCTATGAGCTGCCAACACCCCTGTCCGCCATCTCAAAGCATCCATAATTAGAGACCAAACTTGTCTAGGAAGAACAATGCTCAAACTCGTTAACAAATTCGCCCAGTTCTCATCCCAATTCAACCCAACTATTGACCTATATGTTAAATCACTTCCAAAAATAGCAATAAGTGGATATGCAAGTGCTTTAATAGACTCTTGAGATGACTTCTTTTCCTCTTTATCTGAAGCAACAATGTTTAATGCTGAATAAACATAAGCTATCGCTCCAATAAGAGTGAAAAGATTATAAATGCTAGGATCAATAGCATAAATAGCTTCATGTTCTCTGGCTCGTTTGAGAAATTGTGCAGTAGCAGAAAGAGAGAGGGGAGCATATTTCCCAATTGTCTGATGCCTCGCCGGGAAGTTAATGACTGGATCTAACTTGTCAAGCAAATCAGCAAGCTTTGTCACAACAGGCTTAAAAACCTCTCCTAATTTAGCCTTTTGAGCTTCAGTGTATCGGTTTACTCTACCTGGTATTTGCGCTCCGGCAACAACAGCTTTAGCAGCCACTTCTTTTAGTCCGCCGTCAGGAGCTCCATCTTCAGGAGATCTTCGTCTTCTAACTAAGGCCCACACCTCCTTAGAAGCACCCTTTATACCCTCCTGTTGATATGCTGTTTTTAAGCGTTCTTTAAATCCTTCTGTCATATCTCATCCCTCTGTACTCTAGTACGTAAAGATCGCTTAAGTATACCAGAAAACATCCTATAATTCAAGAGTCTGGAGGGTATTGTTGTTGGGTGATTGGGTGATTGAGTTGTTGAGCAGCCTTCCCTAATCATAAACACTATTAACTGTTTCACTGTTCTACTGTTTACTGCATTCCATTACTATTTGACAAATTAATGCAACAGTATAAAATAATGAGCATGCAAACTTTTTCCCTCAAAATGACCACCCAACGCCAAGTCACATATCCTCAACAACTCCTTGATATTTTACAACTTTCTGCCGGAGATGTCTTTCAAATCCAAGTCATTGACTCGAAAACAAAACTTACCAGACACTTGCCCGTTCGTGATTTTTTATCTGATTTGAAAAAAGCTGCTACTGGTCCTCAAAAAAAGTACGCTTCTCCAACCAAGCACCAGATCAGGGAGCTTATGAGTGAGCATATCATTGAGAAAAATACACCCACAAACACTTCAGCTTGAACACCATGACCTACCAGATAGATACGAACATTTTGATCAGACTTTTCTTACGTGATAACGAGGAGCAAGTGTCAAAAATCGAGTCAACAATCGAGCGATTGCTCAGCGCAAACCACTCACTCTTTGTCGACCCTTTAGTCATTATTGAGTTTCTCTTTGTGACAAGTGGAAAAATCTACCAAATTGATAGGGAAAAATCAGTCCATTTTCTGTTGGTTTTCTTACAAAACAAGCAAATCCTCACAATCAATAAAAGCACTCTGCAATCTGCCCTCAAACTATTTACCAAACATTCTCTTGATTTCGCTGACTGTTATTTATTCGCTCAGGCAAAAGGGTTATCACACAAAATTCTTTCCTTTGACAGCGCTTTTGATAAACTCGACCCTAAAATTCGCACGAAACCTTGAGAGCCAGTGCTAAACACTGTTATATTCTCAGTCCTTTCATTCGACTTGTTTGTTGTTCTCAACATACCACATACTATATACTAACTACTACGAACCCCATGCCCACAAACTACCCGCTCTCACCAAATAAAAAGCGCTTCATCATCACAGCCTTTCTCGTGGGACTGGCGTTTCTCAGCACCTACTACTACCCTCTGACATCCATTCGCGCGACAGATCCCGTGGAAGAGCTCCAACAACAAATTGATGAGCTGGAAAAAATGAAAAAAATGTCCGAGGATGCCACCAAGCCCCTCGAGCAACAAACCGTTTCCTTAGCGAACCGGATTAAAAACGCCCAAGCCGGTATCAACACCGCCAAGGAAAACGCGCAGAAACTTTCTGCCAGCATTGCCCAGAGAGAAAACGATTTATCAGAGACCATTGCCCTTTTCTCCTATCGAGTCTCGGAGAGCTACAAACGCTCAAAGAGCACCAGCCCTCTGATGGTGCTTTTTGCCAAAAGTGATTTACAAAATATCACCCGAGACATCGCCTACAAAGCCAGTGCACAAGATCAAGATAAAAGCATCATTCAGTCCACCGCCAAAGACATCGTCGATCTGCAAACTGACAAGAAAAAACTCGAGGATGACCAAAAACGCTTGGCGGCTCTACAGGTGCAACTCAACTCCCAGAAACAATTTTTTGAAAAAGAAATCAAAAACGCCAAAGCCTATCAGTCAGAACTCTCAAACAAAATCGCCACCCTCAATGCCAGACAGCAAGAGATTATTAATGCCAGATCTGGAGCCTTCACTGCTTCTATTGGAGACAGTGAGCTGGCTGACGACTACAACGCCTCGATAAAAGGCTTTCGTGAATCTGCCCCCGCTGGTAGCTTCGCCGTCTTTTCTTTTGGAGCGCACACTCACCGCAAAGGGATGAGTCAGTACGGCGCTCGTGGTCGCGCTCGTTCAGGCCAAGACTATAAAGCAATTTTGCGTGCGTACTTTGGCAAAGAGCCCACCAACAAAGACACTGGGGGCAGCATTAGCGTGGCTGGATATGGCGATATGGAGTTTGAAACGACCTATCTCTATGGAATTGCTGAGATGCCATCAAGTTGGGAAAGTGAAGCCCTCAAAGCCCAAGCCGTCGCTGCGCGCACCTACGCAATGCGATACAAGCAACAAGGGAAACAAATCTGTACTACTGAAGCCTGCCAGGTCTTTCGCAAATCAAAATCAGACAGTGTCCCAGAGGCATGGAAAAATGCAGTTGACCAAACACGTGGTCAGGTGCTGGAGGACGTGACCACTTTCTACGCTTCAACGCATGGTGGTTTCGCTTCTCCGATTGGTTGGGACACCACCGACGGGAATGGTGGCGGGAGCTTTTTTGATAAATCATATGACAAAATCGGCGGCTCACCCTGGGCGTATAAATCCTGGTACACCAAAGCCTACAGCTCATCATCGGACAAGTGTGGCAGAAGTAATCCGTGGCTCAGTGGCGAGGATCTGGCTGACATTATCAATGCCGCTCGTTTTCGCGACGACCGAGTCACACCAGTCACCACCAATTGCTGGGGTGGTAATCCGTACTCTCATGAGGAGCTTCGCGCCAAATCGGATGGGCCATCTCGAGTGACTTCTGTCCGAGTTGAGCAAGGCAATGGCAGTACCAATCGAGTCGTGTTCCAAACCGACAAAGGTGAAATTTCACTCTCAGGCAGTGAGTTTAAAACAGCCTTTAACCTGCGTGCGCCAGGCTACCTCTCCATCCCCCAAAGCTCGTTTGCGTTTTTTAATATCGAGCAGAAGTAATATGTTAGTTGATTAGTTGCTTTGTTGCTTGGTTTATTGGTTCGTATTTTTTCAGAAAAATCGTTAACTTCATGAACTTTTCTTTAGAAAAAAACTCCTAACTCAAAATTTCTCTGTCTTAACTAAGCAATAAAGCAACCAGCCAACCAAGCAACCCCCCGTGGAGTTGACATGTTTAGTTGTTTTTAGTACAATTTAGACATGCCTAGCACCACCACGCCACGAGTAGCCTACACGCCAGAACAAGTTGCAGAAATGCTGCAACTATCGAAAAACACTGTCTATGATTTGATTGACAGGGGTGAAATTGTTGCTAAAAAGATAGGCAAGCTCTATCGCATTTCAGCTAACTCTTTGTCTTTTTTCTTCACTGGACTAGATCAAGATTTATACAAAATGGAGCAGGAAGATCGTCAGAACCTACCAATAATTGAATCCGAACTTTCCAAAGTTAGATCTGAATTGAAATACTGACATGAAAGTATTTATCGACTCTGACGTCGTCATCTCTTCATTACTCTCATCAACAGGAGCTGCATTTTTCTTACTTCACACAGCTCCTATTCAACCCATTATTTCGTCCGTCTCTTACAAGGAGTTGTTAATCGTAATTGAGCGACACCCAATCGAAAAAAAGAAATTTGACCAACTCATACAAACTCGTTTTATGACTGTCCAGCTTACTCTTCATTCCAAAGAAGTTCAACAAATATATAAAAATTACGTTCTAGATTTAAATGATGCTCATATTGTAGCTGGAGCAAAATCAGCTCAAGTAAAATACCTAATTTCGTTTAATCAAAAACATTACAAAAAAGAACTTATCAAAAACGATCTGGACATCCTTCTTTTTACACCCGCTTTGTTCTTACAGTATTTGAGAAGTAGGTGAAGAAGAGATGACAAACAACTTTTTTACAAAAACTCCACCTTTAAAAATTGGAAGTGTTTTTAGTAGTTGTTAACCTAAAAAAAATTCCAATGCTATTATTCACCTATGTTCCTCTCTGGCATTTCACTCCAGCATTTTCGCAACTATACCAATAAAACTTTTCTTTTCTCAAAACCACTAACCATCATCATTGCCCCCAATGCTACGGGGAAAACAAACTTGCTCGAAGCCATTCACTTGATTTCCACAGGAGAAAGTTTTCGCGCTGGGAAAGTGGATGACTTTATTCAGGTGAATCAAGAATTGTCGAGAGTGAAAGGGAAAGTGATGGAAAAGGAAGAGATCCCGAATCACCGAGCTCCTGACGGTCGCTCTGCAGTACGGGATGACAAAGACACTTTAAAGAGTCTATCGTCTTTGTCAACACCCACTACAACCGAATCAGCTGAAATCGAGTTGTTGCTCAATCATGGCGTTGTTTCAGGTAAACGGGTCTCTAAAAAAATCTTTTCGCTCAATGGTGTTCGCAAACAAAAACGCTCGGTTGTCGGGACACTCCCTACCATCGCATTTATTCCTGAGGATCTTCGGCTTATTACCGGCAGTCCTTCTCGGCGGCGGGAGTTTTTAGATACAATACTTACTCAGATTGACCAACAATACTTGGTTTCACTGACTACGTATGATCAAACTCTACGACGTCGCAACAAATTACTACAGCAAATTCGTGAGGGAGAAACACCACGTACAACGCTGAGTTTTTGGAATTTGTCGCTGCTCAAGCACGGCATGTACCTGCAACAAAAACGCTCTGATCTCGTTGCTCACATAAACCAGATTGATTTTCCACTTCAGTTTCAAGTCGAGTATGACTTATCGCTACTCAATGAAGCTCGCCTATCTCAATACTCCAATCAAGAGATTGCCGCCGGACATACATTGGTTGGCCCACATAAAGATGATATTGTGGTCAAATTTTCAATTTCCAAATCTCAATTTTCAAGCCCAACAACCCAACAACATAACCACTCAACAACCTTTCCACTCTTTACTCACGGCTCCCGCGGCCAACAACGCATGGGAGTGCTCTGGCTTAAACTCGGGGCATTTGAAATCATGCGTCAAAAACTAGGCAAAACACCACTGCTACTGCTAGACGATATTTTTTCAGAGCTTGATGCACAGAATCGTCAACGCGTGCTTGATCTAGCAAAAACAACCCAAACCATCATGACCAGTGCAGAGGATGAGGTGGTAAACATGCCTGAACTAAAAGAGGCTGAAATTATTCGGCTGTAGATTCCATTACTCAAGATATGAGCATTTATTCAAGAAGACTTTTTAATATAAATTCAGATACAGGAAATCCGCCCTACGTCCCTCGAAAGGATCCCGTGGCAAGTCAACAACCAGAGACAACACCGGACACCCACCCCGATTCTGAACCAGTTGGTAACTCAGAACCAAAGCAAAAAGTTCGTGATGAACACGACTAGTTTATAGTTGGATTACACGCAGAAGCTTCTTCAAACGATGACTTTTTACAAAATCTTCGTTTTACGTTTTCTTACAAGAATTTTTTTACAAAATACAAACCGTACCGCACCAAATCAAGTCTCTGGTATAATTCTTGTTTAAGTTAAAATAAAAACAAAGACTATGAACACTTTCTCAGATACATCAGCTGTCACGCGAACGGTTTCAACCGATGATTCTCCAAAGGAAGGCTTTCCACTTGATCGCGGAGAAGCGACTACAGATAACGACAACAAGAGAGAAGGCAGAGAAATTACTCCTCAGGCATTTGAACCTACAGTGGACGACGTTTCCGAAAGAGGGAAAGACTTTGACACCACTGGACTTGGAAATCAGGAGCAAGTCTTTCTTGATGAGAAAACACGCCACACAACAGAAAAATTAAAACATGTTCAGTCTCCTCCACCACTGGGAGAAAGTGGAAGTGACGCTGCAGCCCGAATTGAAAAGAAGTTTCTGGTTGTCTTTGACAATTTAATGCGCAACATGATTAGTGCCAGGGAGAAATTTCCGGAACTCTTAACAAAATTAAGCCACTCTTTACAACATGAAGAACAATTACGAGAACAGATTGAGGCGCTCCAAACAGCGCTAGAACAAGTTCAGGAGCTAAAACAAAACGTAAGGGGAATTGCCCAGGTTTATTTTTCTAAAGGAGTGCGGATGTTGAGGGAGTATGCTTTGGCTTACAAGGAAGGGTTTTCAGAAACGATGAAACCACGAATTGAAGAGTATTACTTACGCTTCGGACATAACACTCAGCATGTCCCTTCTGTAAATAGCTTTGCGGACATATTGGTTACAGATATTGAGGCTATTACCACAGGTGCGTTCGGCCATGAAGGGAGCCTAACATTAGAAGAAATAGAAGAAAAACTACAGCGATTAATCCAACTGTATCGGCAAAAAGAGGTCGCACAATCACGCAAGCAGACATCAGAACAAGTAGCTCAGAACGAAGAGGCTGAAGAGATTCGGGACGAATTAGCCGAAAACGCCCAAGCTGCTGCCGCTTCTCTCCCAGAAAACAGTAGTGTTGATCAGTCAGATCACGCTCAAACTGCTTAACATTAGTTGTTATGACCATCGATCAACTCAAGCCTTATCTCGCTCAAATTCATCTCCCCCAAATTGGTTCGCACAAAGGGCAAAATGGGAAAGTCATGGTGATTGGCGGAAGCGAGCTATTTCATGCTGCTAGTCAATGGAGCTTACTGGTCGTCTCTCGGATGGTCGACATGGTATTTTACTCATCAGTGCCATCAAATAATCTACTGATTCATGAAGCAAAACAACAGTTTCACAACGGTATTGTGATTCCTCGAGAACAGATTGAAGAGTACATCAATGAAGCGGATGTGGTGTTGATCGGACCAGGGATGGAGAGAAAACAGTCTTCAGTAGTCAGTAGTCAGTCATCAGAGTATGAATCCACTCTTCCAATACCCAATACCCAAGAACCAACACCCAACGAATGGAATAACGATACTCAAAAAGTAACAAACTACATACTCAGTAAGTACTCTCACAAAAAATGGGTGGTTGATGCCGGAGCGCTGCAGATGGCAGATCCTGCTTTGTACACAAATAAAACAATTCTTACCCCCCATCAGAAAGAATTCACTCAACTTTGCCAAAAACTCTCAGATCAAGACTCTCAACTACTCAATAACTCAACAACTCAACAACTCTTCTCCCCTCAGTATCCATTTGCAAAAACCAAGCAACCAAGCAACAAAGCAACAAAGCAACTACCCCACCAGCCAACCATACTGCTCAAAGGTTCAATCGATACTGTCATGAGCGAATCACAATCAATTGAGATGTCTGGCGGCAACGTCGGTATGACTAAAGGCGGCACTGGTGACGTATTAGCTGGTTTAGTGGCTGGACTCTATGCGTTTAGTGCTGATCCGTTAGCAGTCTCTGTTGTGGCGAGTTTTATCAATAAAAAAGCTGGTGACACTCTGTACGAAACGGTCGGTCCGTTTTTTAACTCCACAGATTTGGCAAACCAGATACCGAAGGTGATGAAGGAAGTGTTTGGGTTGTAGTCTTTGGTGCTCTCTGTAATTAGAAAGCAGAAATTCCTTGTCTTCTTTTCTTAGTTTGTCATGTCTTCTCTATTCGTCATCCCGTTGAAAAACGGGATCCATTTCTTCAATAATTTATGTGCAATTCAATATTTGAATTGATTGTAAGATGGATCCCGGCTTTGTTTCACCGCTCCCACTCCGTCAAGACTACGAGGGACACAGTAAAGCTTTATGCGACACGCGGTCGCCGGGATGACGAGCGTTTTCTGATGTACAAACCATTCAACTAATCAACCAACTCACTTCTCCCAGCCCCTGACAACTTACCCTCGACAGGGTATAATTTTGGCACATGGCAGATGGCGTTATATTTCAAACCATAACAAGAACAGAAAAACTGCTTGCACAGTTGATTGCTAATAATCAGCAAGTCTATTTTTCCTTTGATCCTGAAGACAAAGAACACTCATTGCTGTACTCAAAGCAGCTTGAGAAGATTGTTGACCAGCTACGGGAATCGTTTAAAGACTTTAAGTACTCTCCTTCCACAACAGCGCTTTGTGTCATCGAGCTTAATGCACTAGGGATTGACAAAGAAGAAGTTTCAAAAAAGGTTTTTCGTCAATTCTTCAACCAACTGGTTCAAAAATTCATTAGTGACAAGCTTGGTGATCGATACAAGTATATAAACCAAGAGTTTCCTCGCTTTAGAGAAAACCTTGAACAAAACCAAGAATCGGTGGTTTCAGATCAAGATAAAGAAGTGGTTGATGCTTGGGAAAACAAAATTATTAGTGATTTTGATAAACAAGCAAAAATCAACGGGAGCCCCGAAGAAGGCAAAGACACACAACAACAAGAAGAACCTTCCGAAAAACCTTCAACTCCAGTCGCTACGAGCGCTGGGTTTGGTGGATTTGGCGGATCCAACAGTCGGGTCAAACAAGCTAAAGCTCGAGTGGACAAAGATCGTGAGCAAATACAAACCGATACCACGCCAACACCACAGGGGTCACAACAATTATCTGCCTTTCAGCTGCAAAAAACGATTCTACAAGAGTCTTGGCGTATCGCATCCAACCCACTGCTTTTTGACCAGGCTCTCAACACAGCCATGGGTGTTTCCAACTGGCGCACCTACTACGACAAACTTTCAAGTGACCAGCAACGCGAATTTGATTTTCAAATGGAATCGTTCCAAGAAAAACTGGCTGGGACGATCAGTCAATACCTGCTTGCCGACAACCAAAAAGCCAGCAGCTTTATAACATCTCTTCAGGAGCTTGGACATGCTGCAGTAGAAAAAAGAACACTCAAGCTCGAAGAGTTTAAGGGGCAGATTCAAGAAGTCGTTTTCAAAACACTTTCCAATCCCTATGCCGCCATCAGCGTTGAACAAATCAAGGTGGTCTGTGATTTGGACGCATACACCGATTCAAGCTATAAACGCCCGCAACAAGTTGCTGACGAGACTGCCCAAGCAGTTGGTAAAACACTCGATACTCCTGAAAAGGCACAAGAGGTGTACGCGAAAGGACAGTCCGATCAATTTAAACAGCAACTCAAGCAAATCGCGATCTTAACCGCAGCAAGCTCACCAGACTCTATTGAGCAATTTGCAGAGCAGCTCATGGAGTTTTATCCACAAATCAGAAAAGGTGGCGCGGGTGCTTTAACTCGTGAAATTTTTGATGAACTACTTCCCCAAAAAGCTTTTTCTGTTGGCGAAGATGATCGACAAGCGTTGTTTAAAAAAGTCGGTCTACAACTAGAGGAAATGGCTTTAAGAGAAGCTGGTTTGAGTGCACAAAACGCCCAAAACATCGCTCGTGCCCTTCAATATCAGAGAAGCAATCCTCGAGCAGCACTGGCAAATATTCTAAAACAAAAGGGCATTGATGTCGTTTCTGAAATAAATCTTAATCACCTACTGAGCAAGTACGCGCTTTCTCTCGGGAGTCCTCATTTGCTTGAGAGAGATTTGGGTGATTTTTTAGCCGCAATTCACCCTAATCTCAGAGATGACAAAGAGGTGCTGGCTATTCTGCGATCCTACGTTAACGACCACAAACAGGCACTCGCAGACTATACCAATAACCAATTGCTCACATACAGCGTGAACCCTGAGGGGAACGAGACTGTCGCTGCAACAACCGCAACGTACAACAACCTCTATGACACATACGTTCAAATATATGGAGACGACACCGAGGCTATTTTGGCCCAAGCGCTCTACAATCAAAACCTCGAAAATGAACTTGAGATAGAGAACGAGCGAGAATTGTATCGTCGCCAACAAGCGCTGCTCATTCGCCAACAGTACGTCCAACAAATAGAGGCACAACTCGCTGCTATGGACAATGAGGCACTTTGGGAACAAGCTGCTGACCTAGGTCTATCCATCCCCCCTGATCAAGAACGTGATCAAACTCTTGCTCAAGTGTCCCAGGCAATGAATGGACAACAGCCGTGGATGGCGCCGCAGGTACCACAAGGTGAAGGTAGAGTAAGAGGTCTTTCTCGTTTGAAAGATTGGTTGAATCCTAAACCAGGTGTGAGCGGTGTCCAAAACACAGCCCTCAATGCAGTAACCGAAACAGGAAAGAAAACCCTAAAAGAGATTCTTAAAAAAGCCGCCGTTCCTGTTGCTGGAGCAGGACTTGGTTTGGCAGCATACGGGATAATTTCAAACATGCTCCAGGGCATCGTAGGCACTACTCTTGGAGGGGCAGTTGGAGGAGCAGCAGGAGGGGCTATTTTTGGGGGGGCTATTGGTTCAGTTGTTCCTATTATTGGGACTGGGTTTGGAGCTCTTATAGGAGGAATTATTGGAGGGTTTCTAGGCTTTTTAAAAGGGTTCGGAGACTCTTTGTCTGCTGGAGGAGCAGCGGCGCCAAGTGTTGCTTCTAACGCAAGCCAAGTAGCCAGCGCTGCTTCCAAGGCCGCAAAAGGAGCTCTTGACGGCTTAACTCAATCAGCCGCTGCACCAGCCAAAGCAGCCTTAAGTAAGACACTTGGTACGATCACCACCTCTGGAGTCCCGATCGCCGTAAATACCACCACCACCGTCGCCGTCGCCACTCCACTCGTCGCCGTCACCACACTTTCTTTACTGACCACCACAGCCATTTTCTCAGCCTTTCTCCCCGACGCCAGCACCACGCAAGTGGCGCCGTACTATTCAACAGATATTGAAGAATCTCGATATATCACTGTTAAAAAAATACCAAGCCCAACCAATGCTCAAGAGCCTCAGAAAATTCATTACAGAATCGAGATTACAAAAAAACCAGATGTTCCTGAGACAATCATCATAACAGATGTTACAGAAGCTATGTCAACCATTGATAAAGACTTAAATACCGTTGTTCCGCCTGATATTCCACAATCAGTCCTCGATCAGCTAATAACTTTGAAGGGGAAAACAGTAGAAAAAGAGGCTGCAATATCTCTGGAGTTTGACATTGATGCCTCAGACTCTCGTTTTAATAACTCCTTAGTTAAAAATGATATAAAGGTGTCATTTACGGCAAACGACTCGGCTGAAGAGGCTAACGCCAGAGCTCAAACCTGTTTTGGAGACTGTCCAAAAACTCAGGTGGCAGACTGCTGGCCAATTGACGGACATATTTCACAACTACCACCGTTTACTGGACCGAAAAGTAACCCTACTCCCTTAAAATGCATTCCAGATGATAACGGAAGGCCAATAATCGGGACACACTGTGGAGGACTTGGCCCCAACTATAAGCCCGACGCGTATGATATTGGAACAAACCCTCCTGGATTGGGTGGTGAGGTCCCCATCTATGCCGCCGCACCCGGAACAGTCGTGCATTCATCTCAAAATGAAGAGGAAAAGTACGGTTATTACGTCAAAATAGATCACGGAACGTACCAAACAATGTACCTACACATGGCCGCAGCCAGTACAAAACAAGTTGGGGACACAGTAGAGGGTGGTGAGGAAATTGGCCTAGTTGGGGGTTCTGGGGGCGTAAAAGATTGGTTTGTTCATTTACACTATGAAGTTACAGGCCTCAATGAGTATGCCCTTTATAGTTCACTCAACGGAGAATACTCCCAAAACACAAAAGATATTGGTATAGTCTGTAATGAATATTATGGCCGATAATATAAAAGATTTTTTAGCAAACCTGTTTAAGAAAAAATCAACTCGAATTTTTTTGAGTATCGTTGCGCTGCTGCTTGTTGTCTCTGCTGTTTTGCAAGCACTCACTCCACCACCAGTTCCAATAGAAACAATTGTCACAAACACTCAAAAATACTCACCAAAAATAGTTTTCAACCAAATCTCTATAGAAATCCCAAAAAAAATCACTGTATACAGAAATCTTGAAGATAAAAGCTCAAAAGCTGATGACTTGGTTCAACAATTTGTCAAAAATCTACAACTGGTAAAAAAAAGCACACTTCCCTATTGGAGGAATGAAGAAGCCACTATTTTATTAGAAAAAAGTTCGAATAATGATATTTCGATTGCTTTTTATAATAAGGATGGTTTGATACCAAAGACAGGTATAACAGAAAGAAAGGACCTTGCTTTGGAAAATATTCAAGATTTACTGATCAAATTAGGTATGACAGAAAACACAGTTATATCTGACCCCCAATACATGCTTATGGATAATCACATTGTTGCGGCCCCCAATAAAGAAGCTGCAAATGCAATGTTGTTTAAAGTCAGCGTTCTTCTTGATGGTTTTCCCCTTATTTCTGGAGACACAGCAGAGCCACCAGCAGAGTTTTGGACTGATTTAGAGGGAAATATTAAAAAAGCCAGTTTTTATCCTATCGGAAAAACATTTGAAAAAGTGGAAACGCATAACACCCTCAGCCTTGATCAGATAGAACAACAAGTCACATTTAAAAATGTTACTTTTATTAATGTAAGCAGTAGAGAAGATTTTGAAAGCTATACCGACACGCTCAGAGAAGTTACTTTTGATAAAGCCTTACTTGAGTACCGAAAAAACGAACAAAACGGATATATAGTCCCATACATACGTTTTGTAGGAATTGGCTTTGCAGGAAGTGAAAGTTTTGACGTCGAAGCCATCTCTCCCGCTGTCAAAGTAGAATGACCAACAAGTTGTCAGAAATCAGTCTTCAGTCGTCATTATTTACTGACACTTTTTTCTCTTAAGACATACTTCGTCACTTGGTCAAAACTCCTTTTCTTGATAAAGTAAGAAGAACATCTTAACTCCCCGCCTTCGCGAAACGCTACGGCGAGGCAAGCCAACAAATAACGAACAACAAAAACACCCAATCAAATTCCAAAGCCACTTGGAGTAATTGGATAAACTCAATACAACACAACAATAACTAGAACCTAGCACCTATAACCTAGAACCTAAAAAATGCAAGATCACCCAATACCACAAGCCGTCACCTCGTATGAGTTCCATTTGATTGGGAACATGACGCTCAAACAGTTCCTAGAACTGGCAGGCGGCATTCTTATCGGTGTGGTGCTCCACCAAACCAACCTTCCTGACATTATTAAATGGCCAATGATCGTATTTTTTGTCGGACTTGGCGCCATGATCGCTTTTGTACCGTACGAAGGACGACCTCTTGATCAGTGGTTTATCGCCTTATTCCGGGCGATTTACAAACCAACTCAATTCTTTTGGCAAAAATCAGGTGATTTACCTGGATACTTCACCCACACCGCAAAAGACGTCTCTGCTTTTCAACAAGAAGTTGACCTCTCACCACTTCGACAACAAAGAATCTATGAGTACATCCACACACTTCCTTCCGAGACACAGCTCAATCCGCTTGATTTGCTGGAACAACAACAGGTGAGCTCGATCATGACTCTTTTTGATGCGGTGCAAGTTACCCATGTAGAAGCCGTTGAAAGTTTTTCGAAACCAAACCTCACCTCAACGCCTCACTCTCTGAAACAATATGAAGATCTCTTTACGACCCCCAATACACCGGTGCAAGAAGAACGCCTCCGAGCTGACCAGATTCCAGAAGTGATCCCTCCCATTATTCAAGTTGCTCCAGAGCCAATTGAACAGGTTGTTGAAGAAAAAACAAACCAGATAGTCGACGTGTTCAACGCCCCAATAGCTCCTTCACAAACACCCTCTCCCACCACAGACTTGAATATCAAGGTAGTGACAACTTCCCAAGACTTACCGTTCCCTCAGAAACCAAACAAACCAAACTTGGTTGTCGGAATGGTCTTTGATCAGTATGGCAATATTGTCGAGAACGCAATTGTGGAAATTGAAGATGATCAAGGAATGCCGGTTCGTGCAGTCAAGACAAATAAAATTGGTCAATTTTTTATCAGTACGCCACTCAAAAACGGAGAATATTTCATGAAGGCAGAGAAGGGCGGTATACTATTCCCAACGCAAAAGTTAGTACTCGACAATACCATTATCGATCCTATTGAAATCCGCGCTACTGATACCAATAGTGACCCTGGTTTGGTATAACTTTGTTTTGACATGAGTATGTAAAGAACAACAATGGCAAAAAAGCAGATTCACGATATTAGTCAGTCCACTACCCAGTTGTTTTTGGACCTGTATGACATTACCAATGACCTAATTATCTTGGGCGACGGAGCAACATCCTTGGTCATTAGCGTTAGTGCCATGAACTTTGGACTGCTGTCAGAAGGCGAACAAGACGCTACTATTTATGCGTATGCGGCGCTGCTCAACTCACTTTCGTTTCCCATTCAGATCGTCATTCGCTCACAACCAAAAGATGTGACTGCCTACATTAAAACAATTCAAGACATGGAAGATACAACAACCAACCCAACGTATCGACAAAAAATAAAAGAGTACCGTGAGTTTGTCCAAGCTCTGGTCCAAGATCAAAACGTCCTTGATAAGAAATTTTATATCGTGATTCCTCTGTCAGCCGTTGAGATGGGCCTCACCACTCAAAGCGTTGTCCCCGGAGCCAAAAACAAACCGCTCTCGAGTTTTGAAAAAAACTACATCATTGAAAAAGCAAAAACGAACTTAATACCACGCAAAGACCACCTCATCGATCAACTCGCTCGCATTGGCCTGTACTCTCGGCAACTAACCACTCAAGAGCTGATTCAAATGCTATACTCTTCATACAACCCTGAATCATTTGAAGGATTAAAGGTCACGGACACATCGCATTACACAACGCCTCTTGTCCAGGCAAAAATACAAGGAGACTTTATGATGGATACCACCACACCCGTGCCAAACATGGCACCACCCGCAACAGAACCTAGTGTCCCAAGCATGACTACGGCACCAACGGGAATGACTCAACCTCCCATCCAAAGCTTCACTCCAGCACAGACAGTGATGCCTGCACCAACAATGCCGCCAGTTTCGGCTCAACCAGAGCCAATTCCAACAGCCACAACACCAATAATTCCAGTCATGAGTGTCGCAGAAGAGCCAAAGATGCCTGAATTTAACCAGACACCGCTTGGATTTTCTACACCTGCTCAAATGGCCGGAACAGCACCAGTAGAACCAATACCACAACCAGCAATGACGAGCGCTCCAGTGGCAAATCCAGTTGACAGCCCTATCAGCGAGTCTCCTGCGGTGGCCACGCCACCAGAGCTGCCCACAGAGCCAACTCCACTAACCCCACCAGCAGCGGAAGTTCAAAGCATGATTAATCAGACGCTCAGTCAAGCGTCACCAATGAGCAACGCGGGCAACACGCAGCCACAAGCAGCCATTCCTCAGCCGGTTTTTCCTGGAGTAAGTACTCAGCAGCCCCCCTTTTCGTCGGCTATGCCAACTCCTCCGACACAAAACTAGTTCGAGGAGCGTTTGTGGCTGCTAAAAACTGTAAAAGTAGTTCGGGGTCGTAATTCTTACGATCGTGGGTTTTAGTCAAATGACAAAGTGTATCAGAAGAAAAATTTAGTTGAAGAAAGCATTGTTAAGACAAAACACAAACAGTGACAACACTCATTGTGTGTCTGAATAAGTAAAACGTCGATATTTACATGGCAAAATTTTCACTCAATCTTCCACTTCCCTTTCTGAAAAAGCCGCAAGGTTCTGATGCTGATCAACAAAAACGCCAACAAGACCAAGAAAACCAAAAGGTGCTCAAGCAATTTGCTCAAGGACTCGTAAGTATTCAGGATATTATTGCTCCGGAAGCGATTGAGGTTGATTTTACTTATCAAAAAATCAACTCCACCTACACTCGGACATTTTTCATCGCAGGATATCCTCGCACCGTCCCCGCAAACTGGCTGTCACCACTGATCAACTTCCCGCACAGACTTGATATCGGTATGTACATTTTCCCCCAAGAGATTGACAAAATTTTGGACAACTTGCGCCGCAAAATCACAGAAATGGAAGCAGAAATTCAATCCGATATTCGCTCTGGCAAAATCAGCAACATCAACACCGAGGTCAAGCTCGAGGACGCCAGGACTCTCCAAGAACAGCTCGCAAAGGGCTCTGAGCGCTTTTACCAGTTTGGACTGTATGTAACACTGATGGACGTTGATAAAGCATCGCTAGAAAGAGTTACCAAACAACTCCAATCGCTCTTGGGTAGTTTACTCATTGTTTCAAAAAAAGCCTCTTTACAGATGGAAGACGGGTTTAAAACAACACTCCCCATGGGTGTTGACCGACTGCTCGTTACCAGAAATATGGACACCACTTCTCTGGCCACAACATTTCCGTTCACTTCTTCAGAGCTCACTCAAGACACCGGCATTGTGTACGGCATTAACGAGCACAATGGCTCTTTGGTTATTTTTGACCGGTTTAGTCTGGAAAACGCCAACATGGTCGTATTTGCCAAGTCCGGTGCAGGAAAATCGTATGCCATCAAACTTGAGGCAATGCGTATGCTCATTTTTGGTGCAGACATTTTGATACTCGATCCTGAACATGAGTATGAAGAGATGTGCCAGTCTGTTGGTGGCGAGTATATTAACTTCACTTTTGGCGCCAAAACGAAAATTAACCCATTTGACCTCTCAAACGTCTATGAAGAAGGCGAAAATGAGTTGGGACAAAAAATTATTTCTTTGCACACATTGCTTCGAGTTATGCTCGGAGAAATGACTCCGACAGAAGATGCCATTTTAGATCAGGCGCTCGTCGCTGCATACAAATCAAAAGGTATCACCCCTGATCCCGCCACACAAGCCAACGAACCACCATTAATGGAAGACCTCTACAAGGCATTAATCGGAATGGAAACCCAGGATGCACTCAACCTTTCAGCACGTCTGGAAAAGTTCATCAAAGGCTCTTTTCGAGGCATTTTTGATCAAAAATCGAACCTGGACATTCACAATCCTTTCACCGTCTTTTCAGTCAAAGATTTACATGAAGAGTTGCGCCCCATTGCCATGTTCATGATCCTGGATTTTATCTGGACTCGAGTGAAGAAAAAACTCAAAAAGAGAATTTTAATTGTCGATGAAGCGTGGTACTTCATGAAATATGCCGACAGTGCTTCGTTTCTGCACGGAATGGCCAAGCGCGCCAGAAAGTACTTTTTAGGTATCACCACTATTACTCAAGACGTTGAAGACTTTTTGGGCAACGAATACGGAAAAGCGATTGTGACCAACTCATCAATTCAGTTTTTGATGAAACAGTCCAGCGCCGCCTTGCCAGTGTTAACCCAAACCTTTTATCTTTCTGAGGGTGAACAGCGATTGTTACTAGCGTCAGACGTTGGCGAGGGCATCTTTTTTGCCGGACAAAATCATGTCGCACTTCGCGTTTTAGCTTCAGACATAGAACACCAGCTCATCACCACCAACCCAGAAGAGCTTCTTGCCCAACAAAAACTCAGCGAACAACAAGCCGCCCAAGCGAAGGTGTTAGCTGATAAGCAGACAAACTATTAGTCATCAGAACTATTAGGCACAAGATTCTCGTTTCAAACAACAGCAAGTATGCTGTCATTTCTACATTTTCATTTTTTTCAATAATCATGAGCTAGCTAAAAAGCTTTGAGTTGTACTTTTCCTTTCGGACCAACCAACCAACCAACCAACCAACCAACCAACCAACCAACCAACCAACCAACCAACTCAGACACTCCATCGGAACAAGTCACCAAAACTATTCACTATTAACTGTTTCACTATTTCACTGTTTCACTGTTTCACTGTTAACTACTAAACCCCCTCTTGCCAATTGTGTAAAACTATGTGTATATTGTGGAAAACTGACTGCCCTCATCTGCTTTTTCTTCGAGTTTCCTCAAGAAAAACATCAAAAAAGTTATGACCTACTCACCAGAAGAATTATGGGGAAAAGTCTGTGCAGAACTTTCAGTAGCTCTGTCACAAGGGGTTTTTAAAACTTGGATTTTCCCCAACGTTCTTTCAGACGTCCAAGAGCAACCAGATAAAATTGTGTGCACGCTTGAATCCCCAACCTCTTTTCACATCTCCATTATTGAAAAAAGTTTTAAACAAACCATTGCACAAACACTGGAAACAATTTTAGAAAAACCGGTTGAACTCAAGCTTCAAGTGGGGGATTTCACACTTCCCACAGGAAAACAGCGCAAAAGGACGCCTCACAACGAAGAACAACAATCCATCGGTTTTGATATTCCAAAGCAAACCAATGAGCCATCTCAAACACCAATTTCGCCTTCTGCTGCATCGCTGTTTTCTCAAGCCAGCATTCAACAATCAGCAGACGACCTCGTTGATTACAAAATTCAACAAGCTGGCCTCAACAAAAACTACATATTTGACACGTTTGCCGTCTCATCAACCAACGAGATGGCCCATGCAGCGGCGGTTGCAGTCTCCCAAAATCCAGGAAAAGCCTACAACGTCTTGTTTCTCTACGGCGGAGTGGGTGTTGGAAAAACGCATCTTATGCAAGCCGTCGGTCAAAACATCCTTCGGAACAACCAAAACTTCAATCTCATTTACCGCACTGGCGAAGAGTTTATGAATGAGATCGTCGAGGCGATTCAGACAAAAAAAACCATTCAGCTCAAACAGCGCTATCGCAGCGTCCAAATTTTGTTGATTGATGACATTCAGTTCATGGCTGGAAAACGAGCCATGCAAGAAGAATTTTTTCACACCTTTAACTCAGTGCTAAAATCGCGGGGTCAAGTTATCTTGACTTCTGATCGGCCGCCACATGAAATTAGCCCGCTGGATGACAGAATTCAGTCGAGACTCGAAGGCGGCCTTATCATTGATATTCAACAGCCGTCTTTTGAGCTGCGAACCGCCATTGTTTTGATTAAAGCCAAACAAATTCAGTTCACCATTCCCATGGACATCGCTCAAAGAATTGCAGCAGCAATCACCAGCACCAGAAAGCTCGAGGGTATCGTCAAAGCACTCCACTCAGAACACATTCTTCGTCACAAAATGATTACCCACGATCTTGTCCAAGAAATTCTTAGTCAGCATCAAGTGAGCGATCAGAAAAAAGAAAAAATTTATGCAAAACCGCTAGAAATCATCAAAACCATCTCCAACCAGTACCATATAAAACTAATGGATCTTCGTGGTCCAAAACGGGCCAAACCCATCGCCAACGCTCGACACATCGCCATGTATCTCATCAAGCACCACCTCGAGATTCCCTTTGCAGAGATTGGTCGCTATTTTGGGGATCGAGACCACACCAGCGTGATGCATGCTGTGAAAAAAATCGAAGAGGCGTTGCCACAAGACGAAGAGCTGAGAACGCAAGTCCAGGCCATACGAACTTCTTTGTCTGGTGGTACGCCCACTTCTCTTTCCACGCTCCAGTCCGAGGAATAAGTGAAAAAACAATTTTCAAATCCCTCAGAGGACTTTGTTTCCCTGCATCACAATCTCTCCCCTCAGTTGATTTTCAACAAAAAGAGTCTTCACAAATTCTTGTCAGTGCACCAAACACCGACCAAAACAATTTTCATCGTCTGCAACTATTCGCAAACTTACGACATAGAGTTAACTTTACATTGATAAACCAATGTTTATTGAGTTTTATAAGCTAGTTTTCCACTATTGTGCAAAACTTTGGGGAAAACCCTGTTGATAAGCGGTGTGAATTGGTGCATTGGCATTGGGGGAATGTGGTTTACTTCATTCTGGTTTCACACAAAGGACGGGTTTCACACCTTTTATGCACTGAGGTTTTCCACACATTTCCTCAGGTTTTACACAAAAACTTTTCCCGAACTTGTTGAGCAGCTTCACGCAGTTGTTCGTTTTCTCCACAGTTCTACTATTACCTACTACTAGTTTATATTTATTTAGTACTGTTTGTGTAAGATTCACTAAAAAATACTTTTGTAAAAAATCTTTTGTTCTCTATACTACGAACAGACCGTTTACACAAAGTTTTTTCAAAAGTGCTGCAACTATGAAAATCGATGTTTTACAAACCAACCTCCTCACTGGAATTAAAACTGTTTCTCGTTTTCTTTCCACCAAGCCGCAGCTACCAATTCTGTCATGTATCTTGTTAGAAGCCAGAAACTCAGAAATTTGGCTCACTGCCACTGATCTGAACATTGGTATGAGACAAAAAATTGCCGGATCCGTTGCCGAAGAAGGCTCTTGTGTTATTCCTGCTAAAGTTTTTAGTGAGCTTGTTTCCAGTCTGACAGGATCAGTGAGTCTTGTTTTGAGTGGGCTTTCACTGTCAGTTACTTCGAATCAAACCAAAAGCGTGGTAAACACGTTCCCAGAACAAGACTTCCCTCCATTTCCACAAGTTGAGGGAGAGACGCTGACTTTGCCCGCGTCTATTTTGAGTGATGCGGTGAACTATGTTACCTTTACATCAAGCAAAGACGAAAACCGACCCATTTTGACAGCAGTTTTGTTTGCTTTGTCTGAGCAGTCACACATTGTTGCTACCGATGGGTACTGCATGTCTCTCCTGGAACCTGCGCTTTCAGTCAAAGAGCCAAAGCAGATCTTATTTCCAGCCAAAGCAATCAATGAAATTGAGAAAGTTGTTGTGTCTCAAAAAGTGGATACGGTGATGCTTTCTTTTTCTCAAGGTGCTAAACAAGTCTTTTTTTCTCTCCCGAGTGCCCAGATTGTGTTGAGGACTCTTGAAGGAGAGTTTCCCAATTATAAAGCGGTGATCCCCAAAGAGTTCGCAATTGAAGTTTCAGTCGATGCCGATGAACTGCAACACCACATCCGATCAGCCATGATCTTTAGCGCCGAAGGCTCTAGTATTGTGCAAATTGAAGTTTTTCCCGACCAAATGAGTGTGAGTGCACACTCCTCTCTTTTAGGGGAATACACGAGTTCCCTGAGCGCGAAATCAAACACCCAAGAAAGTTTGAAGATCGCGTTTAATGGGAGATACCTTTTGGAATTTTTACAACGAATTGCTGGTGAAGAGTGCCAAATTTATTGCAACGATCCGCTCAAGCCCGTTCGTCTCAGCTGTAAAAAGATTCCTCAAGTAACATATATTGCCGTTCCCTTTAAGTTGAGCAGTTAGAAACCAGAAGAACTTTCGAGTAGAGTTTTCGTAACAAGTAGACATGCTTTTACTTTATCAAGCGCTCTGACCATAGATGCTCAGACCGCTATCGTGGTTAACCGCTCCGGCAGGATGAATTGATGAGTGAGGTTTATTGACTAAGGCCAAAACCCTAACCCCCAACCTCTGAATCTGTCCCTCCTCCTCTTTCCTTTCTCATTTTTCTCAAGTATAATGTTTGTTCTTATTGTGCCCAAAATCTAAGGAGTAGAGTATGCCCAAGACCAAGCGCACCTGGCAACCAAAAAAAATGAAACGCGTTCGAGTACACGGATTTCTGAAAAGAATGACGACCAAAGATGGTCGTACAGTGCTCAAAAGACGAAGAGCTAGAGGGCGCAAGCGCTTGACTGTCTAAAGGGATCATGGTGAGCTTGGAAAGCTGAAGGAATGGTATGCTTCCTCAAGAGAATAGGCTTGACCTTCGTCATGAAACGCAGTTTTTCAAAACCGCAAAACGTCAAAACGCCCAGAGTTTTCAAGTTTGGTGGCGCCCATCACAAGACACACAGTTTGCCATCATTGTCCCAAAGAAAGTGAGTAAGTTGGCCGTTCAACGACACATTCTTTCGCGACGAATGAAAAGCGTCTTGCTGAAAGCAAAGGCTCAGTTATCACAAAAACAACTTGTTGTGATATTTTTCCCCAAAGGAAAAAACTCGTCATATGATCAACTTGCTAAAGAAGTTCAAAACATTACACACCGCCTCTAAAAGTATCCCGATGATTGTCGTGACGGCCTTGATAGTGTTGTATCAAAAAGTGATTTCGCAAGTTCTCAATAGTGTGTTAGTGGGGGCTTTTGGGTTTCATTTTCAGTGTCGTTATGACGAGAGCTGTAGCCATTACACCCTTCGTATGGTCAAAAACCATGGTACAATCTCAGGGTTATTTTTCGGAGTAAAAAGGATCTTAGGTTGTTGGGGAGTTTGGAATGTATTGAAGTCAAAGCAAAGAGTATAAAACGAAGAGTGGACAGCCGAAAAAGTCGTTGAATCAAAGCACCTATAAAACAAACACCAGAAAAGCACATTGATATGTTTAATTTTTTAAGTCCCATTGCTCAGTTTGCCGGATCGCTCTTTAATCCTATGAAGGATTTCACGATTCAAATCTTGTTTCAGCTTTATCAACTTACTGGCAATCTTGGAATAGCGATTATCGTTCTCACCGTGTTGATCCGTTTCTTGTTGGTACCGTTTTCTGTGGGTGCGCTGAAGTCTCAAAAGAAAATGATGGATCTCAAACCAGAGCTCGACAAGTTGAAGAAAAAGCATGGCAAAGACTCAGCCAAGCTACAACAAGCACAAATGGAGTTGTACAAGCGCTATAACATTAACCCATTGTCGGGGTGTCTCCCCTATCTCGTTCAGATTGTATTATTAATTGTTTTGTATCAAGTCTTGCAACACTTTATCGGTCAAACCGAAATCAATGGTGTCCCGATTAACCCAGACTTTTACTGGCTCAACCTGAGCAAACCCGACCCTTTACACATTTTGCCCATTTTAGCCGGAGTTTCTCAGTTAGTGCTTTCCCTCATGATTGCTCCAGGGGCTGAGATTCCAGATATCGTTCCAAATCAAAGCAAACAAAAAGCGGTTCAGAAAGAGAACGAAAAGGAAGAAGATTTTGCCGACATGGCGGCAACCATGCAAAAACAAACGATGTTTATGATGCCGATTTTTACTGGATTTATTGCCTGGAGATTTCAGTCGGGGCTAGCGCTTTACTGGGTAGTTACGACCGTGTTTAGTGCTGTTCAACAGTACTTTATTTCTGGCCCAGGTGGTCTAGTTTCGTATGTAAAACTGGGGGCGCGAAAACTTAAGTTGTTCAATAGTTAAACTTATTTTTAGGAGAGCCACAAACAAAACAGTGGTTCGAAAAAATATATGCAAGACATTTTAAGTTATGTGCAGGACCTTTTGTCTCATATGGGAGTTTCTGACGCCCAAACTTCAGCTGAAGAAAACGATGGAACGATAACCATTCAGATTAACGTCTCGGATGAAGAGAGTGGCATGTTGATTGGCCATCATGGAGAAACGATAAGTGCTTTGCAGCGCATGGTAACCGTTTCATTCCGAGACACTCTTGAGGAAAAACGCGTGGTGGTCAATGTTAATGATTACAAAGAAAAACGCGATGACGTTCTTAAAAACATGGCCAACCGTTTTGCCCAACGGGTGATTGAAAGCGGAAACCCACAATACCTCCCATACCTTCCCGCAAACGAGCGGTTAGTGATCCATATGACACTGAAAGACCATCCTCAAGTCGAAACGCACTCAGAAGGTGAAGGCTTGCAACGACGGTTGTATATTAGCCCAAAGAATGGTTGAAAAGTTTCTTGGTTTGTTAGTTGCTTGGTTTTTGCCATACTGTTGTTTATTGAATAGTTAATGGGGAAAACCGATTAGCAATCACCTCAAATTTATGACCACTCCTTCCCAGCAACCCAACAACTCAGCAACCCAACAACTGACCCTCACAATTCATACCGACGGCGGCGCGCGTGGTAACCCTGGGCCAGCCGGAATTGGGATTGTGATTCACGCCGGCCAGTCATTGGTTCACGAGCACAAAGCGTATATCGGTGAACAAACCAATAACGTTGCAGAGTATGAGGCGCTTCTCTACGCAATTGAGTGGGTAAGCCGATTTTGTCAGTCACAAACAGTTAAGAGCGTGCGTTTTTTATTGGACTCGAAGTTGGTGGTTGAACAAGTACAAGGACACTGGAAAGTCAAAGAGGCTCACTTGCAATCATTGGTAAAAAAAGCTCAAACGTTATTAGAAACACTCCCCTGCTCTGCTTCTTTTGCGCACGTCCCCCGTGCTGAAAATAAAGATGCAGACCGATTGGTCAACGAAGCGCTTGATGCCGCAAAAGACTCACTGTAGAAACTGAAAGAGTTTTTTTCTTAGTTGTTTCAAAATGATAAAGCGTCCTACAATTGAGCAATGATATATTTTTTTTCTGCAACAGCTTTGATTGGGGTTATTTTTTTTGTCTTGATTAAACGGTCTGAAAAAGAGCAGTGGGGTGCGTTAATTGTCGCTTTTGTTGCGCAAATACTTTTTTCAATTGTTTTCCCGAAACCCGATGAATCAACAGCGCTAGGCGCATCAGTGTATCGTTTTTTTACCGAACTCCCTCTTGTTCTGCTGTACGCATCGCTACTCGCGTTGCTGTATGTATCAAAACCAGTGAGCGCGACAGCGAAAAAACGCTATATTACCAGCTTTGTGATTGCCTTGGTGGTTTTAGCTGTTTGTGCTCCAATTTTTGGTTTCCCCTTTTTGATATTGTATGCACCGACCCTGTGGATAATGGACAGTGTTCTCAAGGTTGAACTTGGTGCGGCGATGTTAGGCGTGGGTTTCATTTTTGCTGCGATAAACACGGCAGCCTTTTTGCTCGTAGAAAAACACCGACTAGACAAACCGAAATTTATTGCTGTTTGGAAGGATCGTTTATATAGCTTTGCACTGAGCGTCGTATTTGGAAATATCTTCGCGACACTCTTTGCCGCATTTACCTGGAAGTAGCAGATAAGAATGCTTGCAACAACGCTCATTCGATAACTAACAACGAACAACTCCCTCTCCCCTCTTCCCCCCTTTTTGCCGTAAGATGGTGTTAGTTGCATCGTTGCTTTGTTGATTGGTTGGACAGTTATATCAAAAAAAAGCTGAGAGCGAATGTTCTTAGAAATACCAGTTGCTCTTGTCGTACAATATTGTAACTAATCAACCAAGCAACGAACCAACCAATAAACTAGCCCGTGTCCTGCCCATGAGTGCCTTTGTGACTGAAACACTACCTGAAGATGTCAACGTTTTGCTTTTTTCCCAAAGCCCTGCGTTGGCGGACATCTTTACCGATTTGCTTGAACAGTATGGGTTACAAGTAACGCGGAAAAGTTCCGACATCTCCTCCCTTTCCACTTTTCTTGATTCAGGACTCTCCTCCACATGGTATAAAGTGTTTTGGCTCGACGATGTGGACCATCTTTCCATTGATCAGTCAAAGCAAATAATAAAAATCTTTCAGCAGATTAAAGGGTTGAGTTATGTGGTGATGCATCACCCCTATTCATATAAAGGAAATGCTAAATTTGAGATAAACGGACAAAAATTAATTGATATAAACGTCTTTTTTGAACAACGATCGCCATACACAAGCATTCTGAGTTATCAAGACGTGTTATCGGATGAGTTCTTTAATCTGAACTATCAGCAAATTGTTCACTTTTTACACCAATCGCGCTTTCCGCTTACCTTTGAGCAACTGGGGTTTATCAAAGAGACTGAAATGCTTGAGGCAGTAGTGAGCCTAAGCTTTGATCCTCGAGGAGGGAAGAGAAGAGTAGTGGTGAGCAAAAAGCCTTTACTTGCCAAAAAAGTTCTTAAGTCGATTCAGTCAGAGTTTCGGCGCCGATTTCATGGCGAGGATGTATTGTTGCAAAAAGAAGTGAGCGCTTTGTGGAGTGGTGATTTTAAAGAGTTTGCCATTTCCTCCCAAGTGACAGAAGAATCACTTGTTTCTGAGCTTATCGTTCAGGCAAAGTTTCACTATCAACCGCCAAAAGTGGAGGAGTACCAAGCATCGGATATTCCTAAGCCGAGAATTCCTCTACAAAAGCCAGTAGTTGAAAAGTCGCTGCAGCAGCCTCCAGAGCCAAAAGAGGCACCGCTGCCAGAGAAAGAACCACAGCCAGTCAAAGAAAAGAGCACTGTTCAAGAAGAGAAAAACAAGCACACTCTTGCACAAACTACTCAACCAGAAAAACCAAAGGATACCCTCACCACTGCTCGAGAAAAAGTGGTAACCCTGTCAAAACCTGTGAGTGAACAGCCGTCGGTGAAGAAAGAGCCTGTTTTACCGCAGGCACTTCACTTGCCGCTTGCCGATTTAGTGCCCAAAAGTATTCAAGAAAAATCGATTCAAGTGACCGTTGCCGCGCCCCTGGTTACTCAAGTGAAGCGCCCACCAGTGTTGATTCCAGAGCAGCCGATGCCAGATATTCGGCGGTCAAAAATCATTTTGCACCAGTTTTCAACCAGTTTAGAACATCACTTACCGTCTGAACCGGAAATAAAACGGATTGTCCCCCAAGTAAGCCCTCAAGCCGCTGCTCGAGTACAACACGAACAACATCAAGAACAAGAGAAGCGTCAAGAACAAACTGTTCAAGAAGATCATCAAAAAAAACTGCTTGAGAAAAAAATTGCCAACATGTTTTCTGGAGCGATGAAGCCTCCAGCACCCAAAGGGTTACACAAAAAACAACAGCTCAGTGCAATTCAAGTCTTATTTGGTAAAGATACTCGGGTAGGGAAGTGGTATGCCGCAAAGAAAGGTTTGTTTTGGTTTCTTACAGCGGTTGTTTTAACAACCCTGGTTTTAGTCGGTTTTTTCTTTTTCTCCAGTTCTAAAATGGTCCATTTTGCGAAACAAGTTGCCTTGGGGTTTGAGCAGGGGAGTGCCAAAACACAAGAGGATGTGAAACAACTAGTGTTTTGGCAAAGCGCATTGGAAAAACAGTTGTCTTTGTATTCAATCGTGTTGGGTACAGGGGTTTTTTCTGAGTCATATGCGCATCTAGAGGTCGCTCAAAAGCTTTCAACACTCAGTCAAGCGCTCCAAGTTATCCAACACAGTCACATCAAAACAATTCGACAAGTTGTAGGTGCGGTTGACGGTGACCCTGTTGGGACCCTTATTCCTAGCCTCGGCCAAACCGACACCGTGTATAAGCAGCTCTCATTGCTTGAAGGGGAGCTCAAGGGGCCAGAGTCAAACATCTTTTTTCAAACACAGCTCAGCGCCCAACAACAACAAGAGCTGATCGAGTCGATTTCTGAGGTTCGACGACAAGTTTTGGTGGGGCAACAGCTTACTGAAGTGATTCCCAACACGCTCACAAAAGAAAGTAAAAAGACGATTGCCATCGTGCTTCAAGATGCTCAGGAGTTGCGCGCTACTGGAGGCTTTGTTCAAGGCGTTGCATTATTGACACTGACCAACGGCAAGATTTCGGATGCGAAGATGATTGCACCAGATTCTCTTTCTGAAGGGATTGGCGGTGAAGTCATTCCTCCAGAAGAAGTGACGCAATATTTAGGTGAAAAGAACTGGTTTTTGCGCGATGGGAACTGGAATCCAGATTTTGAAGTGAGCGCAAAGCAGCTGCAGTTCTTTTTAGAAAAAGGTCTCAATACCAAGATTGATGCCGTCGTGGGGCTGAATACCAACTCATTAGCTAAAATCGTGGGGGCGCTTGATGGTGTGACTGTTGCAGCTTACGACGATGAGCATGTGACTGAAAACAACCTTTCCGATCGGGCTTTTTTCTATGCAAAAACAAGTTTGGTGAGTACTTCGCAGCCAATATCCAAACCCGATTTTGTCTCAAGCGTCCTCGAATCGGCACTCAACAAACTCAAGACCGTGGATGATGCGCATACGCTTAAGCTGATGGACGCGGTTTCTTCCCAACTCAAGCAGGCCGAGATGACGCTCTCTTTTCAAGATCTTGCGACAGAAACGACGGTCGGATCCTTGGGGTGGACTGGCAGTGTCATCAAGCCGCCCTGTCCGACCCAGATTGTGTCCGATCAGTGTCTGGTGAGCAGAGTGTTTCAAATTGATTCCAATGTGGGGGTCAATAAAGTCAACATAGCGATTAAGAAAAAAGTTGACCACATGATTCAGATAAAGCCAGACGTGATTACCCATCAGCGGATTATTAACTATGAAAACAGCAGCGATACCAATAGCTGGCCGGGTGGATCGTATAAGAACTACGTCCGTTGGTACTTGCCGCAAGGCGTCCGACTCAAAGCCGTGGTGGTGAATGACCAACAGTTATCGGCTGATCAGATAAAACAATATCAAGACAAAAACTCACTGGTGGTGGGTGCCTATATCGAGGTGTTGCCGCAAACGACCGCTAAAGTGGTTCTAGAGTATGAAGAAGAGTCGATTGGCAAACAAGCCTCGTTTGCATTTTTTGATCAAAAACAGCCTGGAACGGGAGCAACTCCGACAAAAGTGTCGATTTTCTACGACTCCCAATACGTCCCTACGGTCATTGCTCCTGACGCCAAGATTTCCAACGATAAAATTGAGTTTTCTTTCTGGGGAGGTGAACACAGTTTTGCAGGAGTGAAGTTCAGATGAGTTGTTGTGCTCGCCTCGCCGGCGAGCAAGTTGTTGGGTTGTTAAGTTGTTAACAACCTAACAACTCAATCACCCAACAACTCAAAGCAAGCGACACCCTCTAGAGATTCTCTAAAAAACTTGGTACAATATGCGCTCGCTTGTCTCTAACAACCTAACAACCTAACAACTAACAACCCAACAACAAAAATATGACTACCCAGCAGTACAACCTCAAAGCAGTTAAGCGTGATCTTTTTGGCAAAAAAACCAAAAGACTTCGTGTCTCGGGTCAAGTTCCAGCCAATATTTCAGGAAAGATTAAAGAGCCGGTGGCGATCAGTGTGGAAGCCAAGGCATTTTCTCAAATCTACAAAGATGCTGGAGAGACCGCAGTCGTGTATCTGCAAGTTGGCGAGGAAAAGCAAACCCGACCGACTTTAGTTGACAGTGTCGAGTACAATCCGCTGACCAAAAAACTGGTTCACGTGTCATTCCGTCAAGTTTCTTTGAAAGAAAAAGTCAGTGCAGCAGTCCCTGTTGAGCTGATTGGCGAGCTTTTGGTGAAAGATGCCAGTGTGAACTTGATGCATGAGGAGATCGAAGTCGAGGCGTTGCCAACCGACTTCCCAGATGCTTTCCAGATCGATTTAGCGTTGTTTACTGAAATTGGTCAAGAGTTCACCGTGAAAGAATTGAAGGCTGATCCAGAGAAACTCACTCTTGATTTAGAACCAGACGAAGTACTAGTGCAGATCCAAGAAGTACAGCAAATGGCCGAGGAGCCAGCTGAAGCTCCAGCAGAAGAAGCTGCCGAAGGCGCAGCTGCAGCCGAGGGTGAAAAACCTGCTGCTGAGCAGACGGCCACTTCAGATGCCGCCCAGGCAGAAGAGAAGAAAGAATAATAGTCCTATAAGAGTTGACACTGTGCTGAGTTTGTAGTATAATACAGGCTTGTGAGTGTTATTAAAAAGGAGAAAATATGAGCAAAAATGGAAATAGAGAAATTCAACGTTTTAGAGTTAGTGGAATTCCAATAGCCCAGTTTGAAAAAGGGAGAAGAGTTACTGCAGATGCAATTTCTGCTTTGAACAATGATTCCGATATAACTAAAGCTATTCAAGTAAGATCTCAAGCTGCTTGTGCTCGCAGAGCTCAAAAAGAGTAGTAAAATTTCAACGACTTAAGGGCTCCGAAAGGAGCCCTTTTTTGTTGTTTTACGTTCTTTATCTTTACTTTTTCAGCCGTCTCGATGAGGTCTGGACCAAGCCTAGAAAGTCAATTTCGAAACCGCAAAAATAAAAAAGTCGTCATCCTTGACCCGATGAATGAACCCGTTGAGCTCAGCTCGATCGAGTAAAGCCGTCGAAATCGGAGAGTTGATTGAGGAAAACTTAGTATTTTGAAAGCAAAAAACCTAAAAAGTCGTCATTTCGGAAAATACAGAGAGATGATTGAGAAAAACTATTTCAAAAGCCACTACAATAAAAAAGTTGTCATCCTTGAACCTGGCCCGCCCAGGGCGGGCCAAGTATCGAGGACCTGACTCCAAAGCCATTTACAGTCAGATCCTCGCCTCCGCAAGGATGACAAGCGTTTCCTTTTTATCTCAATACTATTTCGCATTCCAACAGGATACTGCGTTTTAATTTGTGAAAAACTTATTCGAAAGCAAAAAAACTAAAAAGTCGTCATCCCGGCGACCGCGTGTCGCATAAAGCTTTAGCGGTGGCGCAAGGCCGGGATCCATTTCCTTAATTTCAATACAATGAAAAAACCGTTGAGGAATTAAAAGAATATTTTTTCAAACAATCCCAAAGAACTCTGACTTTAGATCCCGACTTTCGTCGGGATGACGGAAGTGGACTGGTTTGTGAAGGAGTCAAAAGAAGGGAGATTTGTACGAATGAAAATCATTTTCACTTTTGCAACAACTTACTGTGTGCTCTGTAGCCTTTGGCGAAGGAAGAGCAACACGGTTACTCCACAACTTCTAAAGACTATAGACTAGGCACTAAAGACTTTCACTTCCGACCGTAGCTGAAGGACTGGCTGCTTGTGAAGCGGTCTCTTCCTCCTCCCACAACCACTCATCATTCACAAACTCCGGATTATTTGGGTCCAGTTCAAACGCGCGTTTGCGATAGAGCAGTGCGCGATCATTTTCATCAATGTAACGATAGAGTTTTTCCAAGTTGAGAAAGATATCGCGCGTCGGTGATACTGCGGACAAACTTTCCCAAAAGGCAATACGTGTCTCAACCGCTTGACGATCCTTGAGGATGACCACCTGTGGTTGCGGTGGAGGAGTTGGGAACACCAATTGTACGGTCCACGAACTCGCAACGACTAATGATAGGAAAAACGATAAGAAAAACGTTTTTGTGCCCATCAGCAAGCGCACAGCCACGAAAAAAAACTCACTCAGTAATGCGAGCGACAAACGCAAGGTAAAGAAAAATAAAGCAAGCGATTCCATCTCTGAATATTGTAGCAGGAGGAGGGGGAATGTGGATTATGGATTATGGATTATGGAGAAAGCCTTAGAAGGATGTTGGTTTGCTTGCTTCTCCGCAGTATGAACGAATGCGAGTTTACTGTATGGAAATGATGAATTCTTACCAAAGATATGGATGTTTGTTTTCCTTTTTGCTTTAACGTACCATTGCTAATAAGTTACTTTTTTAATCATCTTGTATGAACGATGGTAAAGAATCAATTATTGTTGAGACGATTTGTCGTAAGCTTGATCAACTTAAAACAAATGAAAAGGAAAACCTAAGATTTACGTTACAAGTGAAGGATTCTTTACTCAGAGAACTCCCTGAAGCAAGTACTATGCCGTTGATCTACATTGGATCTGGTGGAGATATTGTTACAGCCTTGTTAGTTTCAGGCTCGAAAAGAATAATTCTTGTCGATAATAATCCCTTTTTAGCAAAAAACAAACAAGAGGGATTCAATGATGATTTATTTCAATCAGTTGAAGACGTTCTTGCAGTTGTAGATTCAAATAAAGCTCGCTTAGGACTTTTAAAATATGCAAGGACTGTTCAACCAGCTGTGGACATCATAGCAGAGCTAGAGAAAGTCGGAATTAATAGAGAAAGTATTACAATCTCAACAAATGGAATTGATGGACAATTGCGAATCGCTTTATCCGGTCAAGAAATCGTTATTGAATTCATTTCAGCAAATGTTCAAACAGCTGATAATTTGAAGGCAATTTTGCAAAAAGCGAATATTGAGTCTAAATATGGAGTCTTGGTTCGGGGAGGGGTTGAATATGAATTTCAGCACATTATAGAGGTTTCAGATAGTGGCGTTTGCCCTCACCCGGACTACTTTGTTTCCGATGATCCTCGAAGTATTGATTCAATGACACTTTTGTATCCTGGATACAGTGCTCATGAAGTATTAAGTACAACTGCTAAGAAGTGGGGGTACTCAATGCCAGATGATAAAGGGCATACAGCAAGAGCTGTAGTAGGGATCCTTGAATCCTCCAAACAACGCATTGGCACCAACTGATCCGTCAGCGGTAAGACCAACAACTGACCACTCACAACTACTTCCCTGGCCAGTCTGCCACGATTAGCAACCCACTTCCCATCATTTCTTTCATCGTATCATCACCTCCTTGCCAGAGCTCTTGCCAGAGTGCTTCAGTGACGAATGGGACGAATGGGTGGAGGAGTTTGAGAAAAGTAATCAGCCCTTCTAACAAAGCGCCTCGCGAAAGATTGCCTTTTTTCTGATCTTCGATACACACATCACAAAACCAGTGCCAAAACTCGTTGTAGACCAGCTCTGCAGCTTGACCGGGACGCAGTTTTTCTAAATGGTCTGAGACAGCGTCAGATACTTCTTGAAGTCTTTTTTTAAAGGCACTGTCATCCTGATCCGCCGACTGGCGGAGAAGGACCCCGTCGTCTTTTTGAACATCGGTTGCAGACTTCACTGGATCCCGGCTTTCGCCGGGATGACGGTTTCCTTCTTGAATATCATTCTGATTTTCCAGCTGAGGAAAAGAAACTTGGTCGTCTCTTGACTTTTGACTTTTGACTTTTGACTTTTCCATTTGCAGATTCTCTCTTGAATAAGAGGCATTACTCTGTTCGTCCAATGCCATCATTACAAAACGAGAGGCATTCCAAATCTTATTGGAAAAGTTGCGCATGCCTTTGATTTTATTTTCCCCCACAGCGCTATCAGAACCCGGAGTAGAGGACATTACCAGAGCCATTCTGACGGCATCCGCGCCGTATTTACTCACAAACTCCAGTGGGTTGATCACATTGCCTTTACTCTTGCTCATCTTTTGACCTTTTTCATCGCGGACGAGCCCATGCAAGTAGACATGCTCAAACGGTGTTTTATTTTCCAAGTAAATGCCCATCATCATCATACGCATTACCCAGAACAGCAAAATGTCGTAGGCAGTCTCCATGACAGTGGTTGGATAAAACCGGTCGAAATCAGAGTCGTTGTTGTGTTGTTGTGTTGTTGAGTTGTTGGTCTTTAAAGTGACGACTGGCCACTGTCCTGATGAAAACCAAGTGTCAAACGTGTCGGTTTCTGGAAAGTAGGAAACCGATGAGGCGCGTTTGCTTGAAGCTTGTGGCTTGTAGCTTGTAGCAGACTCCAACATTGTGGACGTGTTGTCGTGTGGTCGTGTTGTCGTGTGGTCGTGTGGTTGGGTTGTTGTGCTGTTTGACTTTTGACTTTTGCCCTTTGACTTATCGATTCCAGGATCCTCTGTTGCCACAACAAAATCCAATTCAGCTGACGGATAGACTTGTTGCAATCCTTTCTTCATCTCTTCTATCGTGTAGCCTTCGTCGAGTCGTTGTTTTACGGTTTCGTTTTTTTGAAACTCTCCTTTTTGATTGATGAACGACACGGAAATTTTCTCTTCATTTCCTTCCACCGGGTACCACACCGGAATCCGAATTCCCCACACAATTTGGCGACTGATGTTCCAATCTTTAAGGTTTTCCAACCAGTTTCTTAAAATTTTTTCTCGACCAGCTCCATAAATCTTGGTCTCTTTTTTATCTAAAACTTCCAACACTTTTTGTGTCAGATTATTGGTTTTATCTTTTACTTTGATAAAAAATTGAGGCAAGGGGAGTGGTTCGAGAACCGTTCCACAGCGATAACATACCCCAACAGTGTGCAGATAGTTGTTATTCACTTTTTCCAGTAAGCCTTTTTCTTGCAAGTCTTTTTCAATCAGATCTCGAGCAGCTTTGACTTTCATTCCAGCATACTTTCCAGCAATAGCGGTTAACTTCCCGTCAAAGCCAATGACTTGTTTTGGTGCAGGAATTTCATTTTTATGTCGTTGCCAAACTTCGTAGTCGTTAAAGTCGTGGTAGGGAGTAATCTTCACGACACCTGTTCCAAATTCACTATCGACATACTCGTCGGCGATGACTTTCATCTTGAACTTGCTGGTCAGTCCCTCGACTTCAATTTCAGTTCCAATATATTTTTTGTAGCGAGTATCATCTGGATGAACTGCCACCGCAGTGTCGGCAAACTTCGTTTCAGGCCGAGTTGTGGCAAGAGTAAACGGGCCATATTTGAGGTAATACAATTTATCCGTTTGTTCTTTGTGAACCACTTCAAGTTCTGAGTAGCTGGTACCACATTTGACGCAATAATGCACCAGTTTTTGATCGCGGTAAACGAGTCCATCCTGATGCATTTTTTTGAAAGTGTTTGTCACAAACTTTACGACGGATGGATCGAGTGTGAACGTAAACCGTGACCAGTCGGCACTTGCACCAAGCTTTTTCATTTGATCGACAGCGACTCCTGAATTTTCTTGGACGTAATCCCAAATCATTTTGTAGAGAGTGTCTCGATCAAAGTTAAACCGGCTTTTACCTTGTTTGGCAAGTTTTTTTTCGAAGACGAACTGTGTTTCGATACCAGCGTGATCAGTCCCTGGGATCCAGATTGTGTCATCACCCTTCATGCGATGATAGCGGATCAAAATATCTTCGATGCTGATGAACATCGCGTGACCCACATGCAACGGGTCGTTGGCATTGGGAGGAGGCATGATGATGGAGAATGGTTGTTGAGTGGTTGAGTTGTTGAGTTGTTGACGCTTGGAGTGTGGTGTTGACAAAGACGATACACTTTTTAAATCGTCTTTGTCATCCCGTACTGCCAAGCGACCGTGAGGAGCGTGGCGATACGGGATCTGTCCTTTTTGATCCTCCCTCATCCTTTTTACCTCGTCCGGATTAAATGCTCCAGCTTTTTCCCAAAGTTCGTAAGTGTGGGTTTCTGATTGGTTGTGGTCAAAGTTTTTCTGCATAGTTGTTCCTTATTTTAATTAACTTCTTTAAGTTGCCCGGAAAGTCTGGGCCTGTTTTTATTATAGACTGACTTTAGATCCTGAATCCGTTGTGCTCGATTCCTGCCTGCCGGCGCAAGCTCTCAGGACTGTTCAAGATTACAAACGTTTCTAACCCTCCTTCGTACCAGATTTTTCACTTTTGGGCTTGTTCAGCCATATTGAAAATCTGTCTACTTCGGCGGGCAACAAAAAAGCACTCTCCTACATACTCCATTAAGTATATACGAGAGTGCTTTCCACTCGGTACCATCGTAGTTTCGGTGTCGGATGTCAGAGTGTCAGGTCTCAGGAATTACCTGACACCTGAAAGCTGAAACCTGAAACCTCTTATTTTCTGCTATGACGGGCGTACCCGTTGAGCTCTACTTTCTTTGAGCGTTTTCTCAAGATGTCTTTCAAATTTACGAACTATCGGTCCGAAATTATGACAAGAACCCTACATCGGAATGAAAAAAATTTCCATTTTCACGTGTCCCTTGCTTGACCCGTGTTATAAGCTGTGTTACGCTAAAAGATTTCCTCTCAAATCAATCCTTCTTAAAAATAGCTCTAAAAAAATCCGTTATAACGATAGCGGATTGCTTCAAGCTTCTATATGAAAGATTGCCGGTGACTAGCCGGATTCACTTGTTATCGAGAATTATAGCACATGGTGCTATAGTATGAGTATGGAGAACCCTTCAAGCAGTCAACAATTGAATCCTGCCTCACAATGGATGCTTTTAACGAAGAACGTGTTAAAGGAAAGCGTATTTCAGTTGGTTGGGAGTGGAGTACTGCTGTTTGCTTTTTCCAGCATTTTGCTTGAGGACTTCCCACACACCTTAAGTATAAAAAAGCCAATCACGATTGTGACGCTTTTGATTGGAGCTCTTGCTGTTGGAACACTGCATTGGGTCATATGGAGTTTGCGAAACCTGCTTGTTGTTATTTGGTCAAAAAATATTAGTAAAAAACAAGTCACTATCACGAATAAAAGAGTCTTTGCGTACCGTTCAAAGTATGGGCTTCATTATGATTTTTATATTTCTGTTGATCAATCGAAAATGGAGTACAACATT
The DNA here is from genome assembly GCA_964583795.1 of uncultured Pseudomonadales bacterium. Taxonomy (GTDB): domain Bacteria; phylum Patescibacteriota; class Microgenomatia; order UBA1400; family PJMF01; genus JBDTME01. The sequence continues at coordinate 53,774 of CAZOWX010000002.1, read as the reverse complement.
GAGCGAGAGATGTACTCCTACCTAGATATTGGAGACATGATCGAGCTTGAAATGAATGACGATTCTCACGATGTTTTGTCTATTCAAGTGGTATCTTCTCAACAAACGCATGATCAGAAACTGCAAAACAATGAGAGACGGTTGGAAGAAGAGTTGGCTGTGGCTAAAAAATCAGCAGGACTTTCGATAAAGACTGTTCTTATGGCGATTGTGTTTTTTGCAGTGTTTATGGCAGTTGTTTTGATTTTAGCGCCGGTGGTGGAGGGGCTGTTTGGATAAGGTCAGAATCTTTAAGTGTTTTCTCGAGGGCGGTCTTCAATAGCAAAATCGAAAAACGGGAATTGAATTCTTTCTAGAAGTTTCCAACCACTATACTTTCTTTTTTCCTCTGCTGAGACATCCTCACCATCTGAGTATGGAACAAAAGTTCTGATGCTGAAGTCGAGGTATGGGGCTATTATTCGATACGCCAGTTTTTTTATTGGAATTGGGTAAAGGAGATCTTGAATAATTCTATTGTTATGAGCCTTGGGATAGCGAACAATAAATTCTGGACGAGGCGAACCATGTTCGGTCCGTTTTTGTTGAGTCTGTTTTGTTTTGGTCTCAATTCCTTTTGCTACAAAGTGTCGACGAGCATCTTCAAACGTGACAATCCAATGTTCTATTTTTTTCAAAAATGCTGAATTTTCTGTGTTTTCAGCGGTGAGATTGAGTGTTTCTTTAAATGCAATATAAATTGAAAATGCTAGTGAGACCGTTGGAGAAATCCATTGATGTTCTTGAAAAGTTTGAGCTAAGAAAAGGGACAGATTCAAAGTTGAAAGGATGTATGCTAGAAAGTATCCGAGTTGGTATCTCCATGAATTGGCTATATCACAAGTTGAAATTTGAACTTGATTTTCTCTTGCAATTTTTACAACTTGGTTTGCTGAAAAAAGTCGGAGTTTATACCGCTTCATTTTAAAGAAAGCACTAAGTATTGGTTTTATAAAAATAGGACTTTTACGAGAATTGTATTTGAGCTCTGGAGAAAAATACTCGATAAATAATCCCTCAACCTGTTTTCTTTCTAGTAAGAGCTCCCAAACCGCCAGGGATTCATTGTTCACTTCATGGTGATCTTCGTCGACAAATACGACTAAACACCCATTTTCTTCGGTTACACGGACTCTTTCCTTTAAGTCTTTGATTACGCAGTGGCGAAGAAAAGAGTGTACGTCTGGGTTTTGTTCAAGTTCTGCTTCAAAATCTGCAAGCCAAGACTGAGTGAGTCTCTCAATATTATTTTCTTGTTCAACAAAATCAGGAGGGTTTGTTTGCATTGATTGAATATTTGTTGTTGTAACTCTATCCTTTAGCTTAAGTCAAGTTTTACATTTTTCCAATCCGTTTTTTCATCCATGTGAAACAGCGCGTAGCTGCCGATCATTGCTGCGTTGTCGGTACAGTAATCAATAGAGGGAAAGTGCATTGTCAGTTGTTGAGTGGTTGTGTTGTTGGGTTGTTGGGTGTGAGTGTCGAGTTTTTCTCTTAATTTCTGATTTGCACTGACGCCACCAGAGACGATGATTGAGCGAACTTGCGGATAGAGCTCGAGTGCTTGCTGGGTACGTTTGACGATAATGTCTGTGACTGCTTCTTGCAACGCAGTTGCGAGTTTGTGCTGAAGTTCTTCTAGTGGGATTGTTTCTTTGTTTTCGTTGAATGATCGCAAAAAAGCTGCCTTAAGACCGGAAAAGGACATGTTCAGAGTCTTCTCGTAAAAGAGCGGGCGGGGGAGGGGGATAGTTGTTGTGTTGTTCGGTTGTTGGGTTGTTGACACAACAACTGTGGATAGATCCCGGCTTTCGCCGAAATGATGGTTTTTGTCATCCTGAAGTGCAAAGCGAGGGGGATGAGCTTGGCCATTGGGGATCTTCCTTTTTCCCCCTGCCAATTTTTCGATAAACGGTCCGCCTGGATAATCAAATCCAAGAACGCGAGCGCACTTGTCAAAGCACTCACCAGCCGCATCATCGACAGTTCCACCAAGTCGTTGAATATCGGTGTGAGAGTTCATTAGAAATAAATCGGTATGTCCGCCGGAGATTACCCAGGAGAGAAGGGGAAAGTTTGGGACTGTTGTTGAGCTGTTGAGTTGTTGAGTTGTTGATCGTTCATTCACAACTGCACGAACCAGTTTATCGTTTGTTGAGCTTTGACTTTTGATGAAATTTGCATACGGGTGAGCCTTTATGTGATTGACCGGAATAATGGGAAGATTCCACGCCATTGCGAGGGCACGAGCGGTCTCAATCCCGACTAAGAGCGACCCAGCTAATCCTGGACCGACGGTAACCGCTATTGCATCAAGTTGGGTATTGGTTGTTGGGTATTGGTTATTGGATGTTTTTTGACTACCAATTTTGAATTTTGAGTTTTGAGTTTTGAGTTTACTCAGCGCTTCCTCAATAACCGGCAATATATACTTTAACTGCTCTCTCGCAGCTATTTCAGGAACAATTCCTTTGGTTGCTTTATGCTTGGCCAGACTGGTTGCCGTAACAGAGGAGAGGACGTGAGCCAATGGTTCACTGTCACTTTTTTGTACTACTGAACAAGCAGTCTCGTCACAGGACGATTCTATAGCGAGAACGGTCAACGGTTGACTGGGTGGGTTCATGACTGTATTTTAGCAGATGGTAACCTGAAGATTGAGCAGATTTTGAATTCTTGTGTCAAAGTTGACGCTTTGTACATTTTGTAATAAAATCAACCAACTATGTCTCAAACACCATATACCACACTGACTGTCAAGCAAACAAGGGATACTTTGGCTGAGATTCTAGATCAGGTCGATTATTTGGGAAAACGTTTTGTGGTGAAAAAGTTTGGCAAAGTGAAAGCTCTTATTATTCCCGTGACTGATGAAAAAGTTGCCTCTCAAGATGAGCAAAAGAGAAAAGAACGGCTAAAGAAAGCTCTTGATGCAGCCGCAGGCATGTGGGCAGATCGGGACGACATGGCAGATCCCGTAGCATGGGTCAATAACATTAGAAAACCTCGATATGAACTCAATCTTGATTGACACGACGGTTTTCATCTCCGTTCTCAGAAAACATCTCCCTTCTCAAAATTTTCTCAATGCTCATTTGGATTATGTGATGTCATACGTAACGTATGGCGAGTTGCTTCAAGGATCGTTCAATAAACAGGAAAAAAAGAAAGTTGTTCAGATTGCAAATAATAGCAAGATTCATTGGGGAAGTGAAAGCATTCACAAAAAGGCTTGTGAGATTGTATTACAATATGGTCCTTCTCATGGAGTCGGGTTTTTTGACGCACTGATTACCGCGACAGCAATGGAAGAAGGACTGACCTTGGTTACTGATAATGTGAAACATTTCCAGATGATCAAGGGACTGAAGGTGAGAAAACCTGGAAAGTACGGTTGACGTCTTATGAATACGATCGACACCTGTTTAGTCTTGAGGGCTTTGAGATCCCATTAACCCTGCAAAGAGTGCTTGTGGTACTTCGCCGAGATGAGCCGCAATTTGTGCTACCAGTGTTGTAATTAATAATTCCAGCTTATATAGTGGTAGAAATGCTGATGATTCCGGATATAAATATTCAATTTTTTTAAAGAAAAAACGTCCTAAGGGACACGTAAAAGCAAATCTGAAGTCGAAAAATTAAAAGTCAACCCCTAAGGCCAAATGCCTAAACCCTAAGCCCTAGAAACTAAACTCCTCTCCGATACTTCGCTGACCACGGGATGTAATTTGAGTAGTAGACATTTTCATACATTAAGTTGCCCGTTTTATCACGAACCGTGTGCTTGAACTGGGCCTTAATCCCACCCACTGCAAAATCGATTTGAACGAGCTTCCCGGGAGGCAGAGAGGGATCATCAATATATTGGGCTGGTGGAGCTCCTCGAGAATCCCATTTTTTATATTCTGAAATTTCTGTGGTTCGACCATCGTCTGTGCCATAAATAGTCACAAACATATAGCGATCATCGGGAAACGTCTCAAAGTGAAGCAGTACCGCTCCTGGTGAGTCATTCACAAAACGCAGATCCACGTCACCAGAAAAAACAGTCGCATCAAACCCTGGTTCGCGATTGAGCTCGTAGTAGCTGACTCTGTAAGTGTGAGCTTTGCGTTTGGTGATTTTTAATCCCGAGTCAAGGAGCGATCGGAAAAGTGTCGTACTGACTTGACACACGCCCCCACCATCACCAAGTACTGTTTGACCAGATTGGATGATGTATGCCGGCAGAAAACCCGTGCTCTTCGAAACTTCTCCGAGTGTCTTATTGAATGAAAACTCTTCGCCGGGTTTTACAATAGTATTGTTCAAGATTTTGCTGGCTTGGGAAACGTTGTGTACACGAGAGGGAATTGAATGATAATAATACGTTTCACCAAACCCAATGCGTTCGTTAATCCCCAAGTTGTTAAGCGAACCCAACGTGATCTCGGCCTTTTTCGCCGTTTTGGGAATTTCTATCACCAGTTCTTTCGGAGCAGTATCAGACTCAAACGTTTTTAGAGCTTTCACGACTTCATCATGAGCAAGCTGTTGATCGATCGTGATCCCGTCAAGGTCTGGTTGAAACTCAGAAACCTTGAGCGATGATGGGTCGAAAGAAAAAACTGCGTTTTTTGCCGGTCGATCAATCTTCTCTTTAAACTCATCAGTGATTGAGCTGATGAGCTCATCATCATAGCCTTCTGGGAAAGTCAGCGCCGCCACGAGTTGTGCGTCATCAATATCGACCGTAACAATATCAACTTTCCCTTTGAGGGTTTTTCCAACCAGTTTTTGTGCACGAGTTACTGCCGCTGTAATTTGTTCCGGATTCAGTTGAATTCCCGTATCTTTCATAACAGCGGTAATAACTGGAGAAGAGGTGTTTGCGGCTGAGAGTATGGCTTGGTTGGTTTGTTCGATGTCGACTGCTTGACCAAATGCACCTGCATCAATGATGATCTTCCCGTTTTCAAGATGAGCACTGGGATTTTTTCCAGGATGATCTGCCAGGGTTGCATACTGTTTGGTAAATGCTGTTGTCAGTTCAGTGTCAAATGCGAGTGGAGACTCAAAATTTTTAGCTTGTGTATAGGTTGAAAAAATAGTGGCGATGTTATTAATAATAGTACTACTACGCCCCCACTGGAGTGCAGTCACGAGTGTGTCATCATATTCATGATGAACTCCTAAAGCCGCAGAAGAAGATGCTAGCGAAGTTTGGTCAAGTTGCAGCGTGACGGTTGTGCTGGGGACAACTGTGTTTTCCTGCAGTTTTTGTAACGCCTCAGCCTTGGTCAAACGAGAGACGTCAACAGAGTCGATGAAGACTCCCTCGTAAAACCGACTATGATATGTTGTATAGTAAGCGAGTGAGCCTCCGATAACCAGCGCAAACACAGCCAAGACAGCTCCCAAGAAGAAAGCTTTTATGTGTCCGCTGAACCACTCTTGTCGTAAAACACGCATGGGTGCTATTATAGATCTGAATGTCTCTAGTTAAAAGCATGGTAAAATAGCTTATGCCTGATAATACACTTCCCACCCCAAACGTAAAACCATTGAACCCATTTCAACCAGGGAACCCTGTGGGAATGGCAAGCGCTCAACAAAGTGTCCCACAACCGTCATCAGCCGCATTTTCGGCGAAAGCTCCCGGAGCCCCTGCTGGTGCTACCATGAGTGCAAATCCTGTTAACTCGACTCCGACAACTTTCCCGAACAATCCCGTTATGAATGCCTCATCCGTGAAATCGGTTGGAGGTTCAGCTCAAGTGGGAATGAAGCCTTCAATGACTCAACCTCCGGTAAGTTCAGTGAAGCCCAATGCCACAGTAGTGGGAACGGCGACCCAATTTAAAGCAAGTACCCCCCCTCCAAGTAGTGCTGGTGGTGCTGATCAACCGAAAAAATCCATTTTACGGTTTTTGCCCTTTTTATTGCTCGGGATATTGTTTGTTGGTTTATTGGCCTTTGGAGCGTATTGGTTTTTAAATAAAAACAAGTCAATCTCTAACCCCAAAACAAGTACCACTGCTCCAGTCAAAAAGAAAACAATTGTGTATTGGGGGCTTTGGGAGCCAACCACAGTCATGCAACAGGTGCTGAGTGATTTTGAAAAAGCGAATCCGGAGTATCAAGTTCAATACACTCAACAATCGTATCAAGATTATCGTGAGCGCTTGCAGGCCGAGATCTCCAAAGGCAGTGGCCCAGACGTATTTCGCTTTCATGCCAGTTGGGTGCCAATGCTCAAAAACGAGCTCAGTCCTTTACCAGAAAAAATTATGACTAAGGATGAGTTCTCAAAGACCTTTTATCCGACAGCGACACAGCAGCTTACCTTGAATGGGAATGTGGTAGGGATCCCACTCATGATCGACGGTTTAGGCTTGTACTATAACAAAGACATTTTTACGATTGCCAACAAAACTCCACCAAAGGATTGGGAAGAGTTAAAACGACTATCGCAAGAGTTAACTATTAAATCAGGGGGGAAGATAACTCGTGGTGGAATTGCCATGGGAACGGCCTCAAATGTTGAGCATTTTCCGGAAATTATTGCACTACTGATGTTGCAAAATGGAGCTAATCCTGCAAATCCAACATCCGAACAAGCTTTGGAAGCGATCTCCTTTTACCTTGACTTTTCAGGAAAGCTCGGTGTCTGGGATACAACACTTCCCAATGCAACTGTCGCTTTTGCCAAAGGTGACGTAGCGATGATGCTTGCGCCATCATGGAGAGCACATGAAGTGAAGTCGGCAAATCCTAACTTGCAGTTTGATGTGGTGCCAGTGCCTCAATTGGCTGATAAACCGCGTACGACTTGGGCAAGTTTTTGGGCAGAGGGCGTCAATGCACAAAGCAGTCAAAAAGAAGGTTCGTGGCTTTTACTCAAGTATTTAAGTTCTGCCGATGTTGAGAAAAAATTATATGCTGACGCCTCGAATGTGCGTGCCTTTGGTGAGTTGTACTCGCGAGTGGATTTGGCTGACGAGATTGCAAACAAACAGTATGTTGGAGCCTTTATTCAAGATGCTCCCTATGCAAAGTCGTGGTATCTCAACGCATACACTCACGATAACGGGATTAACGATCGCATCATCAAGTACTACCTGGACATGGTTAATGCTGGGTCTGGAGCGCTGACCCAAAGTACAGCAACGGTCTCTCAAGGAATGAACCAAGTACTTGGTCAATACGGAGTGGGAGCAGGGGCTCAACAAGGCGTGGCTAAGTAGCTTCAGTGCGAAAAAAATCAAAACCAATCTCCAAAATAGTAGACTTGTTGCTTCATTCACTTTATTGTCAATTTAGCAAGAAGTCCAGTAATGGTTGGTTTTTTTGTTTTGTAAGGGGTCAGATTAGTTAGAAGTATAGTTCCTACATCCTACACCCTATATACTACTCCCTAATATGTTATGATACTCGAGTGAAAAAGACCTTTTTGCTTGAAAGTACCCTTGCGACACTCGCGTACAGTGCCATTTTTCAGTATCCATTGACGAATGAAGAACTTTTCAACCGTTTGATAGGTGTTACTACCTCTGACAAAAAGCAGCTTTTCGAAACGCTTCATAGCACGTCATTGGTGACAAAAGAGCGTGGTTTCTTGGTTTTACAAAAAAGTCCTGCAAGCTTGAAAACTCGAGAAGAGCGCGAACAATTTTCAAAAGGGAAATGGAAAGAAGTTTCAACTCTTTTGAGCATTTTAAAAAAAATTCCGACGATTTCATCGGTGTATGTCACCGGTTCGTTGGCAATGAATAATGTCCGCTCAATTGCCGATGATATTGATTTGCTCGTCGTAACCATTCCTGGAACGCTTTGGTTTACTCGGATGCTTGTTGTTCTGTGGACAACATTGATTGGCAAGTATCGACTGCATGGAAGTAGTGGAGAGTGGGGGTGGTGTTTTAATTTGTGGTTGGACCAAAAACACTTGGAAATCCCAAAGAAAAAGCGATCCGTATATTCTGCGTATGAAGTGATACAAGCGACACTCGTATTGGGTACACAAAACGAGTTAATCAATGCAAACAGATGGATAAAGGAATATATAAATTACTCAGATGAAGACGAAAGTCATAACTATTACGGGACACGAATAGAACGCGATGAAAATCACGTAGAAATGAAAAAGAGTTTTACCGCTTTTTTCAAAAAAGTGTGTATTGTTGTGGTTTCTTTGTTTGATTTGCCTAGTTACTATCTCCAACGATTGTACATGTCTCCGCGGCGCTCTACAGAGTCAGTTGATAGAGGGTTTGCGTTTTTCCATCCAAGAGACACAAGAAGTTGGGTATTATCTGAGTGGTTGCACATTTTAGAAAAAGGTGGATTTGATCAAGAACAGCTGCGTCTTTGGAATGGCATTTTTTCAGAAGGGAAGAGTTGGTGTGGCTACAGCATGGAGCAATGATTTATTTTTATCGATGTCAAGAAATACAAGGGAAACGATATGACAGTCCAGTCCGCTGTGCAGTGGTTATCGATTCATCGTCGCCAAAAAACAGTGGTACTGGTGACAGGAGTGTTTGACCTGTTTCACAAAGAGCACAAACTGTTTTTACAAAGAGCGAAAGAGTTAGGGGATATTCTTGTTGTTGGAGTCGAGTCTGACTTGAGGGTGAGGCAGTTAAAGGGCGAAAACCGGCCGATTTGGAATGAGGAGCAGCGAGTGTCCGCAATTATGAAGACAAAAATTGCCGATGTGGTGTTTGTTTTACCTCAGAAGTTTTCAAGGCCTTCTGACCACGAAGCATTGATTGAAAGAATCAAACCAAACTTTTTGGCAATCTCTTCGCACACGCCTCATCAATCAGAAAAACAATCCATTATTGAAAAGTTTGGAGGACAGCTTGTGATTGTACATCAACACAATCCAAAGGTGTCGACTACATTGACGGTGGAGAGGGTGAACACTAAATAGGAATAGTGAAAAAAGCAGTTGTTATAGATCACTAAAGTCTTCAGTTCCAATCGTGGTGTTTTCAAGATCTTGCTCTAGATCATCAACTTCAGTCGAAGTTGATAACTTTTGTTCGGTTTCCATCGCAGAGTCTTGAGCTTTCATTTCTGTGCTACTTTCTACGCCTGTTTCACTTTCAGTATCTGGTGTGGGTTGAGTACTGTTGCAACCACTTAACAGGAAGGATCCGATAATTAAGGCTGCAGCTGAATGATAAAAAAAATTTCTTGTCATATGATTTTCTCCTTCAAAAAAGACTTATTGTTTTTTCAAAGCAAGTAAGGCATCTTTCATACTTTGCATCGCATCGACATACGCTTGCCGTGCTTTCCCTGCTTTATCTCGAGCCGCAAGAGCTAACTCTCGTTGTTCTTCGTATTTCTGAGGATCAATAGTTTCAAAACCCTTCACTGCTTCGTCGCCCAGTGTCTGAGCCTGTTGCAGCAAAGCGTTTGCAGTATCAAGTTTTGCCTGAGCTGTACTGACATCTTCGCCTTTTTCTTCAAGAGTATTGAGTCGCGTTTGAATTCGACTGGCAATATTTGAAAGTCGAGTGTAGTGATTTTCAAAACGCTTCTGTAAATTTTCAGCGTGTTGTTTCGCGACTTCAGAGCGATGTTCTTGACGATTTTGTGCGCGCTCAGTAATTGTAGCCTTCACTTCTTCACGTTTTTCTTTTCGTTCTTCAATTCTTTCTTGACGCTCTTCTTGTACAGTCTCTCTTTTCTCTTCAATTTCTTTTCTAAACGCATTTCTGTTTTGAGGAATACTTGTTGGCTCGCTCTCTGTTTCCGTCTCGTTTTCCGCTTGAATCGTTGTTGTTCCAACGATAAGTGAACTTGAAAGCACCAAAGCAAGTAATGTGAGTTTCGTTTTTTTCATATTACTCCTCCAAGGGAACTAGATAATGCATTATCATGTATATGTGATGGTATAGTACAGCATTAGAAAACAAACTGTCAAAGGAATTGTGGGGAAAGGATTGTGTATGATAACTCAAGTGAAAAATGTTTTTTTGCTGCTTTTGGGGAGTGCTCTGTTGGTGGGGTGTCAACCAAAGACATCAGTAAGTGAACAACCAGTTTCAAGTGAATCTCAGTCCCAAGCACGAGTTGGAGACACCACCCTAGAAGGAAAACTCACTCTAACAAATGGAGTGTTTTCTGTTGTCGATGGACAGGGTAAACAAACTGAAGTTGATAGTTACAATGTTGATCTGGCTGGGTTTGAAGGCAAAAGGGTTCGGATCAGCGGCCAATATAGTGGAGACACTCTCTTTGCGGCGAAAGTTGAGGATGTTCAGTAAGCTCTTGAGTTAGAATGCTACAAAAGAAAGATTACTATTGACTCGCATACCCCCTGGGGGTATAATGAGTTTGTCGCTATTTTTCTAACAACCAACAACCAACCAAACAAACAATGTCTTCTGATCAAGTTTTAGTCCAGCTCAAGCGTATTGCCGGTCAAATCAACGGAATTACTCAAATGTATGAGTCTGACCGAGAGTGCATCGAAATAGTTCGACAAGTCATTGCGGCGCGAAACTCACTGACGAGTGTCGCTCGATCAATTTTGACGACAGAAGCAATGCGCTGTTCGAAGGAGAGAAGAATTGAAGACCTTGATGCAGTTTTGGCTGAAGTACTGAAGTATTAGATTATGGATTATGGAGGCAATCAATCCCTATATACGAAATACCATATACTACATACTATAAAAAGGAGGCTCATCGAAAAAATGCGATGAGAAACAACTATGTCAGATGCAAAAGCAGCACACATCACCGATGAAGAGTTTGAGGCGATGGTTCTCAAGTCCGATAAACCGGTTCTTGTTGATTTCTATGCTGAGTGGTGTGGTCCATGTAAGATGGCGGCTCCAATTCTGGATGAGTTAAGTGGAGAGCAAAACGATGTGACAATTGTAAAAATGAATGTTGATGAGAACCAGACCACTCCATCAAAGTATGGGGTGATGAGCATCCCAACAGTGGTCATGTTTAAAGATGGACAAGAGGTCGATCGCCAAGTTGGTTTTGCTGGAAAAGCCGGGTATGAAAGTATGATTGCGAAGGTTAAGTAAATTAATCGAATTTCTAATTGACCGAATTGTTCTAAAGGAAAGCCTTTTGAGGGCAGCTTTAGAAGTTCGGTCAATTAGACGAGTTAGGACGTGTCCGTCATCCTTGACCCGATGAATGAACCTGGTCCCGCACTGCGGGATGAAGCCATCGAGATCGAGGATCTGACTCAAAAATTTATTGAGGAATTTTGAAGTTACGGTTGCAATACAGAAATACAATCCTTCTAAAGAGTTGTCTTTGGAAGCATTTTTTTAGAAATTAGATCAATTCGGTCAATTAGAAATTAACTTGGAGCTGCTATGTCCACTCCCACTCTCCATGATGTTATCATTATCGGCTCCGGTCCTTCGGGATACACTGCCGGCATTTATGCTGCGAGAGCCAGTTTGGCGCCTTTGATCCTTGCTGGTGAAAAAGCCGGTGGGCAACTGATGTGGACAACAGTGATTGAAAATTATCCCGGATTTGAACATGGCGTCGATGGTCCAAAGCTAATGGATGAGATGCGTAAGCAAGCAGAACATTTTGGAGCGAAGGTTGAGTATAAGAATGTTGAGCGAGTTGATTTTTCCGACCCAACCGTGAAAAAAGTGTACATAGGGACAGGTGAAAAAGAAACAGAGTATCAGACTAAAGCGGTGATCATAGCCACAGGGGCAGAGTCGGTAATGTTGGGAATCCCTGGAGAAGAGCGACTCATTGGTCGCGGTGTTTCGACGTGCGCTGTGTGTGATGCCGCGTTTTTTCGAGAAAAAGATACGATTGTGATTGGTGGCGGTGATAGTGCGATGGAAGATGCAATGGCGTTAACGAAATTTGCCAAATCGGTAACGATTGTTCATCGACGTGATGCGTTTCGTGCGAGCAAAATTATGCAAGAGCGAGTGCTGAATCATCCGAAGATCAAAGTGCTATGGAATACTGAAACAAAAGAAGTCGTCGGTGAACAAAAAGTAGAAGGATTGAGAGTTGTGACAGATGGGAAAGAGCAGGTTGTTCCAACGGATGGAGTGTTTTTAGCAATTGGACATCGCCCGACGTCTCAGTTTTTGGATAATAGTGTGGAACTGGATGGGCATGGATACATTGTGAATCGTACCAGTGCCACAAAAAATGGAGTGGAACAAGCTCAAGCGGCTCTCAGTGAAGAAGGGCTCGTGGCATTTCCCACAATGACAAGTGTTGAAGGAGTATTTGCTGCTGGAGATGCAGTGGATGTGCGCTACAAACAAGCGATCACTGCAGCGGCACAAGGGTGCCAAGCAGCACTGGATGCAGAGCGATGGTTGGAAGGAAGATAAAGGACAGTTAGCAGTGAAACAGTTAATAGTTAACACTAAAATAGTACTCAGAACTGCTATCGACAATGGTGACGAAGCTAAACATTCTTTGCTCTCAACTAGCTACTAGAAAAACTCTTTGACGGCCCACTATTAACTATTCACTGTTTACTGTTAACTAAAATCAAATTCCCGCTTTCCACACGTCTTTTTTTTTGATAGAGTGAGATCGATAAAAAAATAGTGATGAATTTTTCAAGGAGCAGTATGCCAACAAAAAAAGCGGTCGACCGCGCGCCGAATAAAAGGGTGGTAAAAGTGGAATCTGTTTCGGATAATACTCCATCAATAACAACCGCGTCACCAATGGCAAACAATTATTCTTTGTCTGCGATGTTGTCATTTATCAATAACAACTTTCTGTTATTAGTTTTAGGCGGAGGGCTTTTCCTTTTTGGTTTTGTGTTTGGTTCGATGTGGAAAGAAAATCAAACCTTGAGGGCCGGTGGAGGATCAGGAAGTGTTGCCCAACAGCCAGCTGCTCAACAGCAACAAGCACCTCCAGAAGCAGCGCCATTATCCGATGCCGATTGGAAGGAAATTCAAAAAGATCCTGTAATGGTTATTGGCAATAAAAATGCCAAAATCACTATGGTTGAGTTTACGGATTATCAGTGTCCATTTTGTGGACGGTACTATACCGATACCCACAAGCAGTTGGTCGAAGATTATGTGAAATCGGGAAAGATGAAGATCGTGCTGCGTGATCAGCCACTTTCGTTTCACCCCAATGCAAACTCAGCTGCACAGTTAGTTCGATGTACTGCAGAGCAGGGTAAGGCTGAGCAAATGCATGATCAACTCTTTACCAATCAAGCCATTTGGACACCACTTTCAGGGGATGCTTTGTTTGCGAAGTATGCAGAGCTTGCTAATGCGGCGGGTGCTAATGGTGACAAAGCTGTATCGTGTGTGAAATCTGACAAGTACAAGAAAGCAACGGAGGCAGACTCTACTTTAGCACAGCGAGTTGGAGCAGGTGGAACACCGACTTTCTTTATTGAAAAAGAGCCTTTAGTTGGTGCACAACCTTTGGCATCATTTAAAGCGAAGATTGATCAGAAGTTGGGAGGGGGAATCGGACTTCCCAATGCAGGAAAAGGTGGCAATTAGTATCCGACTTGACTTAATGTAAAAAAGGAGGGGTTCGCCCCTCTTTTTTGTTTTATTCGCAATTTATGCTAATATATTGACTTCATACGTTACGAAAAGGATTCTATGCCAAGTCTTAAAACTCCAAATGATATCCGTGAATTTCCACGAGCATTGATTTCGCAAATGATTTTACTTTCTACTGGTGGTTTTGGAGTTGTGGTTGCTTTGGCATGGAATGAGTTTATTAAGAATTTGGTTGAAGTGTACATCAAACCATACTTGGGGCAGGGAAGTGGTGTGTTATCGTTGTTTATTTACGCCACGGTGATTACTGTTATTGCTGTTTTAGTAACGATGCAACTGACCAAAATTCAAAAAAAACTCGATCAAGAGTCAGAAAAGAAAAAGTGAGTTGAGGATTAGCAGAGAAGAGGGAAACTGCTAACAACCTATAATATTTCTTATTTTCACGCTTTTCACATTACAAGGGGAGAAATAACCCGAACTATATCAATGTGGTACTTAAGCGCTGTTTGATTTGTTGAATACTTATGAGACGTAATTAAACGAGCCATATGCAAGAATTACATGTGATGTGGAAAACCATTAAAGTTACAAGTTGTAAGTGATAAGTTGAATAGCTGTCGTCATCCCGATGAAAATCGGGATCTAAAGTCAGTAACCTTTGATAACTTTTTTACAAATTAAATCATAAAAATAAAATAGAAGACCACTTCTCTACTTATTTTTAAACCACTTCTCCATTGGTGTTTTAAAACCTTTTTTATTCAGATAATCCTCGTCATCCTGGACAGTCAAGCGAGGTACGAGCATGACGGATTCAGGATCTAAAGTCAGAATCCTTAATGTTTAAAATCTTGAGTAAATGATCGTGACGACTTCACCCAATGAGCCAATTTCTCCAACTACAGTTTGTCTGGGTAACGATCAAGAAAAAACATTAAGGCAATGTAAATCCATTAAAAGGGTATTAGCAAATCCGTTTCGAAAGCAAAAAAAACAAAAAGTTGTCACCCTTGACTGAACTGATACACTTTTCAAATCAGTTCAGTCAGATCGTGAATTCCTGATCCCGCACTGCGGGATCAGGAATTCACAAGATCACCCCAATTGCTGCCTTCTTTTGACGAGCATCAGGGATTCATTTCTACACATTTTAAGCAAGCTGTAGTTTTTTTTGTCAAAAGAGCACTGTGTGCTCGCAATGTTAATTCAGGAAACTATGAATTTTGAGCTCTGGTACGACCGGATAAAATAGCCACGTTGACCGATTCTATAAAGGGATTTTTTTATGGATCCCCGATGCTCGACTGATCTCTCTTGGCTGGTAGCCAGGATTTCTCTGTCGGGTCGAGGATGACGCTGAAGTGGTTTTGTTTACCGTCCAAAACGTCTTGACCGACTTTGATACTCCTCTATTGCTTTTTGCAGTTCGCTTTCATCAAAGTCTGGCATGAGAACATCGGTGAAGTATAGCTCGGTGTACACTGTCTGCCACGGCATGAAACCAGAAAGCCGTTGTTCTCCCCCTGGTCGAATAAGCAGATCGGGGTTTGGCAATTTGGCAGTATCAAGCAAGCTTGAAAATTGATCCGCTGTCACTGTTTGCGAATCAATGTTTATTGCTTTGAGTTTGTGAATTGCTCGAATAATTTCATCATGACCACCGTAATTGAGAGCAAATGTGGCTGTTATCTTCGTATTATTCTTTGAAATATCCATCCATTTTTTTACACCTTCTTGAATGTCTGGTGGGAATTTCGACATGTCACCGATGTAATTGAGACGCACTCCTTTCTTGTATAAATCTTGAGCACTTTTTGAAAAAGCGCTGCGAAAGATTTTCATTAATCCTTCAACTTCTGCTTTGTCGCGCTGCCAGTTCTCAGTACTAAATGCCCAGAGAGTTAAGTACTCCACTCCTCGCTCTACACAAGCATCGAGTAATGGTTCTATTACTTTGTCGGTGACATACTGATGTCCTTGCAAAGCTTTAAGTTTGTGTTGTTTTGCCCAGCGTCGATTACCGTCCATGATGATGGCAATATGTTTAGGGTTAGATAAGCTTGTTTTTGTCATATTTCTCCTTTTTGTATGAAGTTTTCATCTAAATACCCGGTATGTTTTAATGTCATGATGGTCCAGTCAGTAAATGGATGGGTGTTCACAAAATGAGTAATTTTATCAATACTCACCCATTGTACTTCGGATACTTCTGTAGAATCCAAAACAAAGTGAGGTACTTCTTTTAATCGCACTTCAAATACTGATTTCATCTCTGTTTCTTTTTCACTCGGGACAAGAATTTTTTTGAGGAATCGAACTTGAGGATGAATTAACCCCAACTCTTCTTGTAGTTCTCTAACTATGGCTGATTGGTATGTTTGACCATAGTTTACATGTCCCCCTACACCATAGCTCCAAAATCCAGGGTTCATATCTTTTTGTAGACTTCGTTTTTGAAATAACATCTCATCATTTTGGTTAATGATTAATGCGGCAACACTACGATGAATGATGTTAGGATTTGAGTGGGCTTGTTTTCTAGTGATCCGTCCAATCTCGCGATCGTGTTGATCTACCTGATAAAAAAGCTCTGTAGCGTCATCGAGAGGCATGTATTTATGAAAGTAAAAAGATTTTAATCAATTAATTTAAGCAACCGTAATGCTTCTAAAGCAAATGGTGTAACTTGTCCTTGTTTTGCGAGCTTTAAAACCTCATCGATTGTAAGCATTTTCAGTTGAGCGACCTCTTCGTTTTTAGCAGATTGTAATTGTGGCAAGTGCTCTATCTCAGCAGTAAAAATAAAGACATATTGTCGTTCTTCTCCATCAGAAAAGAATCCTTGGGTTGTCAGCTTCAAATCAATCTTTCCGATATCTCCCAAAAGAACGAAACCTTTTGTTTCCTGTTCAAGTTCTTCTTTTGCATTTGTTTTTGCAAGTTCTTGTAGCGTTCTTCCTTCCTCATATCTGATATGACCAGTTGCTGTTAACGTAATAAACCCTGGATATTTTTTTACATTTTTCCCTCGAACTTGAAACAATGCTTGGGGTGATGATTTTGGTGTTCGAAGTAAAATCATTACAATTGCGTGGGGGATATTTTTTTGATGAGCCACATCTCTATCAATAGGGCCCACCATCTCTCCGTTTTCAGTAACTTCTACAATTGTTTCAGACATGTTTTTTTTAGAATAAGTGCTTTGTTAAAAACTTTGGTTTTTCACCAATTTTAGCGATCAGTGTTTTTTGCACTAAAGGTAATTTTTGCAACCGAGATCGCACTTTCTTTTCATTTTCGGGGAGAGTCAAAATGTGAACATTAAACCCTGTGTTAATAGTGAAATACGCTTCTACTCCCTCTTTTCTCATCGCTTGCACTGCGAGCATGACTTCAATGGTCCCGGGATACCAGGCAATGAGAGCAGGGTGAGAAGTGAGTAGAATGGTGTGAAATTCAAGAGCATCTCCTTCTGCAATCTCTCCCAATTGTGTAAAGTCTTTTTTCTTCAGAGCATTTTTTAAAGCCTTGATTTTTTTTGGCAAATTATCTTGCCTGGATTGATAGAAAATACTGCTTCGAGCTGTGGTGTGTCCTGCCGTTGATGAAATGCTTTTCTTCCCTTCATCAACTACTGCTATCACATCACGAATGTCCCAATAGTGAGAATCGTAAAGCGATTTTGAGTACGAAGTTTCAGAAGTGTCTCCATCGAGCCACTGCACGATCCCCCCACAAGCACAACGGCAGGCGCTGCCGGAACCTTGTCTGGATAAAATGCTGAGTTGTTTTTCTGACAAATTGAGTCCTGCCGCTTTTGATGCAGCGTATGATAATGCTGCGAAACCTGATGCCGAACTTGACAGGCCTGTTGCTTTCGGAAAGTTATTGTCCGAGACAACTTTTGCATAAGTAGAAATATTTGCTAACTTGCGAATGCGATCTAAATGTTTGATCACCCGCCCCTCTTCTCCTTCTTCTATTTCACCTGAAATGGTGACAAAGTCCTTTTTTAGCTCTGGTTGGAACTCTACCGTAGTTGTGGTATCCAGTCCATCCAAGATGAGAGAGATACTCGAGTTCTCGGGCAGACGAAGTATTTCATCTTTCTTCCCCCAATATTTGATGAGGGCAATATCCGATGAGGCTTTGGCTGTGGCTTTTTGCATGTGTATGTGGCTCCTTCAACGTTGTCATACCTGTCTACCAGCGAGGTAGGTTTGACCCGATGAGTGAACCTGGTTCGCCCTGGACGTACCAAGTGAAGCCATCGAGATCGAGGATCTGACTCTATTATTTAAAGTAATTTATTTTTTTATTTCTCAATCCTTACCCCCGTTGCATTGGTACTCACACTCATGTGAGTGCCACCGGCTTTCTGGATGGCTTCAATCACTCTCATGTGATGAGCGGCATCGCAAAAAGCAATCATACAGTCTCCACCGCCAGCACCCGAGAGCTTTGCTCCGTACGCTCCGGCTAGATTGGCAGCATTGATTAAATTGTCTAGGACTGTACTACTCACATGCAGTTTTCGCAACAGTTGCTGATTCTCTGTCAAGAGTTTTCCTGCTTTGTGCCAGTCTTGTTTTTCTAAGCATACTTTGGATTGATCAACAATTTGAGTGATGCTTTGAAAGATGTGTTCAACTTCTTCAGGATGTTTTTCTTTTTGTTGCGCAACTTGCCGAATGAGCGTTGGCGTATCGGCTTTTACACCCGTGTATCCAACAATGAGCGGTAAATCAGGACAATTCACTGACTCGACAGTTTTTGCTGGACTGACATAGTAAATTGTTCCACCCCAGATTGCGACGGCAATGTCAAACCCGGAGCCAACTCCTTGGACGTCAATGACAGCGCTATAGCAAAGATCAAATAACTCTTTATTTGAGAGTGTAACAGAGTAAAGTGTGCTTAGCGCTTTCGCAAACGCGACTGTCACTGCACTACTGGAACCAAACCCAAACAGTGACGAAAAATCACTTTTGGTAGTAACTACGATCCCTGTTGATTGTGGATGTTTTTCTAAAAACCGCTTGTAACAATGTTCGATAAAAGCAACCGACTTTGGAGTAGTCCCTTCTCCTAGTTGCGCAATTGCTTTTTCGTATTTTTGTGTGTCAACATCTGGAGCAATGACGCAAAGTTGTCTCTTAGC
This sequence comes from uncultured Pseudomonadales bacterium, assembly GCA_964583795.1. Taxonomy (GTDB): domain Bacteria; phylum Patescibacteriota; class Microgenomatia; order UBA1400; family PJMF01; genus JBDTME01. The sequence goes on along the minus strand of CAZOWX010000002.1, from coordinate 35,073 downwards.
GCTTTCTTGAACGGTAACGTACATTCGCTGATCGACAGCGGTGACGATACAGGGATGTCCGTGCACCACAGAGTGGTCGCCGTAAAGTAATAGCTTGCCAGGTGCGGATACAGTAACGTTGTTCATAGTTCTCCTAGATTCACATCAAAAAATTCCCAATTGTTTGTTTGCAAAAAGTTTCGCAGAATTTCTGGTTGGGGATGATGGGCGAGAAGCATCCCGCTTCCCTCTTGATAACCACCCCCGCCGGTTACTTTTGCAAAACCCCCAATTAGTTCAATTTGACTGATCATTGATTGCGCTTTTTTACCGACAACCTCGATTTTTTCAAGTAGTCGTTCATTTTGGGTTATGAAAATAGGGTTGAAATTATTGTGTCTTAGATCAAGGGTGACAGCTTGCGACAGTTGTCCGATCTTTTCTAATACCTGTTTTTTCTCTTCATTAGCATCAATCAGTGCTTGTACTTTTGCGACCATTTCCTTGGTATTTTCTTTTGGCGTTCCGGATTGGACAAGGAAAAATGGTGTGTTTTGAAAAGCGGTTGTGTGAATGTGTGAAAATGTAAGTTCACCATCTTTTTTTTGAAATGCTAAAATTCCACCATAAACAACTACAGTTGGATCAATGCCACTGGGGTTTCCATGAGCAAACTGCTCACTTTTATAGACTAAATCGAGCAACTGATTTTGTGTAAACGAAATTTCGAAATGTTGTAAAAGAGCTTGAAACAAAGCGTTCGCAGTTGCCGCCGATGATCCGAGGTGACCACCAATGGGTACTTCGCTGTGAATTGTTACTTTAAGATTGTTCGTTGAGCGTTGATACTTTTGTTCAAATATTCTCAAAATATTTTGTATAAATTCAGAATATTGAGATGAAGATGTTGAATCTTCTACTGTGGCATTCACCTTGAGTCCAAGTGTAGCAACGACAGCAGGATGCCCGTGTACCACAGCATGCTCGCCAAATAAAATGACTTTTGCTGGTGATGAAGCCGTTGTGGTCATTGGTTTACAAATGAATTTAGCTTGTTAACTAATTGGGTATCATCAAGCATGTGGACGAACCAAGGACTCAGCTGAAGCGTTGTTGTGTTGTTGAGTTGTTGTGTTGTTGGGTTTGTTATCTCAATTGTTTTACTTCTAAAGGGGGAATGATCAAATGGTGTATTCTTGTTTTTGTTTATTAAATCCTCCCACTTCACCCAAACAAAGTCTCTTACTTCATCTGGATTTGCGGTCACTGCATCATCGTACCATCCTGCAAATACTTGATCGATTTCCCATTCGCTGAATTGTTCACTACACTGTAGGTGATACTCAAACTTATGAATAGGCGTAATGTTTACTGAAGTAATTCCCAGCTCTACCGACAATCGTCGCATTGCACATTGATGATAACTTTCATTTGGCCAAACATTTCCGCAAACGGTGTTCGCCCACTGCAGGCTACCGAGAATTTTTTTGGTACTGCGTTGCTGAATGAGCAGGTATTCGCCGTCATCTCTTTGTTGAAATAAATACACGCTAATTGCTCGATGTCGGATTGCTGTCCCTTTGTGGGCCTCAACTTTATCCATCGATCCAATGACTTGATCGCTTTCATCCACTAAAGTGACGAGGTCTGCGGTGTTCATGAAGTTTAGGCAGGAATAACTTTTAATTGATACGCAATGATTTCATCATCCGAGGTTGTGCCGCCTTTTCGTAGCACCACTTCAACTGTTTGCCCCATTGAGAGTTCGTACGCTGGAGGAACGGGAAGCAGCTTGCGAAAATTGCTAAATTCAACTAAAGCTAGGTTATACGGAGAGTATTGCTCGTATTCAGGAGGAGGTGTGTGAACCGTAGTGACAGCCAACACTTTGCCTTTTTGACCAATCAGAGACGCCCATTTTTTGCTTTCGCGCCAGTACTGTGAGGGATACATAGTTACACCTTTCCAATGATGTGCACAATTGCGGTTGCTCCGCTACCACCCACATTATGGGCGAGAGCGAGCGGAAACTGATCTTGCTGTATTAATTTTGTTAAATAGGCAACTTGTTTCACACCAGTGGCGCCAACCGGATGACCACTGGCCTTTAATCCTCCGGAAGGATTAACGACGATCTCTCCACCAAAAGTGGTTTTTCCACTGAGTGTAGCGATTCCGGCTTTGCCTTTTTCATAAAATCCCAAATCTTCGAGTGCCAACAGTTGGGCAATGGTAAAACAATCGTGCACTTCAATGACTTGAATTTTTTTATGATCGAGCTTCGCTTCAGAAAATGCTTCGCGACTGGCTCGAACTGTGGCTTGCAATGTAGTTAGTTTTTCCCGAGATGCCAAATCAAGAGAGTCCTGACCATGACCTCGGCCCAAGATTTGAACTGCATTTTTTACCGGTTTGGTGGTAAGAATGAGTGCTGAAGCACCATCAGTAATAGGCGAGCAGTCAAGCAACCGTAGTGGTGGTGCAACGAGTGTGCTATTGGAAACAATCTCTTGTGTTAAGTGTTTATGGTATTGAGCATGAGGATTCTGAAATGCATGCTCATGATTTTGCACAGCGACAGCACTTAACATCTCGCGTGAAGTACCAAACTCGCTCATATGAATTTGCGCGAGTAGAGCATACAGGGCAGGAAAAGTACTCCCCTCTTCTTCTGATTTTTTTGCCGCACCGGACAGCATCTGAGTGACATCACTGCTTGGAGCATCGGTCATTTTTTCTACTCCGACAACCATCACCGTTGTATAGCGACCAGAAAGCAGTGCATACTGAGCACTCAAGAGAGCCATACTTCCAGAAGCACACGATGCTTCAGAGTGAAAAGCACTTGGGTAGTGGGGAAAGAATTGTGAAACCAAAGCCCCGAGTTGTGCCTGGCCATCGAAGACGTGGCTGCTCATGTTGGCCACAAATACTGCTTCAATGTCAGCGTGTTCTAACTTCGCATCAGTGAGTGATTCATCAACTGCTTGTTTGGCTAAATCAATTAGGGATTTATCCCACAGTTCGCCAAATTGAGTAATGCTAGAGCCGATGATAGAGATTGTCATAGCTAATGATGCAAATGCTGTAAGTACTGGTGATATTCTATTGGTTTAAGCGCTGCAATTTGATCTGAAACGAGCGACGTCCAATTTTTTCGCGACTTTGGTAAATGATTTGTGGTTTCAAATACAAATGCGTCTGATCCAGAACCCGATCCGTATGAGACGACCAAAATCTTTTGATTTGCACCCGCGTGATCAAGTACGTTTGCGAAAGCAATCAAACTGGCCGCAGCATAGGTATTGCCAACCGTTTCTACAATTAAACTATGTTGCAGTTGCTCTTTGGTGCAATTGAGTGTTTTGGCTACAGCTTGAGGGAATTTTTTATTGGGAGTGTGAAATACAATCAAGTCAAAGTCTTTAATATCCATATTCACTTCATCAAGAATCTGATGAGTGTTATCAATAATATGAGTCATGTACGCCGGTTCACCGGAAAATCGACCGGCATGTTTTGGATAACTTTGTTTGGGACGACGCCAAAAATCTGGAGTGTCTGTTGCAATAGAGGTCGAGGCGATCACTTTTGCCAGTACATTCTCAGTTCCCAAAATAAAAGCAGCTGCTCCAGCGGCTGCACTGTACTCTAATGCATCTCCCGGTGCTCCTTGGGCGGTATCCGCGCCAATGGCCACAGCAGATTGGGTTAATCCAGCCTCAAGATAACTAAAGGTGATTTGTAGTGATTGGGTGCCGGCTTTACACGCGAATTGTAGATCAGCCAGTGACAACTTTGGATTCAAACCCAATGCATTTGCCACAATACTACCACTGGGTTTTACGGCATACGGGTGACTTTCACTGCCGATAAAGAGTGCTCCAATTTCGTCTTTGATTTCTGGAGAAGTGCGCTCAAGCGCTTGAAAAAGGGCCCGAGTGCTTAACGTCACAGTATCTTCATCTTTATCGGGAACGGTTTTTGACTTAATTCCAAGCGATGCCGCAACTCCGTGAGCATTGTTGGCTTTTTCAATTTCATGTGTCTGAATGCAGAGAGTCGGAAGTGCGACTCCATACGAAACAATGCCAATTGGTTTGCTAAATTTCATTTGATTCCCCTGCCCAGTTGATTGTGAGCGCGCCCCAAATGTTTTGCTGCTAGCGCTCCAAGTAGTGACAATTCTGCGGCTAAGCAACCGACGCTGAGCGTGACGGCTAAGAGTTGCGAGTTTACCGCAACATTTTTATCTTGGCAAATCAGTTGTCGTGCTTGTGATTGCGGCTGAAGCACTGTTCCACCACCAACACTTCCCACATCAACTTCCGGTAAAGTCACCGCACAGTAGATCCCGTCAGCGGTCGATTCAATTGTGGTTGATCCCAAACTTGCGTTGACGGTGTGTGCGAGATCTTGGCCCGTTGCCAGATAAAACGCTGCGGCAACGTTGGCGATATGTGCGTTTTGACCCAAAGATCCAGCAATATGACCGCCAACGAGGTTTTTTTGCGTGTGAACTTTTAAAATTGTTTCCACGTCAGAGTGCAGTGATCGTTCAATCAACTCTTTGGGAATAAAACTTTCCGCTTGCACCCACCACCCGCGTCCGAAGATCGTGTTAATATGTGCAGGCTTTTTGTCAGTACAGACGTTGCCAGAGATGCTCAGTAGTTTTACTCCAGAAAAAGTGCTGAATAACTTTCCGATGATTTTTTCCAGAGCAATCGTAATCATGTTCATTCCCATGGCCTCACTCGTGTCAAAGTGAAACCGGACAAAGACGCTTCGACCTTGAATAAACGCGGTGTGATTCAGATAAGTGAGATGTGAAGATGACTCTCTTGCTTGCTGCGCAAAAAACTGGGTTTGAGTGTCCAACCACGCAGCAAACTCTTGGGCTATTTTGCCATTGGTGCACTCAAAAACTGGAGCACGTGACATGCCTTTTTTTTGCGTGATGACTGTTGTTGTTCCTGCTTGGCTGAGTAACTTCATTCCACGACTGACACTCGCCACGAGTGCGCCTTCTGTGGTGGCAAGGGGGATCCATAGTTCCATTGTTTGATTGTCGAGTTGAACTGTACTTGGCCCAGCAAGTCCTACCGGGACTTCAACACTGCCGATCATATTCTCACAATTTTTTGTGCTAACTTGATCGATATCGAGTCGAGTTTGCAGCAGTGAATCCAGCGCAACATCATCCCACCCTTGTCTGACTAGATTTTGGCGGTGGTGAAATTGTTGCTCTGCTGTGTCACCAGGAGCATTGTGGAGTTGAATCGTAGAGTCAACCATACACTCACATAGTCGCAAAAATGGATCAAAATCATGCAAAGGAAAAGTAGTGAATAGTGGACAGTGAAACAGTTAATAGTGGGTTACAAGCTTCATGTTCCAGCTCAAAAATTCAAGAACTATAAACCGCGAGCAAGTGTTAAATTGGTCTTAAAATTTTTCAAAAGCAACAAAACTAAAAAGTCGTCATCCCTGCCTACCGGACAGCTAAGCTGAAGTGTTTGGCGACTGTTGAGAGTCAGACCGTTCAGGAGCTGTTATTTCTTGGAGCTAATCGTAGCAGGACTCACTGCTGCATGGTCAGCAACACAATCCCAATCAAGGTGGTGACAATACCGGCAACTTGCTGTTTAGTGAGTTTGTCCTTAAAAATGACTGATGAGGTAATTACAAACAAGATTGGAGCTGCTCCAGCAATCGGCGCGACAATGCTACTGGCCCTAGGTATCGAGAGGCCCCAGTTAAGCGCAAAATCACCGGAACGAATCAGTAATGCAATCATAAATGTAGCCCCGAGAATAGGGAGTTCTTTGGGAAAAGTAAATTGCTCTTTTTTGACATGAATAAAGAGCAAAATAATAGGGAAACATGCTGTAGCAATGAAACTGGGAAGAAACCAGTCATACGCGTTAATTAGGATGCGAGAAAAAGTGAAAAAAGTTGAGAGAAATACCATCGCAATCAGCGCCAACGTCGTTCCTCGGTCAAGAATTTTTTCGGCTCGTTTTAACTTGCCCAGATCAACGCTACATAGAAAAACACCACAGAAAATAACTGCAGTAAACACCATCTGAATTGGAGTGATGACATCGTGAAAAATGAGCGCAGAGAGCACCAACACAACTGCTGGAAAGGCTTGAATAATAATTCCAACTAGTGGAGCACTCGAGATTCTGAACGCTTCGCTAATCAGTACATTGCCGGAAACAAGCAAGATCCCCAAAAAAATATTAAACATTAGAAGTGGCAGCGTGATACTTCCAAATGAATGTGGCACCAGAGGAAAAACGAGCAACGAGAGAAAAAAACTAAAGGCAAACACCCAAAAAGTGGTCAGTAGTGCCCCAATTTTGCGAGTCGCAACCACCGTGAATAAATCACCTGTCCCCCAGCCAATAAAGGTGACTAAAGCGAGGATGATGGGAAGATTCATGGAGTGATTATAGCGGAGGGCAGTGCTAGTGAATAGTGGACAGTGAAACAGTTAATAGTGGGGTGATTGTGGATCGTGAAGTGGTTCAATGTGTATTGAAAGAAAAAAAATAAAAAGTCGTCATCCTTGACTGAACTGATACACTTTCAAAATCAGTTCAGTCAGATCGTGAAATTTTGGTCCCGCAGTGCGGGACCAGAATTTCACGATCTGACTTGCTCGCTTAAATAGTCTAGTTAGCAAGTCAAGGATGACGAGCCCTTCTTGTTGCACGAGCACGCAAAATTATTGAAACAAGGAAAACTCTTTATCGCAGCGTCATGAAAAACCGCAAAAATAAATAGAGCAGCAAAATTTGCCAGAAAAGTAAAAAGCTACTTCCCCAAATCAGCGAGAAAGCCCAAGCTCCCAGATACGGTAAGTAGCGGAATAAAAACTGTAATGAAAACCACCAAGTGCTATAAAACAATATCCCCAGATAGATCGGTAAAAACGTCAGCCATAGAAAAATCCTGTCTTCAACCAAATGTTGCATGGTCTGATACGGATGGAGAATTAAACCACTCGAAGCTTGCAAGATGCTGTAAAAAGTTGAAGTAAGTAATGTTCTTTTATCCATACTAACACTCCCCGTTCCTCATGACTCGGGGCAGTTCTGAGCTCTTTTTTTCTAGCAGTGGGGTGAATAACTACACTATATTGTGCACGAAATTATAAAAAAATTCAAACCAAAAAAGAAACACAATCCATGAAAAAATAAACGATGACAATACGAGTGTTTGCCAGGGTTTTTCCCCAATAAAGGCATTGACTGGATTCATAAACTTTGGAAAAACGGAGTTGTTTTGTAATCGTGATTGTCGGCGAGCTGTTTGTTGAAGCTCGTTTAAAAATGGCTCATGCGTTGTTTTCATAGTTGTGTTGGTGGCCGAGTGAAGCTTTTGCAAAATATGTGCAATAATTTTGCTTTTTTGTTTGAGAGTTTTTTTCAGCACTCACAACCTCTTTTTATGCTTCTTATTGCCGATGGGGCAAGTGCCTTGTATCTTGAAGCTTGCAACTTGTAGCTATTTTACCTGTTTGCGCTAACAGTTTGATATAGTACTCGAAACTCCTTTCTAGCGCGAAACAGATCTGACTCGACCGATTTAATTGATCTATTCACTTTTAGAGCGATTTCTTTGACAGACAAGTTATCAACATATTTCAGAATAATTAATTGCTTGTACTCATTGCGCATGCGCTTGAGAACCTCGACTACGTAAGAGGAAGTCTCGTGCATGCGCTTTGGTTCTTCATGAAAAAGATATGTGGACAAAGGGATTGCATGAATAAATTTTTTTGCATAACGACGCCGATAATAGTCAGCAACTTCATGTGAGGCGATACGAAACATCCAGGTTTTGAGTGATGATTTTCCCAGAAAAAGTGGCAAATCCCGAAGACAGTTTAAAAAAGTTTCACGAGTAATTTCTTCGACATCTTTTTTATTGTCGACTTTAGTATTGATAAAAGCTTGAACGGTTCTGAGGTACTTGCGGTACCACACCTCGACTGCTTCTGGTATGCCCGACTTTAGATCAGAAATCAAGGCAGTGTCTTGGTCGATAACAGATTGTTTCATAGGTGAGGAAGAATTATATACACTCAATGGTGGGTGGCGCAAGTCTCCTCAAGAGTGATTCGTTCGAAGTAGCGGCATGGGACTTTGATGCTTAAAAAGCTAAGCAGCTTTTTCCTCAAGTGGAAAACTTCACTGCTTGCCAGACAGGAAGCCTTGCTTGTAGTATAATAATAACAGCTTTATAAAGGTGACCGATGTTACACTTACTCGCTCAAATTGATCTGGAAAAGTCAATTGTCTTGGGATGTGATGCTGCCGGTAACTGTAAAACAGTTGGAGAAAAATACAAAAGCTTGTCTGACTTGGTCAATTTGGTGGTTACCAACTTATTTGTGTTTGCAGGAATTTTTTTGCTTTTCTTGTTGATTTTGGGTGGATTGAGTATAATTGCATCAGATTCATCAAAAGGGGTGGAAGAAGGAAAAAAGAAAATCACCTCAGCGATCATTGGTTTTTTGGTAATGTTTAGTGCATACTGGATTATACAGATAGTGGAATTTATTACAGGGGTAACAATTATCGGGTAAATCGAATCAGCGTATGACTTTGTTTTCGACACTACTAGCGCAAGCATCTCCTTGGGGGAAAATTAGTCCTCCTCCGGGAGTTGCAAAGTATCAAGGTTTAGTAGCGCCGGGTGAAATTGGGATCATTATTTTTGCTTCAAATATGATTAAGCTGATTACTGTCATTGCGGGCATTTGGGCACTTTTTAACTTGGTACTCGCTGGCTTTAAGTACATTACTTCCTCAAATGATGTTAAGGCTGTGGAAACCGCCTGGCAAAGTATTTACATGAGCTTGATTGGGCTGCTAATTATTGTGAGTGCCTTTACGATTGCAGCGATTATTGGTTTGATTTTCTTTGGTGATGCGACTTACATACTCAACCCCAAACTCACTGGGGTATAGCACTATTATCGTATGATGATACTTAACTTAATAGCACAGTTTGGAGATGGGTTTAAAGTGCCCGGCTCTGGATTTTTTAAAACCGATGCTACTGTTGGTGAGTGTGGCACCAAGGCATTGACAAACTTTAATGATATTATTTCCTTAATTATTGGATTTTTGACAGTGATTGCGGGACTAGCGTTCTTGCTTTACTTTGTGTTTGGTGGGTTGCAGTGGGCGTTGGCTGGTGGCGATAGTGGAAAGGTTGATAGCGCGAAGAAGCAAATGACGAATGGAGCAATCGGTTTAATCATTGTCATTGTGGCCTATGGCGTAATTGCTGTCGTGGGAACAGTTGTCGGTTTGGATATTCTTAATCCTGGCAATATGTTAAGTATATTAAACCCTGTGTCAGGATGTCCTGGTGTGGGTGGGGCCCCTGTTATTGTGGAGTAACGATGTTACCTTTATTGACACTACTTACTCAAATTCATAATCCGGTTTTGACGCCTGGGTACGGAGGTAGAGCCGGAGATGGAACAGCTGCTTTGACAAACTATATTGTTTTGCTATGGCGAGCATTGATCATGGTAGGAAATTTGGTCGCCCTTTTGTTTTTACTTTGGGGGGCTCTTGATTGGATTATGGCCGGCGGGGAAGAGGGGAAAGTTTCTTCGGCACGCAAGAAAATGACTGGAGCTGTGGTGGGATTGGCGATTCTTGCCGCTTCCGTGGCAATTGTTCAGCTAGTTGGTTCGTTGTTTGGGCTGAATTTACTCAATATTTGTATCCCAGGACCAGGTATCACCTGTTAACAAAGAGAGTCTTTTATGTTTTTTCAAATGCTCTTACAATCGCCAGCGACGATTAACATTGAAAGTAGAGTGGGAGAGATTTCGCCATTAAATCAATTTGGACCGACGGTCGAGGGATTCATGCGAGGTCTGCTGGTTTTTGCTGCTATTTTGGCGTTCTTTTACATGCTATGGGGCGCAGTTGATTGGATCATGTCTCAAGGTGACACTGGAAAGGTGGAGTCAGCTCGTAAGAAAATTACCCACGCCATGATTGGCTTAGCTGTTTTGGCAAGCGTCGGGGCTATTTTCATGATACTTCAGACTTTTTTGGGGATTAATGTTGTGAATGCGCCTGCGACTCGTGTTGCACCACCTAACTGTAGGGGCGCTCTTTGTATCCCTGAAGAATAGTTTGTTCAATTTGACTCTTGAAGTCGTACAGGGTAAAATATAAGCTAGAGAAGCTCAGATATTTACAATAATCGTTTATCCATAAACATGGTGAATGAAAGGTATATATGAATTTGCCCAAAAAAGTAATCGCCCTGACTTCGGTGGCTGCTAGCAGTTTGACTGCTGTTACTACAGCTTTTGCACAAGTTGAGTCAATTTCAATTGATTTAAGTAAAGGTGGTTTTAAGATTCAGGATTTTGGAAAATTGATTACCGGTTTACTCAATATGGTGATGTTTGTCGCTGCTTTGCTCGTATTTGCTTACTTGGTTTGGGGTGGAATTCAATGGATTACTTCAGGCGGCGATAAAGGCAAGACTGAAGAGGCAAGAAATAAAATCACTGCTGCAGTAATTGGTTTAGCTGTGGTTGCTGCCTCGTATGCAATCTTCTTGTTGGTGATCTCTTTCTTGGGTGTGGACGATCCATTTAAAGGCAACTTTGCTATACCAAAGGCGTTTGAATAAGTTTTTCTGTTCGATTTTGAAATCCAACCCCCTCAAAAGAGGGGGTTTTTGTTTACATGGTAGATCTTTTTAAGAAGTATTAGATAAATTGAACAGTTTAATAATGCCTATCATAGACACTATGCAGCTCTGTTTATGCAGTGAAACTGTATCAACTTTATTTGCTTTAACAATGAGCTTATTGACAATCAGAAAACAAAACTACGTCAACTGAATTAAACTGGACGAGTTCATCGTTTTTAGTACACATACTAGCGAGAGCAGATTTAGTTCGGTGTTCAGGGTCATAAAAGCTGTAGGCACTGCTGTATGAGTCAACTAGCACAAACTGAGAAAATTGAAGCGATCGAAAGTCAGCCTGGAGGTCAGAACTGGTTTTTTCTATGCTTTCAGCTGACTCGCTTAAATATTGATGATTAAATATTGGTTTTGGGATGAGTGCCGAGTTTTTTGAAGTGCTAAGTGGAATAATCTGCGGTAGTTTTGGTGCAAATCGAACTTTGAGATATAAACCTCCGCCGGGCAAGTTAGACAGTAACCCTGTTTTTTGATTTTGAGATACTTCTGATAAAACACGTGCAAGTGTTTCAAACGAACGAGTGTTATCTGAAGCTGATAAAATAACAGTTGCCGAACGAATGTAAAGCACGAAAAGAAGTATCCAGATCAATGATTGACGTAACTTAATCCCGACCACTGATCCACAAATAAACATAAACACCATAAATACTGGGACACTGTATCGGTCCTGAACAAACAATCGTGAAAACGAGGTCGTCAAGAGAAAAATGAGAAAGGCTGCCAAAACCCATCTGTGTGCAGTTTCTGATGATTTCCGATTTTGCTTGATTGCAGTAAAAAACAAGACAATAAAGATGATCGTAAAAGCATCTCCGATAGGGCCGTCAAGTTGCGCTCCTGCGATTGAACCAGGAATTCCTGCTATAAAACTATTAGGAACTGTTTGTGTCCACAAAAATCGATTTTTTTGCAAGTAATTATTTTCAATCTGATAATGACCGTAAGCATAAAAATAGAACAATGAACTTATTGTTAAAACAATGAGTGTACAGAAAAAAAACGTTCCATTAGCGGCCTTTTTTTTCATTGCAAAAACTAGGAACAATAGTATGGTAATGCTTGAGAATAATAAGTAGATATAACTAAAAAATAAAAGCAAAGTAACTGAGAAAAAAGAGACACTTTTGAGTACCTGTGGATGTCTTGTTTTCAGAAAAGCCAAACAAAATGAGGAGACAAAAAACACGAAAAAGAGAGGAAATGAAACGACGTCTTGTTTAACTTGTATACCAACCTGAAAGATGACAAACGAAGTAAAAACTAAGGAAAGACCAAGCTTTGCATTGAATTTTTCAATGAGTTTTGATTTGTAGGCGAAAATTGTTGTAAACAGTAACACGCTGTGAAAAAACGCAGTAAGGATAATTCTTATTTGTGATGTGCTGAAGTGAGTGAGTTGAAACAATCGCAATAATAAGTAGAATCCTAGAGGATGTGGCTCAGCTTGTATGGTGTTAAAGAACTCGTGCGTGGGTTGTTTGCTAATGGAAAGTAAAATAAACTCATCATAGTTGAGACTGGCAATGTTAATGGTAATGAGCAAGTGAAAAATAAGATTGAAGAGTAAAATCCAAACGGGTAAGAAATCAATTCCGAAACAAAAAATCCTGGTTTTTGAGAAGTCAAACCACATTTGAGAAAAGCTCTCATGGATGTGATTGAGGATTATTAGCGCTAATTTTTGAAAATAATTCATAATTATCCAATCCAATGTCCATTAATAAAGAACAAAACAAAAATATTGAGAATGATATATTGTAAAACAAAAGTAAGACTCAATAGCCAGTCTGGAAATTTTTTGACGATATAAAGATATGGTTGGAAGATGACTGACAAATAACGGTTAAAAGACATCGTACTGGCAAAAATGAGTGGTGAGAGCCAAAGAAAAATATTAGAGATCCAGATTTTTTTTGAAGCTACTTCTCTGGACTTTAATAGTAGGAACCCATATGCAAAGATGAGTAAAATATCCGTTTTATTAAATGTACTGAACAAGATGGGAAAGTCAAAAAAACTTGCGATAACCGCGATATTAAAAATAATCGAACTTCGAAAAGGAATATCTGAGGGAATCCACAAATCTCTGATATGTAAAAAGTACAGTGGATCACCCGTTTGAGCAAAGTTAAAGATTGACCACGCTCCCAGTGGTAATACTGTAACCGTGACAATTGCCAGTGACTTCATGAGATTTTCAGTGTCCTGAAAAGTGAGTAACCAGAAAAACGGTAAAAAAAGTATGATTGATCCTCTCGTTACGGTTAGCACCGATAGCAAAACGGCTGCGAAGATATATTTTTTTTGAGTAAAAAAATAGTAGAACCAAATGAGCAGTAATAAGAAGAGCGGTTCAGTAAAGTAACTTCGAAAATAAAATGAAAAAGGATAAAAGAAGAAAAACAGACAGGTTTTTGCGCTGATTATTGCGCTGTATCCAAATGTTCGAATCAATCCATAAAGACTCACAAAACCAGCAATCAAAAAGAGACTATTCAAGATAAAAGCAGAGAGCTCTATGTTATGTACCGCTAAGTTAACGAGAGCGATCAGAAGCGGGAAAACTGGAAAAAAAGCGAATGCCAAACTGCTAAATTTGCTTGTGTCTGTGAAGTCGTAAATATTATTAGGGGGAGTTGGATATCCATGAGTAGCAATGCCTATGTACCATTGGGCATCTGTTTGATTAAGTGATCGTAGTAGGCTAAATGGTGTGTGCGTAGCTCTGTAGTCAAGTAAAAAGTGATGCATTTGAGCTGTAGAATCTCCATGAGGAATAATTGAATGGAAGGTTACTATATTGAGATAAATTCCCGTGTTGAGCAACACAAAAAAAATAAATGATTTAATAAATACACGATCGGACTTCAGTCCTTTCAAAAATGGCAATATATGGTGAATTTGTGTAGGGGTCATGCTTTTTTAAAGAGGGGTATTTCGCTTCAAGGCTTTTGTGTATTATAATTCCATTATGTTCAAATCGATATACAAACTTGTGCTCATTGTAGGGATGATGGTGTTCGTTGTTGGTGCCCCGACTCAAGCAAATGCCCAACAAATAAAACCACTTGATGACCCGAACAAGGGGTATGTGAGCGTTGATAATCCTGAAACTCAAGGTGTAGACGAAGGTGGAGTCCTTACCATCCATGCTATCGAGGGAATAGTGGGAAATGTTTTGGCCGTGGCGATCAGTGGGATTGGATTTGCTGGATTTGTGATGATGATCGTTGGTTCGTTCCAGTATTTACTCTCCGGAGGCAACTCAAAAGGAGTGGAAGGCGGGAAAAACACTTTGACGTATGCCATTATTGGGTTGATTGTCTCACTAAGTTCTTGGATTATATTAGACTTCATTGCCAGATTTACTGGAGTAAGTACCATCAAAATCTTTGACATCTGTTTCGGTGGGGTGTGTTAGATTTGGGTATTGGGTATTGGGTATTGGGTACTGGGTACTGGGTAACTACCGTATCCTGATGAACAAGTCTAATCAACAAATCAACTTCCGACTCCCAACTTCTTCCCCCCTATCGTATAATATAGCCATGCGGAGAAACGGTTTGATTACTGCGTTAGTGGTACTTCTGGGAGTTGTGGCTGTGGTGAGAGTTGTTGGTTCGCTGGGTTTTCCGCTTTTTTCCAATGCCCAACAAAATACCTCGAGTTCAAACACTGCAATAGGGACACATGCGGGGTTTTTTGACTACGGCAATAACATCAAAATTGCCGAGTTGGTCAAAAATAAAGGTGGTACGACTATTACTGTGATGATAGGTATCAATGATACCGCAGATCAAATTAATAGCGTCTTAAATGCTTCAGATGGGCTAACCAAGATTGTGCGCATTGTCGGTGTCGATCACAATGCGAGTTTAAACAGTGGTACTGCTTCCGCAATTGCTGAAAAGCTCAATAATTCAGCCATTAAACCAGGGACTTTGGTTGTATTTGGCAATGAAGTGAACAACCTCGATAAAGAGTGGAAGTTGTGTTCAACTGCTTGTCCCGATCAGACGACAACCGCAGCGAGAGAGTATGGTGGGTTTTTCACCACTTTCAAAAATGCGGCTGCAACTGCCAAATACACTCCGGTGCCAGCTCCGCTCGATATGTATAATAGTGTCTATCCTGATTTTTCGACGTTCATAACAGAGTCTGGGGTTTATGGAGGCACCGTTGTTGCGAATGTGTATGAATTAGGAACCAGTGGGTTGGATAGCTATAAAAATTACCCAAACAATGGCGCCAATGTGGCGGCGTTCACTGAGTATGGTCCAGATCCAGCGAAATCGCTGCAACAGCATCTGACTTTTTACAAATCACACACTCCTCCTGATGGGAAGATTGCTACGACCTTGGTCCCCAATAAATGTGACAGTGCCAGTGATTCCTGGCTGTATTACATCAACGGGAAAATTTACGACGCGCAAGGAAATGAGATCGATCCGGCAACGTGTGACAAAAGTACTGGGCATACCGGACTTCCCCCAGCTGGCGATTACTACAAGCGTTTTATTTATCCGTTTTACTCGGTTAGCTCGAGTGCAGATGATATTACCAACAAGTTGCTCAGTGATTACTCGATGACGTGTTCGAATCCAGCGGATTATCAAACGAGAAATGGTGGTTCCGGGACGATCGAGCGATTGATTTTTTATCAACGAGAAAGTTGTCGAAACGCCATTGATTCTACTGCCTGTTTGTTTGAACCAAGTGCCACATTTGGTGTTTCTAGCACTGGTGTCAACCGCATCTTTGGAGTACTGAGAAACGAGAATGAGGTCAAATGGCGAGCATACGATTACTCTTTGACTAACGATCAGAAAAAACGAGAATTCACCAATCGATTTGAGTCGGTTGAACAGTGGTTTGGTGCGAACAATCCGTCTCTGCATACTCCAGGAGGACAAGGGGAGTATCTGAATCAAACGCCAGATGAGATCAACGGTCTTCACCAGGGGCCGTTTTACAAGCTATCTTCTTTGTACTCGTTGTGTTTGGCTGAGCAAGAAGTGCTCAAGGCTTCGGTCGATATTTGCAAAGAAGCTGACCCAAGTGGTGATTGTGCCCTCACGACACGTAAAATTTATGGGACAGAAAAAACGTATGGACAGTTGGCGGGTGAAGTGAGTGCACACCCGGATATTTGTAAAAACGTGTTTCAACCGCAAGAGGAGGGGCAAGCGCCATCCGAACAAGAGCAAAGACTTGCAAACGAGATGTCCCGAGTGGATTTGTACCAGGAGACTGCCTATCGGCCAGCATTTTTGGTGTTAGTGACTGAAATTGATAAAGATGCGACCAAACACGCGATCTCTCCTGATAATCCTAGCCAGCAAATTCGTCCAGGTGTCGCTATTAACGAGCAAAGTGACCATGTTGTGGATTTTTTGGTGTACCACGTTCCCGATACCATTACTGACTTTAAAGAGGGAGAACCTGGGGCAGTGGATGATGTAATCACTCGCACAGTAAATGTTTTTACGCCCCAACAAGTACAACTCGATGTAAAGAAAGTGTGGGATCAAAATAGAACCAACTTGCAAGCTGCAAGTGATGATCCTTCACCAATTCCAGTTATTCGCTGTTTTGATCCCGAATGCAACCGCCCACTTGAAAAAGGTTTGATTAACTTTATCAACGCGTATGCACAAGCGCAGCTCACCGATGCGTGTACGCATCCGATAACAGAAGACGCTGAGTCCGGCTCACGGATTGGTTCTCAACTCGCGCCCAACGATACTGATCCTGATCAAGCGGCTGCTATGAAAGGTGGAAAACCGATTAGCAGTGCAGAAAACAAGATCAAGATTCAAGAGTACCGAGATAAAGGGAATAGCGTGGTGGGAAACCGCACTCCTCAGCCACAAACTGTGATTTACAATGTGACACCACATGGATTTCGCACCAAGTATGTGGCAGAAGCGTTTGATGCTTTGTTTGCACAAGCGCAGCAATCAGGGCAGTTTCAAGATGACGGTGATTACTTAACAACGTTTGAGTCTATTTTTGGCAGTTCCCTAGCCAGTGACCCGGACATTGTTGGGTACAATGAACCCACTGAAGTTACTGTCGATGGAGAGACGCATGTGGTGTACCAACCAAAAGAAGTACGCGATGAGATTTACCTGAGTCAAGAGCCTCCGCAAGTTAGTGCCAGAATTCCCTGGCTAGCGAAAATTTTCAACCACTCGACGAGAGCTGTAGTCCAGCAAGTTTCATCGGCTGGTCAGAATCTGTTGGAGTGTGCCAGAGCAGTGACTGACCCAAAGAAAAATACTGAGGACTTTTTATTGCACTGCCAGAGCCGAGGGCAGGCAATTGGGGATAATAGTATTCCGTCGAATACTGATTTAGGTGCTCCAGCAACTGGATTTGAAGAGTTTCGTATTCAATATTGGAATGATAGCTATCTTAATTTTACGATTCCGCCTCAGCTTGTTGTTGATGCTGCTAATGCGGCGGGAGCGAAGCATGGGTGTGATCCATATTTGGTGATTGCGACGGCCCACAGTGAGAGCCAATCATACACTAACCATCAGAATCCCAACTATGCTTCTGCTCGAGGTGTTTGGCAATTTACTGCATTAAATTGGGTGTACGATGCTTGGAAAATTGCGTTTTATACAAAACCACCGGCAACTTCAAATTTCGTATCGCAAGATGGAGACCACTTTGATTGTCGTAATCCGGCGTCAGAAACCACTTGTAGCCCAACAAACGTATATGCTGCAGCTGATGCTGCTTGTCGGTTGCTCAATGCAATTGGGGCAAATGGGCAATATGACAATGAGGATAATTTTGTCAAAGCCTTTGCAGTTCGAAATAATTCGTTTAATGAATATGGAAGAGTTTGGAATGAATGTCCTACCCAGGGTGAATATGTATGGAGATTATGGCATGCTTTGAAAGAAAAAGATTACACCTCGTATACAGACCAAAGAGTTCACTATGGTTCGTGTTTTTAATCCCAATTAAGTGCAAAGTGTAGGCCCACTTCCTTTTTCCTGCAAAATATGCGACAATATCCTGTGGAAGTTGTTAAGTTGTTGTATCGTTGTGTTGTTATGTGTGGAGACATGTGCAACAACCCTACAACCGAACCACACACAACATGTCTTTGTTAATAAAAGAATAACGTTTTCCTCGATCAGATTCCGATTTTCATCGGGATGACGAGGTGTGATATGTTTCAACCCAAGTTCACCATCACCAACAACTTACTGCTGTACGTCTCTCGCATTGAGGCGGCAAAGGCGCTAATTGAGCACTCACCAATTGTTCCTGCCTGGGAAAGTAAATTTCGAGATGAAGCCAGAGCCCGAACAGTATTTCATGGAACGCACTTAGAGGGAAATGATCTCACTCAAGAACAAACCGAACAACTTGTTCGACTTGATGATATTGGTGATGTCGAGTCGGCCAAAATGCGCTCCGGAATAGTGGCAAAAGATCGTGATGTTCAAGAAGTGATCAACTATCGAAGCGTTTTGGAGTGGCTTGATCAATGGCAAGATTTTGTGGGTAAAGAAGTAGTCTACTCAGAGGAAATTTTGCAAACGCTTCATGCGCTTACCACGCAGCGAATTTTGACTGATGAACAAGTTGGTCAGTATCGCAAACAACAAGTCGTTGTTCGTAGTGTCCAAACCGGCCAAATCGCTTTTCGTCCTCCAGTTTCTGTAGAAATCCCCTTTTTAATTGAAGAGTTTTTGGAATGGCTAAATAGTGAAGAAGGTCGGAAACTTCACCCGGTATTTCGAGCAGCACTGACTCATTATGAATTGGTGCGAATCCACCCATTTATCGAAGGCAATGGCCGAACGGCACGAGCGCTTGCAATGTTGGTGCTCTATGCTGAGAACTATGACTTCAAGCGCTTTTTATCACTCGAATCATATTTTGATAGTGATGTTGAAGGGTATTACAACGCGATTTTGTCGGTGCAGCAAAATGAGCAAAATGACTTGACGTATTGGTTGGAGTATTTTTGCTATGGTTTAGCGATTGAGCTTGATCGAGTGAAGCAGCAAGTGTTGAAGCTTTCCAAAGATTTGCAGTTGCAAAGCCGCTTAGGGCGTCAAATCGCCCTTTCTGAGCGTCAGATTATGCTTTTTGAGCTGGTACAAAAACAGGGTGAAATCATGAGCCAAGATGCCGCTAAGATCTTGCCGAATGTGAGTGTTGATACGATTCTTCGTGACCTCAAAGACTTGATGGATAAAGGGATCATTGAGAAGCATGGGGTGACGAAGGGGGTGAAGTATACGCTGGCTGGTTAGAATATTCTAGGTGTCAGGTGTCAGGTGTCAGGTGTCCCTCCTTCGCACTTTGCTACGGCGGGCACAGCAGGTGTCAGGTGCTGGGATGGCTGTCATCCTCGACCCGACAGCGAAATCCTGACCAACGGTCAAGAGAGTGCAATAGAGCATCGGGGATCCAGAAAAAACCCTAAAAAATATCGATTGGTATTGTTATTTCTTCTTTTCTTAAAATTTTTCCAGTTTTTTAGCCTGTTTACATAACATTGCGAGCTTGCAATATAAAGCAGACATGAAATCAATACCGGTTTCAATACATGTGTTGAAATGGATCCCCGATGCTTGATCGTCAATTCTTTGCCGTTGGCCAGGACTTGACCGTCAGGTCGAGGATGACGACGTTTAAGTTTTTTTGTAAAAAGTGTTTCTCTCTGAATTTGGCACCCTTTTCTTATTGAGCTCGCTATATAATTGACAGAACCGTTATTTTCATTTGTATTTTTCTTATGCTTTTTTCCCAACTCTCTAACCTACTTTCCCAAATTGAAGTGACTAGTAAACGCTTAGAGATGACGAACTTGTTGTGTGACTTATTTAAAAAACTGGAGTCCGATGAAATTCAATTAACGTCGTACTTGTTGCAAGGAAAACTGGTCGCACGCTACGAATCAAAAGAGTTTCAGCTATCTGACAAGATGGTGATGCGTGCAATTTCCAGAGTTTTGAATGATTCTGATGATCAGGGTGATGGTAAAGAAGTCTTGGAAATGTACAAAAACCTTGGAGATTTGGGGTATGTGGCTCAGATGATTAAGGAAAAAAAAGCGCAAACAGACTCCCAACTCACTATTTCTGAAGTGTTTTCACTGCTCACTCAAATTGCTGAAGATAACGGTCAAGGATCTCAAGAGCGAAAAGTAAACGAGCTTACGGTACTGCTTAAAAAAACGGACCCGCTTTCATGCCGTTATGTGGTGAGAATCGTCTTGGGAAAGTTGCGTCTAGGCTTTTCAGATATGACGATGATTGATGCTCTGTCTTGGATACTAAAGGGCAACAAATCGCTGAGTGCAACAATTGAAAATGCGTATCAAAAACGAGCGGATATTGGATACATTGCAAAGTTACTTTTGACGGATGGAATCGAGGCACTTTCACAAGTAAAAGTGGCTGTTGGTACTCCGATCATCCCGGCCTTGTGTCAGCGCTTGAATACTGCAGCAGAGATCATTGAAAAAATGGATGAAGTGTATGCCGAGCCAAAGTATGATGGGACGAGAGTGCAGGTGCACTATTGTGCAGGTGTCAGGTGTCAGGTATCAGGTGTCAGTGAACAAGATAAAAGTAAGGTTCTAATTAGAACCTTTACTCGTAATTTGGAAGAGAGCACGCATATGTTTCCAGAACTGATTGAGGCAGTGAAAACACTCCACTGTGAGTCGTGTATTTTAGATAGTGAAGCGATTGGATATGATTCCAAGACGGGCGCGCTGTTGCCGTTTCAACAGACGATACAGCGCAAGCGCAAACATGGTGTTGAAGAGTCGGCAAAAGACATTCCGCTCAAGTTTTTTGTGTTTGATGTGATGGAAAAAGATGGACAGTCGTTAATTGACAAACCACTTTCAGAGCGCAAAAAAATCTTACAAACTGTCATTCCAAAGGACGATATATTAATCAAAAGTTCCTTTATCCAAACTACTGATTCGAAAGTGTTGCATGAATTTCACGAAGACCAGTTGGCACAGGGGTTAGAAGGCGCGGTGATCAAAAAGGTTGATGAGGTCTATCAAAGTGGTCGAAAAGGGTATTCGTGGGTAAAAATAAAAGAGTCTGAAGGAAATAGAGGAAAGTTATCAGATACGATTGATTGTATTGTGATGGGATACTACTTGGCAAAGGGAACACGCAGTGAGTTTGGAGTAGGAGCAGCGTTAGTGGGAGTACTCAATGACAAAGAAGAAATTGTGACCATTTCAAAAGTGGGCTCAGGGTTTAGCGAAGAGTTGGCCAAAGAATTTATCAAAAAAACGCAAGCACTTAAAGTTGCAGATAAACCAGCGCAGTACCTAGTGTCGAAAGGATTGATTCCCGATGTCTGGTTAGCTCCAAAGCTTGTCATTGAAGTTGCAGCTGACGAGATTACCAATTCAAGTATTCACAGTGCTCTCGTCGCTTTGCGATTTCCTCGAATTTTGAAAATCCGTGATGACAAAGGGTGGCAAGAAGCGACTACCCTCAAAGAGATGAAGCAAATTGAAGTTAAGTAGGTTTTTTAAAAAGCTTATATCGTACCTGTGGTTTTCTCGAGAAAATAGATAACGTTTTTTGTAATGTCTGTGGGTGAATAGCGAAACTTTTTTTTAGCCACAACTTTGAGTTTAAGTTTCTGAAATAGATGGTCCCATTGGGTTTGGTTCAAGTAGTTATAGGGGAGTTTGATTCCGTAAGGAGCATTTCCCAAAAAATCTGCAAAGTAAAGACCTGCTCGTTCAAAAATATTGTTGAAATAGTGATCTTTAATCAAGATATAGCGAGTTGTGACTCGCATGACTTCAATAAGTACTTTTTCAATCTCTTCATCATGATGTAAGACATCAATCACCATTGCTGTATCAAAAGCGTTATCTTGGTATGGTAAATGTTTTCCATCATAAGAATCAATGTGGATATACTGTGGGGAGAGAACGTGGGTATCGACGCCAGTGATTTGAAGTTTTGAATTGGCTTTTATCAATGTATCGGCGAGCTTGCCATTTGAGCTACCAACATCGAGTACTTTGGTTGAAGAAAGTAAATACTCAGAGAGCTGTTCTGTTAGTACTCGATAACGGTTCGGAAAAACGTATGAGTCATTGTATAATCGTACAGCTTTTGCAATCATTAGAGGATTATATCATTTACAGGATTTGGGGCGAAAACCAGATAATTGTTTTATGAAAATTGTTATTTTTAGCGATGTCTTTCTGCCCAAACTTGATGGTGTGGTGATGAGTGCTGAGCAGCTCATTTTAGAGCTTGATCGGCTAGGCCATCACGTTTTAGTAGTTGCCCCAAAAGCGAAGGGTGTGCCAACTTCTATGGGGAAGCGGGTTGAGTTTTATTACTTACCTTCAATCCCATCTGGAATTTATCCTCAAATATACGCTGGTTTCCCGTCTATCGGGTTGGGTAAAGCGTTAAAAAAGCTTGATCCGGAAGTGTTTGTATTGGCTACCCCGATTTTGGTGGGGCACTTAGGGGTGTTTTGGGCAAAGAAGCTGAAAAAACCAAGCATTGGCGTTTTTCATACCTACGTGATGAAACCAGAATATTTACAGTTGGTGGGGCTAAAGCCAGTTGCCAGATATGTGGAGTCACCAGTCTGGACAATCATGCGTTGGTTTTATGATTCGTGCACCATGATTATTTCCCCGTCAAAATTAGTCAAGGATGATTTGCTCGAGCACAAGTTTTCTCGACCGATTGAGATTTGTCACAATGGAATTAAAGTTGATACGAAGCTTACTTCTGAAGTATCGAAAGAGCTCAAGAAAATTGCCGAAAAAAAGCAGATTGATCCTCGAAAAGTGATCATGTATGTGGGCAGGATAAGTAAAGAAAAAAATTTGGAGATGTTGTTGCGGGTATTCCAACTAGTTTCGTTGAAAGAGCCGGCTGCTCGGTTGTTGATTATAGGAGCGGGACCCATTTTAGATGATCTCAAACGATATGCTGCTGAACTGAATATCGACAAACAGGTCATTTTCTGGGGACAAATTGATCACGATGAGTTACTGGCAAAACAATTGTTTCGGTTGGCGCGCGTTTTTTGTACCTGTAGTACCTCTGAAGTACAGCCGATGAGTATGATTGAAGGCATGTTGTTTGGGGTACCGATGATAGTTCCGGCAGTGCCAGCTATGCTTGATTTGATTAAGGGTAATGGGTTTACTATCAACCCACCTGAGTCAGAGGAGCAGTTCAGCGAAAAGATTGTGGAGCTACTTGCTGATGATGATTTGCACCAGAAGTTTTCATTGGCTTCAGAGCGAGACTCGCTTCGGTTTTCGCTCGAAGAAACGGTCCAACAATATTTAAAGGTGTTTTCTCAAGCGATCAAGCTTCATGAGACACTACAGTAGCTGTTATTTTTCTAAAAACTTTTTGTTTTTTCCCCACAGGTAAAATACACCGAAGGCAATCAGCAATGACCCCTCGATCTTTAGTTGAGTGGAGTAGTAGGGGTTGAGCACATACATTACAGGAACTGGTAAGATTTGCGGCAAATGCAGGAAGGAAAAGTACCATAGGATAGCACCATGAAAGAAGCTGTAATACGCCATAATATTTAGAAACGCAATATACTGGAGAACATTTTTTTGAATTTCGTAAAAGAACGCTGCTAACAATAACGATATACCCCCCCACAAAAACATAAACAGCTTTACAAATAGAATTGCTGATTCGGGCCAGTATTGGTTAGCTCCCCAGATTCGAACAGCAGAGAGGTGGACAACAGTTTCACCGATCATAAAGAGTGTCCCGAGAAAGAGTACTCTCTTTAGCGTATTGCGAAAGGTATTTTTTGTCATAAATGATCTTTTCAAACATCCTCACTGTATAAATAATACGCTTTTTTTTTGGAAGTGAAGAAGTAAAATACAATGTATGAAAATTGCTATTTTTACTGATGTTTTTGTCCCCAAAGTAGATGGGGTCGTGACGAGTCTCGAACAACTCGTGCTTGAGTTTGATCGGCAAGGTCATCAAGTATTAGTAGTTGCCCCACGGACTCGTGGTGGTCCAAAAAATATGGGGGAAAATGTTCAAGTGTTTTATGTGCCCTCAGTTCCAGGGATTGTGTATCCAGATTTTCGCATGGGATTATTATCTCTTCAGTTAACAAAAGCAATTAAAGAATTTTCTCCAGAAATCATACAAATACCCACTGTTGCCAATGTGGGATGGATGGGAGTTTTCGTAGCCAGAATGTTAAACATCCCTGCTGTGGGAGTGTTTCATGGATACTTTATGAAGCCGGAGTATCTTCAGGTAATTGGTATCAAGCGTGGGGCGCGATTTATAGAGTCAATAGGTTGGAAGTATCTGCGGATGATGTTTGGGACTTGTGAGGCTATTGTTTCGCCATCAGGAACTGTGAAACAAGATCTCATAGATCATGGTTTTACCAACCCGGTCATTGTGTGTCCAAATGGGATACGGATAAATACTGAAAAATTCAGAGCTCGTTCGTTTTCCTCTCTTCGAAAGAAATATGCTATTGATCCGGATAAGACTGTACTGTATGTGGGAAGAGTCAGCAAAGAAAAAAATTTGGAGGGATTGTTGTCTGTTTTTCGAATAGTTGCGCAATCAAATCGTGATGCCAAATTGTTCATTGTTGGTGATGGTCCATTTCGTCCAGAGTTAGAAGAGCTTTCAAGATCGTATCACTTAGAAAAACAGGTGATATTTACTGGAGAGATGAAACATGATGAATTATTCAGATTGGGAATATATAAATTAGCCAAAGTATTTGTAACGTGTAGCACTTCTGAAGTCCAACCAATGAGTATGATTGAAGCGTTGTTTTATGGTTTACCAATTGTGGCCTCGATCTCTCAAGGTATGGATGAGCTAGTGAGGGATGGATGGAATGGGTATTTGGTTTCAGCAAATAAACCACAAGAGTATGCAGATAAAATCAATTTGATCCTTAATAACAAACAGACAGCGGATTCATTTTCAACCAATTCCTTAGAGAGGGCAAAAAACTTTACCGTACAACATTCTGCCGAAAGTTATCTCGCTTTATTTTCAAAAATTCGAAAAGAATTTGCTGCTCACCAAGAAGAGGATTAGATAGTCGCTACATTTTTTCATACGTTTTCCCACCGTGCATGGGATACATTGTGTCAGTCGTAATCTTTACACCACTGAGGAATTTTTGCTGCATTTTAATTGCTACGATGATACTTTTGAGTAGTCCGTCTTTACGAATCCGGCGCAATGAAAAAATATAGCGAGGATGCCGGAATACAGTATAGTGGTACCCTTTTTTGTACAGTTCTCGAACGAATAAAGAATCTTCAAGCACAGGGATGGACTCATCAAATTGATTTGATGGGAAAATTGAAGCGCGTGCTCCAATCAGAGCACCAATGGCATAGTAATTTTTTATGAATTTATTAAAAGAAATAGTCATGTTCATAAACCAAGCAAAGACCTGATGTGACAGCCGTGATTTATCTGGATCCATCCAGCAAGTAAAGAAATCTGTTTGAGGACTGTTGTCTAACTGGTTGGCGAGGTGTTGCAAAAATGTTTTTTGTAGCTGATCATCTGCATCGCAAAATACAATCCATTTCCCTTTTGCTTTTTTTCCACCCAAGTTGCGCTGACGACCCACATTTCTGGTTCTCGTTGTGAGACTGATGAGGTGTAATTTTGCTGCAAATTTTCGAGCAACTTGTAGCGTATTGTCATCCGATGTTCCATCGACATGGATGACTTCAAAGTTGGTGAATATTTGTTGTGTGAGGTCTTGAAGCAGCCGAGGAAGATATTTTTCTTCATTGAGGGTGGGGATGATGAGGGAGAAGAAGGGAGTGACTGTGTGTGGCATATGAAGATCCTCCCCCTCGCGAAAATACTTAAATCAACTTGAGAATTGGTTGTATTATTATGCTGCTTGCTTCTTATTTTGTCGCAATAACTTGTTGTTTACCATCCAGTTTCTAATAACTTTTCCAACAGTTCTTGGCCTCTCGCCCTCAAGTGAATGTCCTGCCCCAGCAATGATTTCATGGATGATATTTCCTCCTGCATTTCGGATTTTGTCATATAACTTGTGAATCATTGCTTTGGGTATGACATGATCATTTGTTCCGCTCAGGAGTAAAATCTGAACTTGGCTTGCTGCAACGAGTTCAAGAGTCCCATCTTTACCAAGGTCTTGCATCGATAACGCTTGGGCTGATCCTAGTAATACCGGTAGAGACATCCCTTCGGGCTTATTTCTGTCGCGAATACGGTCAAAGAAAATTGAAAGACCTTTAAGTGCTGCTGTGAGCAATAAAGGTGGTTCTTTTTTTATGCCTCTTTGCCCCATTGGTGTCGCATAACCGAAAAATCGACGGGCAAATTCACGTAAGTTGAATCGAAATGCTGGAGTGTCAACGAGGATGACCCCGCCAACGAGTGGCTCTGTATTTTCTTGTTCGTCGGTTTGAGCTTCTTGACGCATTTTTTCAAGCATGGCAACGAGTTTGAGTGCAGTGACTCCGCCCATTGACCAAGCATGGAGAAGAATTGGTCGATTGGGTTCTCTGGCTTTCACTTCGCGAATATGCTCGAGAATGGCTCGCGCTGCGGTTTCGAAGTCGTCCTTATTACCCCAACCGTTTTCTAAGTTGCTTGTTTGACCATGACCAGGGAGTGAGACTGCATCTCCGAGTAAGCCTTCTTCTCCCATGGCAATGGCAAGGGCTTTAAGTTCGTCTTCCACTTCTGGTCCACGACCCCACCAGCCAGTGATAACAATGACGTATGGTGTCTGTGGGCCACTTTCTTTTTCCTTTTGTTTTTGTTCTGGTGAACGACTATCAAAGTGCATGAACTCCACATTGCGAAGCTCTTCGTCTGGATAACCTTCAGGTGCGCGTAGATGTTGAGCAAGATCCCTGTGATGACCAACTTGTGCTTTACCGTGCTCAATCTGAATTGGTTGACCATAATTATCGAGTATTGGTTGCCCATCTCTGTCAAGGATGTATTCTCGATGAGTTGTAGAGTCAAATGCAGCATCAATCCAGAAGTTATTTAAGATTTTTTCTAATTCGGGCGATTGAGCTTCCTGCATCAGTAAATTATATCCCATAGTGTTTGGCTTGAGAAGGGTAAAATTGGGGGATTTTTACTTTGTTTTTGCTGGTTTTAGGCTGCAGAACGCAGGTTTCGGGCGTATTGGAGTACTCTCAACATATCAATCTCAAGAATTTTCCTATCAACATTTAGGATGATATGAACTTTTGGAGGCTGTCGATCATCAAAACGTCCTCTGACCAGGGTGTAGCAGATGTTGAACCAATCAAATTGGGTAAGTGAGTCGTGGTATCCTGGTAAACCAATAGTGTTGAGAAAATCTTCCGGGGCGATCATTGCCTTCTGGGTTTGTTCGTCGACGAAACGGTTGATTGATTGCGCGAGGTCGAGTGATTGTGGAGAGTGGTTCAAGACTTCATAGATTTTTGCAATCACGGTTTTTTTGTCTGACTCATTCTGAAGTTCACTGATCAGGCTAGCTAACTCATCTGTACCAATCAGGTTTGACAGTTGAATTCCTAGATTAAAATATTGAGGGTTGGACTGCGCGAACCCCGGTAACTGTTTTAGTCGTTGTGTCATCCGCGTTTCCACGGAGGTAAGCAGTCCAGTGCGGTATGAGCCAATAATGTCAAACTGAATATATGCTTGTGTAAAGGCTTTTTCTATCGCATTTTTTCTCCTCTCTGGTGATGCGTCCCTCCATTCAAAATCTCGCGATCGAATACCAAAGAGAAAGTCGTCATAGTCAGTTGTATTGATAAAACCAAGCGTTGTTGTGGAATCACTTTCAGTTGGGTGAAAAAACGCTTGCGGGTCCACAAAATTAACTATGCCATTGTCGTTCACAATCGTATCATTGAGCAAACGCAATAAGGACTCTTTTGTCTGAGGTAATTGTAGGCGATAGGCTGCATTGTCGACAGCATCTGAGCTAAATCCAAAGCTCGACTGAATATATTGCTTTGCTTGTTGCTCAGCAGCTCGCCAAGCATTTTGGTCTATAGGGTGGGCAATCGCGACAAAAGAGTTTGATTGAAGTAGATATCTTTTTGCTAGGGTATTTTTGTTTTGTAACAATTCGGTTGGCGCGGTCGATTGTAACAGTCGAGCAAGTAGTACAGGAACGATGAGTTCAAAGTAGACAGTACTTTTCTCTTTTCTTTGAAGGTATGAGCTGTAACTTTCAGCTGCAAGCAGGCTTGGATTTTGAGTACCAGGGGTTTTTTTACTAGAAAAACTTGTGGCTTTGGCAAAGTGTGTTTCTTCACTTTTGAGTTGTTGAGCAATATGTTGACAAACCTCAAGTGTCGGAGCACTGAGTTGTCGAAATTGTGGGCTAGCGTGTGTCTGAGTAGGCAGATCAAACTGGAAAGAGATGTTTCCCCCAATGATTGATTGGCTATATGCTTCGTTAAAGCGCTCGTCTTTTTGGATGAAATCAATATCTGAAATTGCTTGGTTTCCGGACAACTTTCCAACATCGAGACTATTTACTTGTTCGCCAATGCATTGGTCCATTCGTCGAATCAGTGCAAGCTCAAACTGTTCAAGTTGTTGTGGAGTTAGTACTTCTTTACTCTCCTCATTTCGGCGCATGATTGCAGTAATGTAAGTTGTTATAACCCCTCTTGTTTTTTCTTGAAGCACTCTTTTACATTCATTTCTTTTCTCCTCAACTTCCCTCCACCATTTTTCTTGCTGCTCTAATGCCCAGCTCTCGAAGAGTTTTTCTAGGGGGTGCCGGAGAGACAAGTCATTGAGCTGCTTCCAATAGGTGTCTGTTTCTCGGAGATATATAATTCGATTTGGTTTTTGTTTTTCTTGAAAAATCTGCTTTTTACCTTCCAATTCGAAATAATTTTGCAGATTCTTGATAGCTTGGTGCTCATCTGAAAATTCGGAGTGTCTTCTTAGTAAATCGATAGCCTCGAAAAGTGAGTGAGATACATTTAATTTGGGAAGCATTTCTGCTTTAATCTCTTCTTTTTTTCTTTTTTTAATCTCGTCAAAAATGAGCTGGTCAATTTTTTCTCGAACAAATCGAGTAGTAAAGAAATGCTTTATTTCATTCTCAACTTCGCTTGAAGTAAGTAGTGTAAAGTTATCTTGTTTGAGAAGCTCTTTCACTCTTTGAACTCCTGATTTCCAACGATCCATCAGTACTGAAGGAATTGGTTTCTGTGTTTTTTGTGTCATCCTGTACAAGTCAAGTTGAACAGTGACATGCAAGAACTGAGTGATGTCAGTGAACTTGTCATCAGTAAAGTACTCTGTTTCAAAAGCCTGCCATTTTTTTTGCTCTTTTTCTAATGCTGATTGGAGAATCTGTGCGAACAATGTTGTAAGCCGGCTATCTACAGTGTGAAGTTCGTCAAATCGAAGTGTTAGTATCTCTGGATCATAGGGGTTGTTGCCTACTTTTTTAGAAGCATTTTCTAATTTTGTTTTCAAAAAACGAAACCATGTGGGAATAGACGGAGATCGGCTAAAAAGAACGTCTATTTCTCTGTGTGCTACTTGCAAAGGGTTTTGTTCGGTGTGTGCTACGTTTCGAAGATTTTCCAGTAGAGAAATGATAATAACTTGTTCGTCATGATCAACTTGGTGAGTGCGTTCTTGCTTTGGTGGTGGTGGAGTTTGTCCGTTTTGAGCAGCGTCAAAATCGATGATGACATCAAGTGTGTGATCGAAGGTATTTCTCTTCGTTTTCGATTTATCTTCAGGTTTTCTAGGAAGATAAACCATGTTCTCAAAAATGGGGGTGATGTATGAAAGAAGTTGATTAACTTGTTGGTGAAGTTGTAAATCGCTTCGTTCGTCTTCACTAAGTGACCAATCACGAGCTAGTTTTTCGTGAATAGATGCAAACACAGATATCGCAGCATTTAGTTCGATTGTGAAAGTCGCAAATTTTCTGATAATATCATTAATGGTGATGGGGGTGTCTGTGCAGCCTAGCATTTGGGAAAAACGTCTTCCCTTATTTCTTTTATAAATTTCTGAATACTTATCGATGACTGTCTGAACTCTTTTTCGCTTTGCTTCTCGCTCAGCCGCTTTTCTTGCAATTTCTTCGACATCTTTTTTAGGTAGGGGATCTGGTTCAGCTGGAGGAGGAGGGGTAGCTGCTTTTGGAGGTTTTTCACGCTTTGGTTGCGGGCCTTGCTTTTTTATCTTCCTGGTATGTCTGATTAGTTGTTTGATCTCTGGAGTGAAATCAGCAAATTGTTGAACATCAGTAACGAGTGAAGTGATATCCCTGACTGCATGTTCTAGTAACTCAAGGTTATCAGTGAGTTCTTCAGGATTATTGGGTTCCTTTACTCTATCTAGAATTGACCGAACTTGTTGTCGATCTTTGTCGAGTTGATTAGCTCCCAATTCATCTATTGGTTGTTTACCAGTGTCTGTTTTTGGATCGCCCATATGATTTGTAGAGATTGTTCGATGAAACTGCGATCATTATAACTCGTGAGTGATAAATATCGTCAACAGATTCCTCCACCACTTGCTATAATCACCTCATGAACATCATCATTGGACTTGGCAATCCTGGCGAAAAGTATCAGCACACGCGGCATAATGTGGGGTGGCTGTTTTTGGATTTTTTGGTGAAAAAATTGGAGTTACCAGAGTTTTCCGATCAAAAAAAAGTGTTTTCCAAAGTAAGTAAGAATAGCGACTTTCTGCTGGTCAAACCGCAGACATTTATGAATGATTCTGGCAGGGCTGTACAAGCAGTGCTGAAATGGAATGGAGTGGACCTTAACAACCCAACCACCCAACAACTCAACAACCTCATTGTCGTCTACGATGATTTAGACATTGAGCTGGGGAAGTTCAAAGTTCAGTTTGGCAGTGGTCCAAAGATTCACAACGGGGTCAACTCTGTGCGGGAGCATTTACATAATGCCGAGTTTTGGAATGTTCGGATTGGGACGGATGGACGTGGAGGGGACCGCACACAAAGTGGGAGAGAGTATGTCCTGCAGCCATTTTCGGGAGATGAGCGAAAAGAGTTGGAAGGGGTGTTTGAGGAGATTGTGAAGGAATTGGTTGTACACTAGCAGCATTATATGAAAAAAACTGACAGTATTGCCTTATTCAATCAAAAGACGGTTCGTCGCCAGTGGGATGATGAGCAAGAACTGTGGTACTTTTCAGTGATCGATGTCATTGAAGTGTTAACTGATAGTACTCGACCACGTAAGTACTGGAGTGATTTGAAAATCAGATTACAGAATGAGGGAAGTGAACTGTCCGAAAAAATCGGACAGTTGAAAATGATTGCTCCTGATGGGAAAAAACGCTTCACTGATGTTGCTGATACGCAAACAGTATTGCGACTTGTTCAGTCGATTCCTTCTCCCAAGGCCGAACCATTCAAGCTCTGGTTAGCAAAAGTAGGTTATCAACGAATCGAAGAAACTGCTGACCCAGAGCTATCGATCGATCGAGCAATGAAGACGTATCTCCAGAAAGGATATTCCAAGGCATGGATTAATCAGCGACTAAAAAGTATTGAGGTCAGAAAAGAGTTGACAGACGAATGGCAAAACAGAGGCATGAAAGAAGGTGTAGAGTTTGCGATCTTGACTGATGAAATTACAAGAGCTTGGGCAGATCGATCAGTTCGAGACTATAAGCGGCTAAAAGGTTTGAAAAAGGAAAATCTTCGAGACAATATGAGTACTTTGGAACTAGTTTTAAATATGTTGGCCGAAGCCTCAACGACTGAAATTTCTAAAAAGAAAAAGCCAATGGGGTTAACAAAAAACAGACAAGTTGCTAGAGAAGGTGGTCATGTGGCAAAAGTAGCCAGGAAAGAAATTGAAAAACAAACAGGCAAGAGTGTTATAAGCAGTGATAATGCTCGAAGTTTGGGATCCGGCACTGACACTTAGATTAAGTTTGAGTTTGTTGCCCTTTGAACTGGAAGTTTGCAACGAAATAACCTAACAACCCAATAAAGACAAAAGCATACAAACATGAGATTGTATTCAATTCGTGGAGGAAATAAACAATCGTTATACAATCGTGAATACACGATTGGGATTGGTATTAGTCTAGGAAATAAGTGGTTTCGTCCTGAAAATGTTTTTTCGTTGGTTCAATGGGCTTTGAACTACACGAAAGATTTTGTTGTTATTTATGTTGCTGATAGCATTCACTCAATAAATATTGAGACAAGAAATAAAAAAACACCTGAAACAGCTGTGCGACGGGCAGTACAGCAAGGGACTGAATTACTGAAACAGATTGAAACACTGACCAGATCGCAGCTTACAAGTGAAGAATTTCATAAACTCGTTTTTGCCCATTGGCAAGATCTTGAAGATGAAAATTATCGGAAAAAGGTAGAATGTGTGTATGAAGAGTACTCTCAGAACCAAGAATTTAAACAGACTATAGATTCGATTGTCATTGAAAAACTCCAAAGAGAAAAACGGTCATGTTTTCCAGCTCGAATAACTAAATTAGCGACATATGTCCTGGAAGAGCTCCCCGAACTGGTTGTTAGAGTTCCAATTAGTGGCTATAGCGTTGATGCCAGTATTTACCCCTTTGATTCTGAAATATTTCAAATTGCAGAGCAGATTCAATTAGGGGGAATTTTTCCAAAAATAAAAGAAAAAATTTTCGATACAGAACCCAAAATTTTTTTAGAAGTACGGTAAATCAACGATCAAAATAATGAACCCCCTTTAACAAAAAACATCTTGATTCTTCGACCAAAATAGCTTACTGTACTGTGATTGATGTCACTTTTTACAACACTCAAAACCATTCACCAAAAGGTAAAAAACTTTGTTGAGCAGGTGCTGACTCATGTTTCTGTCGTGATGACATATGTGGTTGGTATTGGTGCAACTGCTATAGTGGCAAAAATATTTGGGAAGCAGTTTTTAACCAACTCATTTAAAACATCTAGCTGGATTGATAAGACAAAAGAAAAGCTGGACGTGACGAAAATGTATTAATAGGTCAAAAGTTAAAGGTAAAAAGGTAAAAGGAGCCAAGCCTGTTTTACTGATCGAACATTACGCAACGTGATGTTCTGTAGAGCTATTTAATTCTGTGTACGGTTGTGACAGCGTTAACAACGCAACAACATAACAACCGAACAACACAAAGGAATACAAACTAATCTTTGGATGTGGGATCAATTTTGACCTTTTACTTTTGCATTTTGAATTAACCTATGTACATCCTTGGAATTTCTTGCTTCTATCACGATGCTGCCGCTTGTCTTATTAGAGACGGGGAAATTGTTGCCGCTGCGGCTGAGGAGCGATTCACACGCAAAAAGCATGACAATGGATTTCCAAAAAAGGCCATCCAATTTTGTTTGGACTATGCTGGCATTGCGGCGAATGAACTTGATATTGTGGGGTTTTACGAAAAGCCATTGATCAAGTTTGATCGGATTTTTCACCAACATTTACAGCATTTTCCCAAAAGTTTTTCCACATTTAAGCAGACCGCAGGCAGCTGGTTTACTCAAAAGTTAAATATCGAAGACTTGTTGAAAAAAGAGTTTGATTATCATGGCAAAGTTGCGTACATTCCCCATCACTTATCGCATGCTGCCAGTACGTACTTTCTCAGTCCATTTAAAAACGCATGTGTGGTGACAATTGACGGTGTTGGTGAGTGGGCAACAACGACGATTGGACAAGGAAGAGGAGCTGAAGTTCACATCGATCAAGAAATTCAATTTCCACACTCATTAGGACTGCTTTATAGCACTTTGACAACATATTTAGGGTTTAGTGCCAATGATGCAGAGTACAAAGTCATGGGACTTGCTGCCTATGGTAACCCAGAACCGTTTCGAGAACAGTTTGATCAACTGATCACTGTTTTTGAAGATGGCAGTTATCAACTCAACATGAAGTACTTTGATTATGACTGGGCTGATCACATGGCTTCAAATGAGCTGATCAAACTTTTTGGCCATCCGCCGAGAGAACCAGAATCAAAGGCCGAAAAGTACCATGAAGACATTGCCGCTGCTTTGCAAGAAAAATTGGAGCAAGTGGTGTTTGCACTACTTAACGCTGCCTATAAAAAGTACAAGACCAAGAATTTATGTCTAGCTGGTGGTGTCGCATTGAACTCGGTGATGAATGGGAAAATTTTGAGGAATACCCCATTTACCGATCTTTTTATTCCGCCTGATCCCAGTGATGCTGGTGGAGCGATGGGCGTGGCGTTAAATCTTTACTTTAACAAAGTGAAGCGGCGAAAAATGATTGAGTTTCATTCCTATTTAGGGCCAGAATTTTCTTGGTATCAAATCCGTCGGGCATTAGAAGAAGCGGGGTTACAGTACACTTTTGTCAAACAAAATGAGTTGGCTGCCAAAGTGGCAAAATTGATTACTCAGCAAAAAGTGATTGGTTGGTTTCAGGGACGCATGGAGTGGGGACCACGAGCCTTAGGTTCACGAAGCATCTTGGCCTCGGCTGCGAAAGAGGAGATGAAAGATATTATCAATGCTCGTGTGAAACACCGAGAGTTATTCCGGCCGTTTGCACCAGTGATTTTGCATGAGAAAGTACAAAAATATTTTGTGACTGATGAAAAAATTCCGATCAGTGCTAAATGGATGTTGATGGTATATCCGTTTAAAAAAATTGGAGCGAAAGATGTTCCTGCTGTGGTTCATGTTGATGGAACGGGGAGATTACAAACACTTGAGCGTGAAGATAATCCTTTGTACTATGATGTGATAAAAGAACATCACAAGTTAACGAAAGTTCCTGTTATCATTAATACCTCATTCAATGTTCGTGGTGAGCCGATTGTCTGTACGCCAGAGGATGCTATTGCTTGCTTTTTACATACCGACATTGACTATTTGGTGATGGATCAATTCATCATAGGAAAAGGGAAAAAGTCGTCCGGACTCAGTCGTCAGTCTTCAGTTATTAGAAAAAAAGTGAAGAAGGTAAAAGCAAAAAAAGTAAAAAGTGGATAGTCTTGCCTATTAATAAGCAGGCAAACAGCCGACTAGCCCCTAGAACCAAGAACCTAGCACCTGTATACTATTACAATGTTTAAACAACTTTTCGAATTCTTAATGCACAATAAAAAATGGTGGTTACTCCCTCCAATTATTGTGTTTACTATTTTTGGAGTGTTGATCGCAGTTTCTTCGACCTCGGCAGTCAGTCCGTTTATTTATATGCTATTCTAGGTGCTAGGTGCTAGGTGCTAGGTGCTAGGTGCTAGGTGCTAGGTGCTAGGT
>CAZOWX010000001.1:27094-122276 GCA_964583795.1 uncultured Pseudomonadales bacterium | reverse complement strand
TTGGTGTGTTTTTTGAGTAATAAAAAGAAAAATACGATGCTAAGACAGTTCAGTACTGCAACTGCGTACCCAACTGCTAATGGTTGAGGGCCAGAAACTAAGAAAATAATTACCTCAAACCAAACGAACAAAGGACCCTGCTTAAACTGAGGGACGCTTGAAGGAATGCCCAGCAGTGGTATCTTGTGAGTCTGAATCATTTGGACAGCTGCCAACATGTCTCGGCCAGCATCTGCAAAAAAAATCATAGTACTTTCTAATTTCCAGACACGTAAAAAAATTGCTACACACAAGACTACGACCAGTAACCAATCAGTACTTGAGAATGAAAAGTAGGAGGTATTGGATGCAACTGGAGCTTTTTGTACGGCGTGCTTTTTTCTCATAACAATTTAGGACTGTTGCGAAGTGGTGTGAATGGCTTTCAGAGTAAAGAGCACGTAAAACGGAACGGTAATAATTCGCGCCAATAACACGCTCCCTGCGGCTCCAATCAGGCCGTATTTGGGTGTAAAAGTGAGTAGTCCTGCAACCATTGTGCTCAACAAAACCAGTAGTGAAATGGACAGAAATTGATAGCGTTTCTTTGCGGTAAGTAATGAACTGCCGATATTAAAATACCCTTGTATGTAGCCTGAAGCGGCCAAAATAGGCAAAATTGGTGCGAGAGCTAGCCATTGATTGCCAAACTGGATTTGAACAATAATTTTGGGAAATAACATAAATAATACTGTTGGAATAAGCAGTAGCAGACCATAGCCTTTAGTGACTTTAAAAAAAGCTTGCCGCAGGCGCTGCGTGTCACTAGTGAGCCGAGTAAAAATTGGAAATGATGCGTGAATCACTGATAAGCTTAGTTCCGAGGTTGCTGATTGTGTTAGTGCATAGGCATTTTGGTAAAAGCCCAGTAAAGTGGTTCCCAGAATTCTGCCCACGATTAAGTTGTCAGCATTCTTGTTTAAATAATCCAAAATAGAGATGTTGTTGAGCCATTTCGTTTGGTGAAAAATTTCACTAAAAGTAGTCCAATGAAATTCGAGTTTGGGTTTGATGGATAAAAAGCGAAATGAGATGAACACGTCAGCGAGTGCTGCCACGAAGATAGGTAAAATCAAAGCGACGGTACTGCGCAATAGAAAACCAGCGGCGACCGCTACCGAGAAATCAATCAAAACTAAAGAAATTCGATATAAGGTGTCTTTTTTAAAATCCAGCTCTTTATAAAAGGTGATGATTGCAGGATTAATAAATCCGCGCACGAATGGGATGAGACTGGCACCAAGGATAAGTAGTTTGAGAGAGGGCTCGTGATAGTAATTTGAGAGGACAAACGATAACCCAATCATGATCAGCGCAATGGCAATCCCGCGAAAAATGGAAAAAATCCATGCCGTGTTGACGTACTCTTCGATCTTTTTGTGTGACTGTACCAAAATAGTGTTGATGCCACTTTCCGTAAACACTTCGACCAGTGAAATTGAGACGAGTACCAGCGAGAAAATACCAAAATCTTTGGGAGAAAGCAATCGAGCCATGATCGCAAGTTTCAGAGCACTAATCAGTTTCGAAGCAATTTTTAATGCCCCGTTCCAGCGCACCCCGACTAAGAAAGTTGACTGATATCCCATGGGAATATTTTATACTTCTGCACTTGTTTTTGACACTAACAAAGGAGATAATTTTTACTTGTTGTATCCCGCTGCATTCGGAGAACGTATGGACATCACCAGAGCCATCGGCGCTTTTTTTCTCGATATCATCGAGACAGTTGTGATCGCGCTGTCTATTTTTTTGGTGGTGTACTTATTTTTGCTTCAACCACATCAAGTAAATGGTCAATCGATGGTGCCTAACTTTCAGGACAAAGAGTACTTGTTGACCGATAAAATTAGTTACAAGTTGGGCAAGCCGCAACGTGGCGATGTGGTGGTGTTTCATGCTCCTCCTGCCGCGAACTGTGCGATTGGGACAGGGTGTGACTTTATTAAGCGTGTTTTGGGTTTGCCAGGTGATCAAGTAGAGGTAAAAGACAACGGTGTGTGGGTCAATGGAGTGAAATTAAGCGAGCCCTACATCCCAAGCTCCTTTGACATTCTTCCTGGAGCATATACAAAGGGGAAAATTATCACTTTAGGCCCTGACGAGTACTTTGTTTGTGGGGATAATCGTCCGTATTCGAGTGACTCACGTGCTTGGGGGCCAATCACAAGTAATGAGATTGTCGGACGAGCTTTTTTCCGCTACTGGCCAGCCGATAAAGCAGGTTGGATCAGTAAACCGGGGTACAGCCTCGACAGCTCCAGATGATAGACCGTTGATTTTCCAATAAGTGACTCATTCTTAATACTCTCTTGAGAGAGCGAGGATTTTTTCCAGTTGAGCTTGGGTCTGATCTGGTGTCCCGTGCAGGGTAATGTTGACTTTTGTTTGCCTCTTGGAGCGTGAGAGTCGAACATTAACGTGTTGCCCTAAGGCTTTTTCGAGAGCCACTCTCCAGTCATCAAGTTCACTGTTGGCAATTGGTTTAAGATCTTTTTTCGTCGGTTCGGTTTGTTTTTTAAGTTGTTCGTTCATCATTCGCGCAAGTGCTTCGGCACGACGTACTGAGCCGTTTTCTCGCAAAATGATTTTATACGCTTCGACCATCAACCGTGTGTCGTGAATGGCTGCAAGCGCGCGTGCGTGACCTTCAGCAATGAGTCCACCAATGAGTCCGTCTTTAATAGCGTCAGGAAGCTGTAAGAGTCGCAGTGAGTTGCTTATGAAGGCCGCAGACTTACCAATCTTCTTTGCTAAGTCAGTGTTGGAAATTTTAAACTCGATCATTAGTCGTTGAAATGCTTTTCCGCGTTCAATTGAGTTGAGGTCAACTCGCTGGACGTTTTCAATTAATGCCATTTCAAGCATGCCCCGAGGGGTGGTTTTTTTCAAAACAACGGGTACGACCTCCAATCCTGCGAGCTTGGCTGCTCGCCAGCGTCTCTCACCTGCAATGATTTGATATCCTGCTGGAGTGTGAGCCACAACCAATGGCTCAATAATGCCGTGTTCTTGAATAGATTGTTTGAGGTCTTCAAGCTCTTCTTTGGCGAACTCACCTCGAGGTTGCAGTGGGTTTGGTTGCAGCTGGTGAATGGGCAGTTGTTGAATAGTGGATTGATCTGACATGCCACGAGTTTACCAGATTAAAAACCTCGTGAAAAGTAGTTGAAAAGAAGGGAAATTATGCTGATGCGCTGTCGACATTCACAACTGTTTTTCCTAAGCGCTTTGAAAAACGGACAACTCCGTTCGCCATGGAAAAAGCAGTGTAGTCTCGACCAAGTTTGACATTTTTTCCAGCTACATAGACGGAACCGCGTTGACGTACGATAACTTGACCAATCTTAATTGCTTGTCCACCAGATATCTTGAGTCCTAATCGCTTTCCGCGTCGTTGTTTATGCTGATGTGCGCCGCTTCCACCGGCTTTAACGTGTGACATATGTCTTAACTGTGATACTTTATGTGATAAATAGCCCGTTTTACGATCGTTTGTTCTCGAGTGTAAATCATCGGACCAGAAATGATACTATACCCAAGCTCTCGAGATTTGTCAATCAACGAAGCGAGTGAGTACTCATGTTTACCCAGTTGCACCAATGGTGTCACGATGACGAGCTCCGCTTGATCGTTAAGAATTGCCTTCCAGCGCTTGAGTGCTCCCCAGTACAGTTTCTCAAGTCCCTTGAAAACGTTTGGTAACTGAGCTTCAGAAGGTTGTTGCTTGCCTAAAAACGGCTCAGTCACGATGGCGTCGATTTTTGTGCCAAGTTGTTGTGGAGTTACGTGGGTTGCATCAGCGCTGAATAGGGCGTATTGCTGAGGCAAATGTTGTTGTGTTGTAAACCAATGTAAATTTTCGGCTGAAGCTTGCACTGCAGATTGAGTGAGGTCAGAGCCTACGGTGTTCCATCCAAGTTCAAGTGCCTCAATGAGAATGGTTCCGGTGCCGCAGAACGGATCATACAGTCGTTTACCAGGTTTGTGTTGAATGTCGGGTGAAATAAAGTTCACCATCATGTGGGCGAGTTTTGGTGGCAGCATGCCCTTTTTCGGGTCACGTTGTGGTTTGCCAGCGTCTTTGAAGCTCCAATGATCAATGTTTTGTACCCAGACAGTTTTGATGAGCAAAAGTTCACTCTGGAGTTGAATGATGCCATACTCACTTACTTTTTGGTGTAAGAGGACGGAAGCTGATAACCCATCCCCCTTTGGTAAGACAAATCGAGCGGATCGTTGTTGGGTTCTGAGTTGTCGCTTGACGGCTTTCATGTGTTCTGAAGTGTCACTTTGCGGGGAGCTGTACACTGAGAAATCGGTTCTGTCATTTTTAATAAGATCATCACTGATGAGTTCAATGGCCTGATCTGGTGTCGCGAGAGTTGCCACGACGCTCGAGGCTTTAATAATCCCTGAAAGTGCTTCAAGTTTCGCAGTGAGTGCCGCACTGTCAGTGAATTCAACCTGAGCAATTGTCTCAGTTACTTTTGAAAGTTGCACGCCAGTAGAGAGATTTTGAGTCAGTTCGTACCAGGATAAATCAGCCAATCGTCCTAAATGAAGTAAATAGCGCATAGTTTCCTTGATTGTAAAGCAACTCGCTGTTGCTATGCAACGCTTCACCAGCAGTTATGACAGACGTTGAAAATTGATCGATGCTCTCAAGTCCTACTTTGAGAGGATTTTTACGACTTTCAGTGAAGAGAGATCTTGTTTATGTCCGTGAACTTTGCGATGACGTGACTTGGCTGTGTAAGTCGCGACGCGAATCTTTGGACCATGACCATGCTCGACGACCTCTAGAGAAACTGTGGCGTTTTGAACAAACGGTTGACCAACTGTGATGTTTTCTCCATCAGAAATGAGCAGTACCTTGTCTGCTGTGACGGTTTCTCCAGCCTTTTGTGCGACTAAATCAGTAACAATAGTATCTCCCACAGCGACTTTCATCTGCTTTCCCTGGAAG
Organism: uncultured Pseudomonadales bacterium; assembly: GCA_964583795.1. Lineage (GTDB taxonomy): Bacteria > Patescibacteriota > Microgenomatia > UBA1400 > PJMF01 > JBDTME01. The sequence continues at coordinate 117,268 of CAZOWX010000001.1, read as the reverse complement.
TGAATGATGGCGTATTTCATAGACGAAAATTATATCATATCTGAAGATGTCTTCAATGAGCAGGCGTAGGGCAATCGAGCTTTAAAAGTTTTATCGTATGTACAGGGCTTTTTTGCGCTCATTTTCGATAACGGCGCGTTCTAAAATGCCAAAACTCAAGGCAAAGCTCAGCAGTGAGCTACCCCCATAGGATATGAATGGTAAGGTAATTCCTGTGATTGGGAGTAGTCCGATATTCATTCCCACATTGACACTGACTTGTATACAAAAAAATGCTAAAAAGCCAACAAAAAGTGACTGAAAAAATACCGATCTCGCTTTTGATAGCTGGCTATAGAGAAAAAAGAACAATAACCCATACAAAAACAACACCGTTAGCGAGCCAAATAATCCGAGTTCTTCGGCGATTGAGGCAAAGATAAAATCTGTTTGCCGTTCAGGTAAAAACCGAAGCTGTGACTGAACTCCGTGTCCCAGTCCTCTCCCCCATAGTCCCCCAGAGCCAACAGAGATGAGTGATTGGCGAGCGTTATAATTTTCGGCTTGATTTTGATCGGGAGAGAAAAAGGTTAAAACGCGTTGTTTTTGATATGGTTTGATGACCGTAAACCAACCGATAGTAAACACAATACAAGCTACGATGACTGTAGCCACAATCCATCGGACAGGAATGTCAGCGTGAATGGCCATGATCGCGGCAAAAAATAGAAAAATCAGTGAGGTACTCAGATTTGGTTCCAGAAACGTCAGTATCCAAGGAAGGAGAATCAGTACCCCGTACACCAAAACGTTTTGAAATCGCTTCAAATGAAATGAGTTCAAAAAAAAGCTGAGGGTCAGAATGGTCAGCGGCTGACCAGACTGCGACGGTTGAAAATTGATCGGCCCAATAGGAATCCAGCGCGCTGCGCCTTTATGTATCACTCCGAGCATCAGGGTGACAACTAAGGCAACAAGCGTACCTAAATAAAACACCCAATGGTAGCGGCGCCAAAATGAGAGAGGGAGGATGCTACTGAGTGTAAACAGTCCGGCACCCAGCAAAAAGTAGATAAACTGAGTAAAGACAAGCTGTGGTGCAATGCTGGCAATGATGCCAAGGCTAATAACCGCAAAACAAAAATACAAGAGGGGTAAAGTAATGAGCTGGCGCATGAGCCAATTGTAGCATTGTCAGCGTTCTAAATTTATTTGAGACGATGAATGGTATAATTGATGCCTTATGGTAACAGTCCCAGATTCGCTAGCGGAGATTTATCAAAAAATTAAACCACATCTTGAACAAACACAACAATTAATTGAAAAAGTTTCTGCCCAGATATATCAAAGATTGTCCCCAGAAAAGCAATTTGCTTTTTGTCTTATTGCTACATATTTGTACCCAAGTATTATATTAGAGCCTGAAAACTTACCGTCTGTAGTTCAGTCAATGCTTGAGCTTTTGGATATACTCCCAGCTGGGAGGACTGTCGTTTGGATTTCATTAATGATAACTGCAGCAGGAACAATCGATGGTGCGCGCAGAATTCTTAGTGATCAATTGCCGTTATATAAAGCTTACATTGAAGTATTTTTGCTTCAATCAGATTCACAAGAATAACGATTGTTTGACTAAGTGGGCTGGCTAATATTTTTCAACCACAAGACTTTCACCTTTTTGCAACGCTGTTGCGTGTGTGGTGCTCTTGATGCTTTCAGTCCAACCTTCTGGCCATGAAGGAAGAGTGACACTAATGGTGTCATTGAGCGTCAAACCAAGTTTTTTTCGTTGCTGTTGAATACTACGAATGATCTCCCGGGCTTCCCCTTCCGCTTTTAATTCTGGTGTGAGAGTCGTATCTAGTTCTACATTTGTTTCTTGTTCGCTTGGCTGCCATTGTAGCGATTTAATATTTACTTCTTCGAGTAATACTTCACTCACCAATTCACTCAGTTGTGGCTTGGCACTTGCAACACTCAGCTTTGCTAATGGTTGTCGAACTTTGAGTTTTTGTAGCGCACGAAGAGCATGAGTTTTTTCAGCCAGCTCTTGAGCTAATTTCATCTCACTCTCAAGGGTGGTGTTGATCCATTGTGTTTGGGCAACTGGCCAATCGGTATGATGAATACTTTTGGTTTCATCAACCAAGTTGTGATACATAATTTCACTAAAAAATGGAGTCAGTGGTGCAAAAAGTTGTGCCAGTGTGTACAAGGCAAAACCAAACACACCGAGTTCTTGGCTGTCCGATGCAGCTGATCGGAGTCGGTCTCGGCTGCGACGCAGGTACCAAGTTGACAGCTCGTTGACAAAGTCCATGAGCTCCCGTGATGCTTTGACCAAGTTGTACTCGTCCATCGCAGTTGTTACTGCCTTGATCACTGAGTGCACTCGACTCATCAGCCATTGATCCATGATGTGAGAGGGTGCCAGCGCTTTCTTTGGATCAAAGCTTGTTGGTGCATTGCATTGCTTATAGAACGCAAACACATTCCACCAAATCAAAAAGACTTTTTTGCGAATATCAGCAACTTCCTTTGGTGAGAAGTTAACGTTTTCAGATTTCATCACCGGTGAACTCATCAAATATAAACGTAAGCTATCCACTCCGTGTTCATTAATGACTAGCATTGGGTCAGGGTAGTTTTTCTTGGACTTACTCATCTTTGAGCCGTCTTCAGCTAGAATTGTGCCGGTAGTCAGTACGTTTTCAAATGAGTTTTTACCAAAAATGCCCACAGACATGACATGCATGGTATAGAACCAAGCCCGAGTTTGGGCGATGTACTCGCTGACGAATTGAGCGGGATAGTTGGCATCAAACTCTGCTTTATGCTCAAATGGATAGTGCCGAGAGGCAAAGGGCATAGAGCCAGACTCAACCCAGCAGTCAAACACTTCACGAACGCGCTTGCCTTTGATGGTTTTAGCATCATCGATCCAGATTTCAATCTCGTCTAAAAATTCGCGATGAATATCAGAAAGGTTTTGCACTTGCGGGGGATCCACAGCCCACTGTTTTAACTCCTCGATGGAGCCAATGACTCGATACTGTTTTGATTCAAGATCGGCCTGTTCGTCTGCAACCCAAATCGGCATGGGAGTTCCCCAGTAGCGTGATCGAGAAATATTCCAGTCAGGAGCATTTTGCAGCCCTTTGCCAAATCGACCATATTTCAAATGTTTTGGGAACCAGTGAATATTTTCGTTTTGCTCGCTGAGTTGCGACTTGAGTTTTTGAACATCGATGAACCATGCTGGAACTGCATTAAAGAATAATGGAGTGTTGCAACGATAACAAAATGGATATGAGTGGGTGATCTTGTCAGCGTGCAACAGCAAGTTACGCTTATGCAAATCATCGATGATTGGCTGTTCGGCTTTTTTGAAAAACTGACCGGCTACCAAAGTTACCTCTGGGAGAAACTTTCCTTCTTCATCTAAGCTCGGAACGCATGGGAGATTATTGGCTTGCGCGAGTGCGTAGTCATCTTCACCATAAATGGCTGCAGTGTGGACGATACCGGTCCCATCATCGAGGCTAACAAATTTAGCGGACAAAATCTCGTAGGCACGCTTCCCTTCAGTTGGGGTGTAGGTGAACAGTGGCTGATATGATTTCCCTACCAGTTCACTCCCTTTTACCGTAGCAACAATGGTGGGTTTTTCAGTCAGTAAAAATTTAGCGATCTGTGGGAGCAAGTTTTTAGCTAACCAGTAGTACTCTGCTGTTTGACCATCAGTCAGATGCTCAACTTTGACATATTGCGCTTCATTATCAACGGCCAAAGCGACGTTTCCGGGGAGAGTCCATGGTGTGGTAGTCCAAGCGAGAAAATACTCGTTACTATTTTCTGTTGACTGGAATTTTACGTATACTGAGTTATCTTCAGTATCGGCGTAACTATTATCCATGGCGATCTCAAAGTTTGAGAGTGGTGTAGAACAACGTGAACAGTACAACACGACCTTTCGACCTTCATACACGAGCTTTTTTTCAAACAGTTGTTGAAATCCCCACCACACTGATTCCATGTAGGAAGTGTCCATGGTTTTATAGTTGTGTTTGAAATCAACCCACCGACCCAATCGTGCAATGATTTTTTCCCATTCTTTATCGAGGGTCATGACTTCATTGCGACACGCTTGATTGAATTTGTCGATTCCAAGTGCTTCGATGCCCTTTTTACCACCTTTTATATCGAGTTTTTTCTCGATCATGTTTTCGATCGGTAAACCGTGACAGTCCCAACCCCAGACGCGCTCAACCTTGTACCCTTTCATCGTCCAGTAGCGAGGAATCACATCTTTACTGGTAGAACCCAAGAGATGACCGTAGTGGGGTAAGCCGGTAGCAAATGGAGGTCCATCGTAAAAGACATACGACTTGCTCGCATCACGCATCTCAACTGAGTGTTGAAAAGCATTTGTTTCTTGCCAGAATGCAAGAACTTCCTCCTCTAATTGCGGTAAGTTGGGTGTTTGGCGAAAGTTGGTGATTTTGGGCATAATTTTTTTTGGTATTTGGTATTTGGTATTTGGTACCCATTGTAACTATTTTTCTTTGTTATTGGTTTCTTTAACTACAAAAAAGCCCTCTCAAATCCATTCCGTCATGAATGAACTTAAGAGGGCTCCCTAATGTCTTTTAGGGTACGGTACCACCTCGATTTAGGTGTCAGGTTTCAGCTTTTAGGTGTCAGGAAAATCCTGAAACCTGACGCTCTGACACCTGAAACCTCTCATCTCCTGCTGTCACGGGCTTACCCGGCTTGGTCTAGTAATTTCAGAGTGAAACGTTCTTCAAGCACCTTGCCTAGCGATCACTAGGTTCAATCGGTCTTCTTTCAACTAAAAATAGTATAACACATTGACATTATGAATTAAACTGAATGAAACGTCTTACTTCTGTCTCAAAAAAGCAGGAATGTCAAACTCGTCTTCAAACTCACTTTCAACGCCTGCTGTGACATCATCTGCTGCTGAAGATGTTGATTGAACACTGGATGCTTGAGGAGTCATTACCGGTGCTGGTGCTGACGGAGAGGCAAAGCCAAATGAAGACATCGTCGGAGCTTGAGATTGGGGATTCATCTGGGGTTGAACATACGTATTTGGGGATGCAACGATGCGGGGCTCAGTTCTTTCTTCATTGATTTTTTTCTCAGAGGCCCTGGAATACGCTCCAAACTGTGGTCGTCGCATACTCCCAAATGTCGAGCGACCTTCAAATCCAGTAGCAATCACACTAATACGCAGTTCGGAACCGAGATTTTCATCAATAGTCGCACCAAAGATGATATTGGCATCGGGGTCGGCAGCTTGAGCAATAATCTGTGAAGCATCTGACACTTCACTCATCGACATGTCAGAACCACCAATAATGTTGTACAACACTCCTTTTGCTCCATCGATAGAAACTTCCAAAAGTGGAGAAGAGATTGCCATGCGGGCAGCATTGACCGCACGATTCTCACCACTAGCAGTTCCGATTCCCATGAGTGCTGAACCAGAATCAGACATAATTGTTTTGACGTCAGCAAAATCAACGTTGATAAGTCCTGGAACAGTGATTAAGTCCGAGATACCCTTCACTCCTTGTCCAAGCACATTGTCTGCAAGGCGAAATGCGTCAAGCAACGTCATCTTTTTATCAACGACATCCATTAAACGTTGATTTGGGATGACAATCAATGTATCAACGTGATCCTTAATCATCTCAATACCCTCTTCCGCACTGTTCATGCGGCGGATGCCTTCAAACAAAAACGGTTTAGTGACAACAGCTACGGTAAGCGCTCCAGCTTCTTTTGCTAGCTGTGCAATGACTGGTGATGCCCCTGTTCCAGTACCCCCACCCATTCCGGCTGTTATAAATACCATGTCGGTGTCAAATAAAATTTCCTGAATTTTTTCCCGAGATTCTTCTGCGGCTTGTCGACCGACTTCAGGATCAGCCCCACTGCCCAAACCTTTTGTGAAGTTTGAGCCAATTTGCATCTTGGTGTCAGCTTTGGAAGTAAGCAGTGCTTGAGCATCAGTATTGACCGAGACAAATTCAACTCCCGAAATCTTATTCGATTCGATCATGGAGTTGACGGCATTACCACCACCTCCTCCGACTCCGATTACTTTGATTTTTGCAAATGTGGTATTTGTGGGTTTGACGAAAGCCATAGCGGTATTAATGTATCAGCTCAGTTAGTATGTGTACACACATAAAGTGTTGTCATTGTACTAAACAAGGCCTGTTGTACAACACTTGATTTGTTTTTTTCGACACGATACTACCGAATAAAGTACAAAAAGTGTAGCACAAACCCAATCACTTTGAAATAGAGGCTTTCCATTTTTACAGATAAAGAAAAAAAGTAAAAAAAGCAACAGTTACGGTAATAATGATTTAACTAACTCGACCAACTTTTGTGGTAGTTGAGATAACGCTCCAAATTGTGGAAATGCCATACCCTGTTTTGGAGGCGGTTGATACATCGCTTTACTCGCGGCGTATCGCAGTAATCCCAAACTGGCGGCAAAGGCAGGTTTTTCTACCTCATCAACCAGTCCCATAAAACCAACTGGAGTACCAACACGCGTTGGTAACTGGAGCGTGAGCTTACACACTTCGACAATGTCGACGGTTTCAGCACCACCACCAGCAAGCACAACTCCAGCTGGAATTTTTGGAAACAGTTGATGTTTATCAATTTCAGCTCCAATAAGGTCAAACATCTCTTTCATTCTTGGAGCCATGATTCCATCAAGCAGTGTTTTTCTTGAGAGTGATTCGATCGGTTCAGTAATCCCAATTGATTGGGCATCAATGAGATCCTCTAATTTTTTTCGTTTACGGGCATCATCTTTTGTTTCGCCAGGAAGAGCAGTTTGGGATTGTGGGATGGTACCAAGAGCCACTTTTACTTTTTCTGCAGACTCTAGACTAATACGACAACCCAGCGCAATATCTTGAGTAATGTGCCGAGCTCCAATGGGAAGTACTCCTGAAAATTCGAGAGACCCTTCTGCAAACACACACATCGATGTTGTTCCAGCACCAATGTCAACGACTACAACGCCCAGCTCACGCTCAGTTTCTGTCACCACTACTTCTGAAGCAGCTAATCCTGAAAAAACAAACTCGGTTACGGCGATCCCAAGCTCGTTCATACATTTTTCAATGTTTTTTAGGGCGGTAGTCGAAGCGGTAATAATATGTGCTTCCGTTTCCAAACGAATGCCGCTCATTCCGATCGGATCTTTAATCCCGTCTTGAGAATCAACTTTATAGTTCTTCGGAATAACGTGAATAATTTCCTTACCACTTGGTAGTGAGACAGCCTTGGCAGCGTCAATGACGCGCAGTACGTCCTCTGGAGTTATTTCCTGGGAAGGTTGTGCAACTGCCACGACTCCTTTTGAGTTGAGTGATTGAATGTGTTGACCACCGATGCTGACATAGGCATGGTGAATGTTGAGCCCAGCCATGCGTTCAGCTGCATCCACGCTTTCAGTAATTGCCTCAGCAGCACTGTTGAGATCAACAATTTGACTTTTGCGTATACCTTTCGCACGAACAGAGGATACACCCATGACGCGGATTTGTTGGGGACCATCTTGTACATCAGCCACTAATGTGACGACTTTATCGGTCCCAATGTCAATAACAGAAACAATGTGTTGCTTACTCATGATGTTTAACTTGATGTTTGCTCACATTATGACACACTCTATTGAGTTTTCACAATTGCTTTTTGAAAACGTAAATCAAGCTCTTTCCAATTTTCCGGAAGTTGATGCTGATCGACAAGATAATGGTACATTAAAAATGAGTGTTCGAGTTGATCAAATGGCAGAAGAATCTGCTGTTGTTGGGAGGTTCGTACTGCTACTAGAGAAAGATCCAACCATTGAACGTTTAGTTGAGTCTCTTGTTCTTTGAGTTGATTGGAAAACGCCGTAAGTGTTTTGAGATCTTGTAGATTTGCGTGCCCTGCTTGTTGTACGGCTGTGCAAACGCTCTCTTGTGCGTTGATGATGGGGATATCAAGATGAATTTCCTGTGTGTTTTCTTCGAGAGAGCCGTTTTGAGTAACCAATAGTTGTTTAGAGGAACAATCGATAGCATACAACGGCTGTTTCGCTTTGATGTGAAACAAGACAGTGTGTGGGAATTTTCTGGTTACAGCGATTTCGGAAACAAACGGATCACTTTGAATAATTTTAGTGACAGTCTGCCAAAGGCTTGGTGAGAAGAACAAGTTTCCCTGTAAGTGGTGGAGCTCGGCTACAATTGGTTCACTACAGTTGCCAGTGTCACTGGTGCACTGAATGTTTTGCATGGTGAACAGGTTAAAATGCAACGTGAGCAATAGTTCAAGGCTGCAAATCACAAATACCAAAAACCAGCGCAGGAAAGGATAAAAAGCCACCCGATTGGTGGTTGGTATTTTCATGAAGCGACCACTTGTTCAATGACAGAAAGTAGATTACTAGCTCCGTTAAGAATCATCGATGATTTGAGTTTTTTCGCATTTTTACTCATGGTGATTTCTTGTTTTTTAATCAAGGACAATTTTTCGAGAAAAGTATCGGGCGTGAGATCTTTCTGCAGCAGCAAAATAGCACTACCAGCCTCTGAAAGGATTTCAGCATTTTTCTGTTGTTCGTTTTTATGAGAAAAAGGTAAAGGAATTAAAAGCGAAGGAAGCTGATGCAGCATGAGCTCTTGGATGGTGTTCGCCCCGGAGCGAGAAACCGCTGCGGTAGCGTGCAAAAAGATCCAGGCAAGTTCTTTTTCTTTAATCCAGTTACGAACCACGTAATTATTACGCTGTGTCTTGGGAAGTTTTTTTTGAGCCAGTGATAATTGTTTATGATAGTCAAACGTTTTACTTGGGTTACCACACTGATGGATGACGTACCAAGTGGTAGTCAGTGATTGCAACGTTTGTTCTACTACTCGATTAATTATTTCTGACCCTTGATTACCACCAGTAATATACAAAATTGGTTTGGTGGTAAAACTATCAACCCAGGATGGAGGTTTGGCTTGCTCGACTAAAATACTTTGACGAACGGGATTACCAGTGAGGACTACTTTCTCTTTTGGAAATTGGCTGATGCTCGACTCGTGAGAAACTGCGACCTTATCTGACAAAATTGTTAAGACCTGGTTTGCCAAGCCTTTGGTGACGGTTTGCTCGTGTGTAATGACTTTAATTCTCCGAACTCGGCAGACGATAGCTATAGGAAATGCCAAGTATCCTCCGAAGGAGACAAAAATGTCAGGTTTAGTACGAGAAATGGTGTTCCAAGCTATCAACAGTGCCCGAGGGAGTTTTCTTAGTTCAAAAATATTGCGCCACCAATACGTTTTGTGCAGTTTAGGCGCTTGAGTTTCAATGAACTGAACTTTTCGACTTTCAACCTCAGCTTGTTCCTGAGAAATCTGTTTCGAGTGTTCTTGACTATACTTTCTGCCAAGGAACACAAAAGTAAACGGTTTTTTCTCGATTTTGGCTTGATCAATCAAGGCTAACGCTGGTGTGAGGTGGCCACCGCTTATAAGTACAGTTGTCATATGGGTAGTATAGCATTGTACAAGAGAACAACTAGAAAATAAATGGCAATGGTTGATACATCAAGATTTCATGGTTTTTTTCTGTCAAAAAGTGGCCGTGTAAGTTTGTTTCTTGGCTTGAGAACACCTGCAGTTCTCTTGTGAGCCTTAGGGAAAAATTTTGACTTGATTGCAGGGTTCGTATGGGAAAGTGACAACAAAATACCGATGCCTGTCATGATTGTTACTAGAGCAGTGCCACCCCTTGAAATGAGTGGTAATGGGATGCCTGTGAGTGGAATCAAGGCAACTACAGCGCCAAGGTTGAGTATGACCTGACTGGTAATCCAGATAGTGATCCCAGTTGTAGCAAGATGCTCAAAAGAGTGTGGTTCAAGTTTTTCACTTGCTTTAAACCCTGATTGGATCAGCAACAAGAACAACATAATGATGACAAAAGCTCCAACAAATCCAGTCTCTTCGGCAACAATGGCAAAAATTGAGTCAGTACTGAGTTCTGGAATATAGCGATACTTTTGTTTCGATTGGCCGAGCCCTGTTCCAAATAACCCACCATTACCAAGTGCGAGTGTAATTTGGTGAACATGATACCCTTCTCCAAGTGGGTCAGCCTCCGGATGCAGTAAAGTTTGTAGGCGTTGCAAACGATATGTTGATGAAACCGTGAGCAGAAATACGCCGACAAGACCCACAACGGCTGTTATAAGAATCGGTTTCATGGGGGCTTGGGCGGCAAAATACATCCCAAAAGCAATGGTTAAGACAATCAAAGTTGAACCAAGATCTGGTTGCAGCATGATCAGTGTCACTGGAAGGAGTGTTAACGCTGCAAAAGGCATCAAGCGTTGGTGTCGGCTCATCCATTTTGAAAAATACAGAACGATCCCAAGTTTCATGATTTCAACTGGTTGAAATCGAAAACCTCCAAGGCTAATCCATCGATGTGCACCATTAACAGTGATCCCCACACTTGGAATAAAAATGCTAAGTAACCCTAGAATGCCAAGTGTGTACACAACAGGTGCAATTTTTTGCCAAAATGAAGGTGGTAGGTGTGCACAAAATGTTAGAGCAGTAACTGCCACTGCGAGCCATTTGAGTTGCTGAATGGTGAGTGTGTATTTATTTCCAAAAGTGTCGAGCGATTCAACAGTTGATGACTCAAATACCATCAAGATGCCAAACACACACAATAACAAAGTCAACAGTAGTATTCGACGCTTTGGTGTCATAGTGTGAGTATCGTACTAGCTTAAGCCAATCCTTGCTTAGGAGCAAGTTGGATTGGTTAGAAGGAAAGCAAAGAGGCTATACCTGATTCACCAGCTCTGAAAATTGATTTGCGCGATCAAATTCGTTTCGAAAAAGCTCAAAGGAAGTAAACCCGGGACTAAATACTACCTGTTTTGGATGGTTTTCAATGGCAGCAACAAATGCTTGTTTGAGTGACTCAAAAACGCGAACTTGTTTATCGAGTTGTCCCAATAGTTCTGTTGTTCCCGATCCTTTCAACGCATATAAGTTACCTCGGTGCTGTTGCAACTTAGTTGCGAGATGTTCGAGAGGAAGTTTTTTACTTGTACCGCCAATAATGAAATCAGCATCAGGGAATGTGCTGAGCGCAGCAGTCAGTGCCTCGGGGGTAGTACTGGTTGAATCGTTGATAAACTGTGTCCCGTTAACGGTTTTGAGTACTTGTTGGCGAAACTCTGCTCCCTGGAATGTGTGCAGATGCTGACTGATTGAATCATGTTTGACCCCTAACATGGTTGCAATAGCAATAGCAAAAGCTGCATTCCATTGATTATGCTCTCCAGGCAACGGCATTTGTTTTGCCAGAGGGAAAAGTGTTGGTGAGATCAAGTGAAGTTGCGAATGCACTTTCGTTGAAAAAAATGATGTCCACTCGTTTGTTTGATTGAGAAAAACGTGATCACTGCTTTTTTGATATGCAAAGATGGCACTTTTTTCGTGTGCGTACTCCTCCATCGAAGCATGGTAATTCATGTGGTCAGGGTAAAGATTGGTGATGACCGCAATTTGAGGGCTCACGCTTTCTTGGTGACAACCGGTAAGTGCAAACGAGGATAGCTCAAGAACAGTTATGGTAGTGGGTGTTTCTGTTAACAGCAATGGTAAGCTGCCAATGTTTTGAATATTGCCTCCAAGTTGAACTGGTAACGAGAGCGAGTTTTTTAGAAGATGATGGGTCAGTAACGTTGTGGTGGTTTTTCCTCGAGTTCCAGTTATTCCAACAGTCTTACTTTGGCTAAACCGCAAAAACAATGCTGCGTCAGTGGTAACTCGTTTCTGTTTTTTTTTAGCATAGCTGATAAACGGATTGGTATCCGGGACAGCTGGATTTTTAACAATAACATCTGCCCAATCAATGTCTTCGTAACTATGTTTTCCAAAGGTGGTGTGAACAAGGTTTTTGGTTTGAATTGTATTGAGTGTGTCTGCAAGCTGAGACTCAGATTTTGCGTCGGTGATGACGATCTGGCACTCAAGAGTTTGAAAAACTGACAAACTGCCTTTTCCTCCACCAAGCAAACCAAACCCAAACAACAAAATGTTTTTTGAGGTAAATGTTTCGCGAAAAGAGTCGTATGACATGACGAATGGTGAGTGATTGATTAAATGACAGCCAGCCACACTCCGAACAACATTAAGATCAAAGAAGCAATCCATAAGCGTTGCACGATCTTGGGTTCTTCCCAACCTTTAAGTTGAAACCATAAGTGCATTGGTGCTACTGGGAATATTTTTTTATGCCGAAATCGTTTTGAAAGCAGTTGCAACATCGAGCTAGTAATTTCCACAACAAAAATTCCACTGATCACTGCTACCGCAACGATCTTCCCAAGTAGTAACCCAACAACCGCGAGTGTTGCTCCAAAAGCGAGTGCTCCAACATCACCCATCCATAACCGTGCCGGAAAAATGTTGAAGTATAAAAATGCAACGAGCGAACCGATCCACAAGGCGATGAACAAGGATAATGGTGTGTCGAGGATTGATGTCGATAAAAACCACAATCCAAACAACGAGATCATTAAGATTCCTGCTGCTAACCCATCGAGACCATCAGTAATATTTACTGCATTGGCAAATGAAACAATGGTAAAGGCTGCGAAAGGAATGTATAGAAGGTTGAGGTGAATGCTGCCAAAGAATGGAATATAGATAAAGTTAATCCCGAGTTGAAAGTACAACACTGCTGCAATCACAAATGCGAGAGCCCATTGGATGACAAATTTGTGTTTAAGTTTCATGCCAAAAAATGCTTCCTTTTGAAAGCCAAAGAATTTTTTTATATCGTCGTAAATTCCCAGCAAGCCAAACGATAAAAAGGTAAAAAACAGTAGATTAACTTCAGTATTGATAGGATACACGTGTGTAACAGTAATGCCAAAAATGCTCAATACTGGTAACAAAATTGAAAATAGGATGGCAACAACCAGAATCACCAACAATCCTCCGCCAACAGGAACTCCCAACTTTTGTTTGACATTGTGAAACGTATTAAAGATTGGAGTAGTTTTGCCAAACGCATCCTTCGTATCTTGTCTTCGTCGTTGAAACTTGAGGTGATACAACGTATCAATAAACGGAATAATCAACACGCATGTGATAAAAAAAGAAAAAATTAAGATACCGAGAAAAAGATCCATAAATAAAACGTCTTACAACTCTATTGACTACGTATTGTAGTCGCAATCGAACTCAAGAACAACAAAGAACTTTAGGTTACCCTGAGTCTCTAGTCTGAGGTCCTTTGGATCTTGGCTCCCATACTGCGTAGTCTTGACTCGAGTTGTTCATAGCCACGGTCAACTAACTCTACATGATCAATTCGCGACACTCCTTTTGCCGTCAGCGCAGCCAAGATCAGTGTCGCTCCATGTCGTAAATCCACAACTGAAAAGTGTCCGGCCTTAAGCTGTGTTGGTCCGGAAATTTCAATTGCATGAAAGAAGTCTGGAGAATCGTCTGACAAATTGAAGTTGTAAACTTTTTCAGGATGCTTCACCTCTGGATTAAATAATCGGATATCAGCGCCCATTTGCGTCAGTGCGTCGACGTATTGAAAGCGACTTTGCATGATTGTTTCATGAATGATGCTTTTTCCTGTGCATTGAGTGGCAAGAGTGGCCCAGAGTGGCTGCCAATCGGTCATAAAACCTGGTTCGATCTCGGTGACAATATCAGTGGCTCTGAGCTTTTGCTTATAAAAAAAGCGAATTCCATACTGACCAACTTCATAACCGGCGTTAATTTCTTCGAGTTTGTCTAAAAATGCTTTCATGTCATTTGCGCGAGCGTTTTCGATAATGACATCGCCTTTGGTTGCAATTGCACCGCACGCATAACTCACTGCTTCATTACGATCAGGCATGATTTTATGAATCGCACCCTGCAAACGTTTGACACCTTCAATTTCGATGACTCTTCCAGCTCGACGTCGAATATGCGCTCCCATACTATTGAGGAATGCGATCAAGTCGTCGATCTCGGGTTCCTCTGCAGCGTTTTCCAGAACTGTTTTTCCCTTTGCCATAACTGCGGCCATTAAAAGTGTTTCAGTTCCTGTATGGGTGTTTTTTTCAAAGCGGTACGTACAACCTTTCAGTTTTTTGGCTTGACAAAGAATCATGTTTGATTGTTGAGTGACGGTAATTCCAAGCTTTTGCAATCCTTCAAAATGACGCTCGAGTGGACGTTTGCCGATTTTGTCACCACCTGGTGCTGGGACTAGCGCTTGTCCAAATCGTGCCACAAGTGGGCCGATAAACATGGTAGAAAAGCGGCCTTGTGCACCGACTGAATTATCGATGGTGTACGAGCGCATTTTTTGTGGTCGAATAAATAGCGCTCTTTCCCCTGCTTCAAGTACTTCACCACCAAGTTCACGAATTATTTCTTTGACTGTTTGAACGTCACTAATATGCGAAAAGTTTAGCAATCTTGACTCAGTACTTCCTAGCAGTGCTGCAATCATGAGTTTAAATGAGGCATTTTTGGCTCCACCAATTCTGACTGATCCATGGAGAGGCACTCCCCCCTCGACTAAAAAAGCTGACATAAATCTCTTTCAAAGGCTGCTAGAAATAACTCTATTCGCCTTTTTGTTGATTTGAATGTAAAAATTGTAACTCTTGTTGAGTAAATCCTTTAAAGAAAATTTCTGGTTGGACGGTAAGGCCAGTTTTTTCTTTAATCTCCAGTACGAGCGTTTTAATGACTTGAAGGTAGTCACTTGCTGTTGCTTTCCCGGCATTTTCAATAAATGCAGCGTGCTTTTGTGATACTACAGCGTCGCCAATACGAAAGCCTTTTTTATGTAAGATGTTGTCAATAATATACCCAACACTTGGTGTAGGGTATCCGAGCCTTTGTTGTTCTGCTTTGCTAATGTTTTGAAAGATACAGCCAAGCGAGTTTTGTGGTTGATCTTTTTTTTGCTTCGCCCACTGTACAACAGCTGCTTGTGCTTTTTGTGCATCTCCCCGAAATAATGAAAGCTCAACCGCTACAATGACTTCATCAGTATGATGAAAGCGCGAATAGTCGTACTCAAACTCAAGCTCTATGGCAGATAACGTTTTTTGATTTCCATCTTGATCGATGATATCAACCGCAAGCACATATTCACTCAATAGATGTGTGCCGCCATGAATGTTGTTATACACTGCTCCACCAATCGTTGCTGGAATTCGCGAAAACCATTGTAGTCCGGTAATATTGTGTTGGAGCAAGTGTTGGATTGCGTACGCAAGAGGAACACCTGCGGCAATCTGGACAGGAACTCTTGGTAAATTTACTTCTGAGTACTCAACAGTATCAAAGGTGGGATATGTATTTTCATCATCACCTTTTTGCCACCTTGAATGAAGAGTGCTGATTGGTGCTTGAGTACTTTCTTTGTCATGAATTGAAATTTCAGTGCTATTGTATTTCACCACCAATCCCTTAATACCTGCGTCGGCAATAAGTGTGTTTGCTCCCCAGCCGAGCAATGTCAGCGGAATGTGCTGCTTTTTGCAGTAAGAAATGAGTCTGATAAATTGTTTTTGTGAACTGATTTCACAAAACAGTTCAGCTGGTCCACCGATTTTAACTGTGGTGAGTGGAGCAAGTGGAAAATTCGCTTGAAATACAAGTTCTGGGAATGTTTGCTGGAGTTGCGTCTGAATGTCCACCATATGAAATGAGCGTTATTCCAAGACTATTTACCGGGTTGGGTGAGATCCATTTTATCATAAATGGTGTAAATGTCCCCTGCACCCACTGTCATACAAACGCTGTCTTGAGGGATTTTCTCCAGGCAAAATTGAGTAACTTCCTCAAGTGATGGGAGGTAATGCATTTCAAGACCAGGAAACTTTTGTGCAATGTGTTGTGCAAGTAACTTGCTTGAAACTGTTGGATCAAATTGCTCTCGAGCTGATGCAAAAATATCAGTTAACACCAGATGGGGCGCAGTTCCTAGTACTTCAACAAACTGACCAAACAAGGCTTTGGTGCGAGAAAAGGTGTGTGGTTGAAAAATGACGTAAATAGCTTTTTGAGGGTACATTTGTTGGAGTGTTTCAATGACTAACTTGAGTTCTCGTGGATGATGAGCATAATCATCATAATAAAGAACTTTATTGTGTTCACCTTTGAGTTCAAATCGACGCTTTGTTGAGTGAAATGAAAAGAGCGCACGACTTGCTTGTTCAAGTGAGATTGTTGCTTGTGTGCATGCAAGTAGGGTCGCACACGCATTTAAGAGATTATGTTTTCCTGGAACACGAAGCTGAAGAGGAAGGTGTTGCGTAGCAACATGAGAACAATGAATGATTGTTGTCAGCGCTCCCTGTTGATACGTGTACTTGCCAAATACGAGTTCGTTGTGTTGTTCTTCTCCGTATGTGTGGAGGGAAATATCAGTTCTTTGTTTTTTTGCTGCATGTGCTAACTCTACCAATTCTTTTTGATCGCCATGAACAATTAATACTCCATTTTTTTTTACCTTCAAAAAAAATTCCAAAAAAGTCTGTTTGGTGTGTTCGAAGTCTTTGTATACATCAGGATGATCAAAGGCGAGTGATGTACAGACAATAATTTCTGGTTGTAAGAAAGAAAAGCGTGGAGTAATCTTTTCTCCTCTGCGGGCTGCTGAAGGATCAATCACGTACTCGTCAGCTTCGGCCACAAAGTACTCACTGTTCTTGTCCCACTGACCTGTTTTTGATAGTCCAGCAATGCTTCCGACCCCAACCGAGTAGGAAATAGGAATGTGAAGCTTGCTAAAGATCCACGCTAACATTGCGGAGGTGGTTGATTTTCCGCCTACTCCGCACACAGCAATGCCTCTTTTTGTGTTAAACAGTTCTCCCAATGCTTCTGCTTGAGACATTATCGCAATTCCTCGCTGTTGAGCGGCAATGACTTCAGGATTGTGTGGACCCTCATGAGCGGCAGTGTAGATGAGCAGTTCTGTGTTATCTGGAATGTGTGTATCACTAAAACCAATGTGAGATGTGATGCGAACTTGTTGTAGCACGTCCTTTGTAACAAAGTCTTCTGCAACATCTGAACCACTTAAGATGACTCCTTTATCATGTAAGCATTGCGCGATTGATGCCATCGCCACACCCTTAAATCCAGTCAGGTGTATATGGTGGCAATCAAGTTTGCTTGTCATGATGTTTTGTATTATAGCGCGTTGAACAGCGAATATCTTTAATCAGCTGTAAACCAGGCAGCGACAACAAATCGCCCATCAGGTTCATGTGTCTGTTTTGACCGAGTGTGAGAAAACAACTGATTCGTTGATTCGAATGTACATGTGTCTGAAAAGGTAATTTCGGTTGATTTTATGCCTAGCTGAACGAGCGAATTGTTGATAAATTGAGACAAATTAATTGAGTACAAATTGTGTTCATTTTTACTCATACACCCCTTCCAACGTGGGTCTTTGAATTGCTCAGGAGGTGTTTTGTGGAGGTAATGTTTGGTACAAATTCCTGGCCCAACCCAAGCATGAATATCTTGTGATTCAGTCAGAAACTTTGTGCGCATTTGGTTCACTGTTTTTTTTAGAATGTCTAAATCAAGCGATCTCCAACCACAGTGAACTAAAGCGATAACTTTTTGTATTGGATCAAATAACACAACAGGAAAACAATCTGCTACAAAAAAACTGATGACTTGGTTAGCAATAGGCGTGATTAGCGCATCACACTGATGAACGATACTTGAAAGCGAGTCGACAATAACAACATCATTTGAATGAATCAGTTGTGCGACAGCAACTTTGTTTTGTGTTACTTGCTGGAGCAATTGTGCAACTTGTTGATGAACATGAAAGGAGCCATCACTTTGTTGCGTATGAAGGATCTGAACAGAATCAAAAGGTGAGTAGTATTTCATATCGAGAAATTTTACAGTTGCTCGAGCGATGTGATGGTGTGAGTGGGGTGAAAATCAACATTTGGTTGCAGGTTTTCTCGATTGATCCAGACAGTTGTAATATCTGAGAATTGTTGATGGGCAAGTTGTAGCTGATAAAGTTGATTATCAACATACCAGATTTTTTTCTGCCCAAAAAATTTCACAATTTCAGCAAGGTGATTTTGTTTTTTGGGAAAAATATAAGTGAAATCGACACTTTGACTGAGCCTTGATTGATGAATTTTAAATTGCTGATAAATCTCATCACCTTCCGAGAAGATCGCTAAAATATTATCATTATGGAGTTTTTCAAGAGTAGAGATGGCTTCAGGAAAAACGAAATCAGGAAAGTTGTGATATAGCAAGATGTTTTGAATACTAAACTCTGAAGTTTCCATTCCGATCTGCTCACAAAATACTCGCATAGTTTCAACTAAGTGAAATTTTCTACCACGAAGTTGACGTTCGGTTTCCCACAGCAATTCTGAGTTATCAGTGTATTGCTTTAGTTTTTCTGCAATCTCAACTTTTAGTCCTGCCGAATCAAACAATGTACCATCGAAGTCAAACAAGAATACCCGATGCTTGTCAGAAAAAGAAGTGATTGGTTGTTTCATAGTGTTGACAGTACTTGTTTAATTGCTTCAACATCATTCCAAGGATACTCTATGTGTCCATATGCCATACTTTGTTCGTGACCCTTACCAAATATACCAATAGTGTCCCCTTTTTTTGCAAGTGTAGTGAGTGCGAAAGTAATTGCTTGTTCTCGGTCAGGAATGCTGATAATCCGGTTCTGGTGTGTTGTTAACTGTTCTTTCATTTGTCGAATAATACTCCAGATATCCTCAGTCCGAGGGTCTTCAGCCGTGAATATGGAGAGGTCCGCCAGCTCTGCAGCCCACTTGCCCATTGGAGCGCGTTTTCTGGGATCACGTAGTCCTGCGCAACCAAAGACAGCGATCAA
The DNA here is from genome assembly GCA_964583795.1 of uncultured Pseudomonadales bacterium. Lineage (GTDB taxonomy): Bacteria > Patescibacteriota > Microgenomatia > UBA1400 > PJMF01 > JBDTME01. The sequence continues at coordinate 98,299 of CAZOWX010000001.1, read as the reverse complement.
TTTTCCACCTGGTTTAACTGTTTGTCGTAAACTTGACAGTGCCTCGTATAGCGCATTTGGTGTGTGAGCAAAGTCAACCACAATCTTCATGCCAAGCGAGTTTTCAACCGATTGCATGCGACCTGGGACAGTTGTGAACTGTTCAATCCCCTTGCAGTACTGTTCATCACTTACTCCCAGTGTTTTCGCAATGTGATACACCATTGTTGCGTTGGCGTGATTGTATTTTTCGCTAAATTTCTTGGTAATTGAATCTATTACTGGTTGAGGAATTGCTTTTAGTGCCTGGTATGAGTGTGTTTTTGACTGAGGAAGCAGTTTTTGAACGAATGGGTACGACTCATCTGCCTGATTAATCCAGATGCTACTTGCTTGAGCCAACATCGCGCACTTTGCTTGGACGTAGAGTGAGTAGTTCACATGATAATCGAGAGCTTCATTTTGGGTAATGTTGGTCAGACCAGCGACAGCAGGAGTAATTCCCCAAGTTCGGAATTGGTAAATACCATGTGAAGTAGTCTCGATGACGACATATTCAAATCCTTTTTTGACAAACTCACTTAAAAACTTTTGTAACTCCCAAGGTCCAGGTGTGGTGACATGAAAGCCGGTATCAATTTCTTGATCACCGATATAGGCAGCAACTGTTGAGACTAATCCCACTTTTCTGCCAGCTGATTTAAGTACCTGATAGGTCAAAGTGGAGGAAGTGGTTTTGCCATCCGTTCCAGTGATCATGATCACTGTTAATTTCCGACTGGGGAAACCATAATAAATATTGGCAGGTAACGCCCCCAGTCCCCACGTTTTGAAAAAATGAAAGATTCGTTTGAAGCGGTAAAGGAGTGTGCGTAGCATGAGATCACATTATAGCGCAAATAATTTGATGTTATGGAGTAATGCGCAATGACTCTACGATGGTGTCATAATATTGAAGTGCTTCGGATTCAGGTGTCTCTATTTGCCCAGGTCTATTATAAAAAATAAAGATAGTATCTTTATAGCTAACGTAAGTCACTCGTGCAGTGAATCCTGCAGCATGTTTATCTTCTAACCGTTCAACTGCTTCAAAGTTTTGAATAGTTTTGGGAATACTACTTAAAACTGTCACAGATGGAGTTCCCTCCCATGCTGTTTTTGCAATCTTATCTTGATCGTCTAAGTAGTTTGAAAGTGTTGTTTTTTGGTTTTTGTCAGTTTGGATAACCAATGCGCTCCCATCCAATGCGAGAAACGTTTCTAAGTCCTGGAAGTTAGACGAGTGTTCTTGCCGAACCCATTTTTGAGGAATAGATACCGAATAATCTGGGTATCCTACCGTTGGATCATGGGTGATTTTATATGTTTGTAAGTTTGCTTTTGGAGCTATTTGAGAAGTGGTGGGGACAAGTGTATTTAAAGGGGTGATTTGAGGCTGTGCACTTTGTTTACCTTCATCGTTTTTTTGAGTTATTTTAGTAGAAGAACCAAATTGCGCTCCAAACCAGAATGCCACACAAAAGACGACAAAGATGACAAGTAGTGAAACTGCAATCAGTAGTAATTTGTGAGGAAACTGTTGTGAATGAGATGGTTTTGTATTATTAACTTGAACGGGAACGTTACTCGTGGTAGCAGCATCGGGAATTAAACTAGACATAAACGGATGGTACCTATTTTAGGTACTGATTGTCAACTATTTGTGTCTGGTCTATCTGGGGGAATGTTCAATCTGGTAAATAACTCGTTAGCTATTTCATACCACATTGGCGCAGCAGTTTCGGAACCGTAAATAGACGTTTTTGGTTCACTGAATTTAACCAGCATCACAAATTCAGGGTTATATGCGGGAGCAAAGCCGATGTAACTCGCGATCGTTTTTTCTTTATCGTAATGACCCGCAACAGGAATTTGAGCAGTACCTGTTTTACCGGCGACACTGTATCGTTTTGAGGTTTTCCATTTGGCCTCTGCACTTTGGGCAGCGTACACCATCATATCGGTAACAGTTTGAGCAGTTTGCGATGAAATGGGTTCACCCACAACTTCGGTACTCACTTTTACCGGTTGTCCGTCAACAGTGACTGAGTCAATAATGCGCGGTCGAACCATTTTACCATTGTTCGCGATTGCACTGACGGCGCGAACCATTTGCAAGCCTGTTGTTGCAATCCCTTGACCAAAAGAACTTGTAGCAAGATCAATCTCCCGCCAATTTTGTTTGAGTAGTGTTCCAGAGTCTTCTTGAAGTTCAACGCCCGATGGTTCTCCAATTTTAAATTTATGAAGATAATCGATGAATTGGTCCTTGCCAACTTTTTGGGCGACAAAAATCATGGCCGTGTTGTCTGATTTCGCTAACCCGTCTTTGACTGAAATATTAGCTGTGTATTGATCGTTCCATGTTTTTATTGTGTAGCCACTAATTTCTCTGGCTGCAGCGCATCTGGTGCACTGCGTATCTGGTGTAACTGCGCCAGAATCAACTCCTGCTGCAACTGTCAGAACTTTAAACGTTGATCCCGGTTCATAGGCATCAGAAGCTAGGGGATTTTTATACAGTTCAGATGGAAACTGAAAGTATTGACGCTGATCGTAACTGGGATATGAAGCGATGCCTAATATCGCGCCGGTTTTGGGGTGCATGACCACAACCTCGCCGGATTTTGCTCCATACCGCTCAACGCCTTGCTTTAATTTTTGTTCTAACATGTACTGAATGTCACGACGAATTGTTAGAGTAATATCTCTTCCGTCAGATTCTTGGACTGTTTGAGTCAGTTGGTGCAACAGCGGGACCCCCTTTGCGTCTTTCCGAGTTTTAACTACTGTTTGCTTGCTTTTTAGTTCCAAATTAAACTGACCTTCAATGCCAAAATATCCAGTGTCTTGTCCTTGATCATTTTTTCCAACGAAACCAGTAATATTCGCAGCGAGTGAAGCTTCAGGATAATAACGAGACTCGTACTCATCAAAGCCGATACCATGGTAATGAAATTGAGAAATTTGTTGTTTTTGTGGCTCAGTGACTCGCGATTCTAATGCAATCCATTTTTTATCGGTGTCAGAAAGTTTATCAACAAAGTTTACGTACAAGGCTGACTCTGATGCTGTTTGCGAAGCGAGTACTCGTGCGAGTTGGTGGGCAATTTCACTGGCACTCTTGCTTAGGATTTGAGGTTGAGCAAACAAAGTGAAGATTGGTTGGTTACCAACAAGAAGGTATCCATCAGCGGAAAAAATTTTGCCTCTGCTCCCGTGAATTGATGAAAAACCAGTGTATTGTTGTTCTGCCTCAGCACGAAGTTGACTGCCCTGAAGAATTTGCCAATAAAATAAGCGTGCCAGTACTGCTACGAATGCTGTGAGTATGACGCCACGAATAAGAGCAATACGTGATAGAGGGAAGTGCTTTTTTGTTTTTAATTGGGCAAGCTGTAGAGTGTCATGCATCATCGTTCGGCAACTTTTTGGCTACTTGGAGCGTTGACGTATTGCAGTTTTTCTACTGCAACAAATCCTTGCGCGAGTGCTTGTTCTTGAATTTGGTGAAGGTTCACGGCTTGTGACCGTTGTTGTTCGAGTTCTTGAATTTGTGTCGTTAATTGATTTTTCTTAAACTCCAATTCCTGAGAATTCGTGGAGTTGTACATTGACTCGACAGAAGCCAATGTGTTGAGTAAGGCACTCAAGCCAAGCATGCAGCCAAACACGACGTATGTTTTCCAGTATTTCCTGTTTGCAGGAGTTTGTTTTGCTTGTATGGTGGTACATGTGATGATGTTCATAGGTTGCTTTTGATGAAGACTCTGAGTTTTGCACTTCGAGATCTTGGATTTTTATGTATTTCTTCCTCTGTTGGTTGTAGTGGCTTTTTTGTGAGCTGCTGTCCTTTATTGTGGTGCTCCCACTCTTTAAATTGATTTTTTACGATTCGATCTTCACCTTCGTGGAAGCTGATGGTGATGATCCGGCCATTTGGTTCGAGCATATCAAGTGCTTGAGGTAGTACTTCGGCAATATTTTCCATCTCACTGTTGACTGCAATTCGCAAGGCTTGGAACACTTTTGTGGCTGGGTTCAAATGTGTTCGTTTTTGATTTTTTTTCGCTGCAATCAACTCGCGAAGTTGTACTGTCGTTTCGATCGGTGAGTGCTCTCTTTGCCGTACTATTGCCTTTGCTATGGCTCTGGCTTCTTCTTCTCCCCCGTCGATGCGAAACAAATCTTCTAACTGTTTTTCACTCAGTATTGCAAGTAAATCTTTTGCTTGTATTCCAAGTCGTTTATCCATGCGCATATCCAGCTTCGTATCATGTTCAAATGAAAAGCCGCGATTGATGTCCTTGAGTTGATCTACAGATGTCCCAAAATCGAAAAGAATGGCTGAAATTGGGTGAGTAAGTTTCCTTTCACTAATACTTTTTGTTAATTTGTTAAAGTTTTCATTGACAATGATAAGTTCCTTTTGGTCAATTGCTCCCTGAAACTCATCCTGTGCAAACTCTGTTGCGTCTTGATCATGATCAAACGCGATAACGCATCCACCGTGTTCTAAAATTTTTCTTGTATGGCCACCCCTACCAAATGTGGCATCGATGTACCAGTGATTTTTTTTAATTTGTAAATGTTCTATGACTTCTTCAACCATGACTGGTTGGTGTAGTGCTGTGTGTTTCACAAATGACTTTCTTGGGCTGGCGTTATATCTAAACTTTCTGCTATTTCTTCCATTTTTCCTTCAATTCGATCCAGGTAGTCGTGATACGTTTTCATGTCCCAAATCTCTATTTTTGAGTAGCTTCCGATAATCACCAGTTGCTTGGTCAGCTTGGCAAATTGTCGTAAATACTCTGGAATAGTGATTCTTCCGAGAGTATCTGTTTCTACTTCTTGAGCATCATTGGTCATCAAGCGAAGATAGTCACGGTTTTTTTGCTTGGTATCCGGTTGTTTGGATAATAGTTCTACTGTTTTTATCCACTCATTCTGAGGATATAAAAACAAACCGCCATCAAGTCCTCTAGTAATGATCAACTGTTCGTTCTTTCGAAACTTTTTGGGTAATGAAACTCGTCCTTTCTCTTCAAGTTGATGGTAATATTTTCCGATAAACATATTATGAGATTATTTACCACTTTTTACCACTCTAATCATTGTACGATGTTTTTCTCGACTGAGAATAGGAAAAAGACCCGAAACACATCGGGTTTTTGAACGTAATTATGAGGATGCAACAGGTAAAAAAAAGAGACCGTTTTACGGTCTCTTACTGTGTCAAATGAACTGTAGCTGATTACTGAGCTACAACATATGCTTCCAGGAAAGGAACTTGTGTGCCCTTGACAGCATTGCCACTGACAGAAGATTCAAGCTGCGTCCACGCTTTACCATCCCAACCATAGAGCTTACCAGTTCCCTGCTCAGGTAGTTCAATAGTGATATCGACTTTTTTAGTGACAGCATTGGAGGTGGCAACTGTATACACTTCTGATAATCGTTTACCATTCATGGGCATTGGGCTCCCGGGTGAGTTGTAAATGATGACGTAACTAATTTTATTTGAAGGATCGATACTGATTTCAAAATGACCATCTTGTGATCGTAAAGCCTTCGTCTTGGTTGAGCTTTTCGCGTTTACTCGATCATAGTAGGCCCAATCTTGTTTGAGGGTGTACTCATTTTGTCCAGTAAAATTCAGAGTAAGAGTGCCTCCTCTCACATCTTCCTCGTAGCTAGTTTTTCCACCAGCACTTCTGGAATACAACGAGAACTGCTTTGTCGCAGGTAGGCCTTTTTTCAGATCGATGAACTGCTCGTTGCCTCCCAAAGATGTTTCATGTTGGTACTCTGACAAATAATCGACTCCGTCAGCAGCTTTTGGAAGTGTTTTAATAATGACATCGACTTCTCGATTGAGTGTGGGCACCATTACTACGTATGGACGCTCTTCATACGAAATCTGATTTACTGGTTTACTGATTTTCTTCTTTGCTGGTGTTGGTGTCGGGGCAGCATCTGTTGTCTTCTTTTTACATCCACCAAGAGTAATAGCCAACAGCAGTATGAGGAGCAGTCCGAGTTTTTTCATAAGTGCCATTATCTAAAGAAGTTGATGATGTTGCAAGGTTGAAATTGAACGATTCATCCAATGATCAGAGTTTTTCCCTCAAAAACAAGAAAAGGGAGTGTTGTGGAGAAAATAAACACTCCCTTTTCTATAGTCTATGACTGCAACTGTTTCTCCAGATCAATCACTGCAACTCGAAGCTGATTCGCTGTATCGCGATTGCGCAGAGTGACCGTGTCGTCTGTTAGAGTTTGGTAATCGACTGTGATGCACCATGGTGTTCCTATTTCATCTTGGCTTAAATAGCGCTTTCCAATATTGCCACGGTCATCCCAAGCAACTCTAAACTGTTTTTTCAACTGTTCATACACAGTTTTGGCTTTATCAACGAGTTCTGGTTTATTGCGTACCAATGGAAAGACTGCTGCCTGATATCGAGCAATGTTGGGTTGTAGGCGAAGCACTGTCCGATTTTTTGTTTCATCTTTCCAATAACTATCACACAACACCATTAAAAAGACCCTGTTGAGTCCCAAAGCGGGTTCAATGACGTGTGGTACCAACTTTTTTTGAGTAAACGGATCAGTGTACTCAAGAGCAACTTTTGAACGTTTGATATGTTGCATCAAGTCATAGTTGGTACGATATGCAACTCCCCAGAGTTCTTTCCACCCAAATGGGAACAGGTACTCTAGATCGTACGTGTCCTTGCTGTAGTGACTGCGCTCTTTATCGGTATGTTGTCTCCACCGTAAGTGCTCAGGTTTCACACCGAGAGTTTGAGTGACGAATTGCCACATGATCTGTTTCCATTGATCAAGTGCTTGTTCCCAAGGAAGCAAATCAGGATCAAAGAAGTACTCGATCTCAGCTTGCTCAAACTCAAGCGTGCGAAAGATAAATTGCCCTGTGGTAATTTCATTTCGGAAACTTTTTCCAATTTGCCCAATCCCAAACGGAAGTTGCACCCGAGTCGTATCGAGCACTTGTTTAAAGTTAGAGAAAATTCCTTGTGCGGTTTCCCCGCGTAAGTACACTTTCGATTTTTCACCACTCACTGAGCCAATTGAGGTCTCAAAAAGTAAGTTAAACGTCTGCGGTGGAGTGATCTCATTACCATCCGGGCTTTTGATTGATTGATCGTTGATGAACTGAGCCATTTGATCAAGATTGAGATTCACGACTTCAAAACCTGGTTCTACTCTGTCCGGATGGTTTTCAACCCAGGCTTCTATTAAATGATCAGCTCGATAGCGTTTGTGGGTAACCTTGTCTTCTACCAGCGGGTCAGTAAATGAACTCACATGTCCCGATGCAACCCAAGTTTGTGGATGCAGGATAATTTGTGAATCAAGGCCGACCATATCTTCACGTTTCTCAACCAGCTCTTGCCACCATAAATTCCGAATGGTGCGCATCAGTTGTGCTCCCAAAGGACCATAGTCATAAGAGTTAGCTAGCCCGCCATAAATTTCTGATGTTCTGAACACAAAACCACGGCGTTTTGTCAAAGAAACAATTTGTTCGAGGGTGACAGTGGTGTCTGTCATAAACGCCCTTTCTCTCGCTGTTTTTGAAAAAGCGAGCACGTGTAGAAATTGGCTTGTGCATTTACCTAAACTTTACCCGCCGTCGCTCCCACTTCGTCCCGCACTGCGGGACTACGAGAGGACACAGTAAAGCTATGGCGAGTTGCGTTTGCTACTGTATTTTAGTTGAAAACGCAAAAAAACCGTCTCTACACAGTATAGATACTACTGCATAGGGACGGTTCCTCAAATAACGGAATCGCGGTTCCACCCTACTTGTCAAGTCATGATGTCCCAGTGAACTTGACCACTTTATTGTTATCAGTATTTGTGAAAATCCTTGCCAAAGGGTAAATACTAGAAAAATTGTATCATACTTATTACTTGATTGTCAAAAACTCAAAACTTTTGAGGTTTTTATCACTCAGTGTTGCAACATACTCACTAATGGTTTGGTATTGAGTCTCAGCAAGGGGTTGAAAGCCAAACTCCTCAATCAGAGCTGAAAGCTCCGATCGAATCGCTCGAAAAATGGGAAAAGAATTGAGTGCTTCTAAAATTTTGGTGAGCCGAACAAAAACTGGAGTATTTTCGTCTTCGACAGAAAGTGCATCAACGATTTCCAGAACCTGTAGCAATTGTTTCATTTTTTTAAGTGACTTTTTCGTTTGCACAAAATCGTTAATGAGTTGTGTCTGAGTGAGAATGGGTAAACCCTTTGTTGGAAGAAAGTACACATCAACCAAATTTCCTGGTTCTAGCGTGCTGAGCCGAGATGAATGTAAGTTCCGACAGCCTTTGGCAATCGAAACAATCTTGCCGTGCTTTTGAGTAAATAAGGTGATTACCCGATCTGTTTCACCAACATTTGACCGTTTCAGAACAACTGCATGTGTGTGAATTGAAGGATACGATTTCATGTGCAGTCTCTTTGTCTCTAAAATGGAATTTCAACTGTTTTGTCCTTGTCTAAAATAACTTCTTCTTGATTCCCATTGATATCAAAGAGATATTTCACGTTTCCAGTCCCACCTTGTTTGCGCAACTGTGCGCGATAGACTTTTTCATCTGTATACGGCACTGTGTACGTGATTTGAACAGAAGAGTTTGATTGTGGCGAGAGACGAAAAACGCCTTGAACAACCTGATAATCAGGGAGATCTTCTTCAACTGCTTCACTTTGAGTCCCATCGTCAAAACCGTTGGTTTCAACAATTTTTGACCCGAGTGGCATGTACAATCGCACCCAATCTTTCAACTGGGCATTCAGACAGAGTTGTCCGGCTTCCAAGTTACAGTTTGATCCAGGAAATGGATTTTTGTATTTTAATGTCACTGTTTTGGTAATCATCCCGTTTTGTACCGGTGAAACTTTCACTTCTACTTCTTGGGTGACAAACAAATTTGACTTAGCCCCGCCTAAATTTGAGTCAACAACAGCCATGTAATCATGACTATCCTTGACCGGATTCATCCGACCAGCAACATTTACTGCCTCGGCTGCTTTTTGATACTCTTCATCAAAGAAGTACATTTGTACGTGTTTTTGCTCAATATCTTCCTTTGCGAGTGTGAAAAGTTGGGGCCAAACCTCTTTAGGAGAGGAGTAGGCTTTGTGCAAAATGGCCTGCATCATCGGTGCTAAGATTCCCTTTCGGTCTTGTCGAATATAGGGTGTTGGCCGATCAACAATCTCTGAAAGTGAGTAAATAATCTGTGGACAATCACAGCGCTTATCAGTTTCTGCACTAAATGTGCCGTATCCAGCAACATCAATGGGTCCAAGTACCTTTACTAATGAAGATAGAAACTCACTATCAACGGCGATGATTCCATCAATATTTTGCGGTTCACTTTTAATTTCTTTATAGTTTGAGTAAAATGTGTCCATCGAGAGTTTAAAGTCAGGCGAAATGTTCATATCGCGTAAATTAAACTTTTTCTCAGTCGTTAGGTATCTTCCCAAGATGGCTGGAATCGGAGTTTTTGAGTTAAACTTTTTATCCAGCTCATAGATATCGTCACTTTTTTCTGGAGTGACTTTCCCATCCTCGACGAACAGTGCAGCATATCCAGTCATAAACCCACCGGTTGGGCGCAACTCGTTGTCATTTTGAAAGATTACTAAGTATTTTTTGCGTTTTCCGTCTGCTCCGGCAATTTGTGGTAGTACCTCTATCGCCGGACGAAACTCATCAATGCCATCAACAACATCTTGAATGACTTGCTGTCCCATAACTAAGCTGCCACGAACTTCAATGCCTTGAATCTTGTCGGGATAACGATCTGGATTGATTGCTTTAAGCTCGGTTTCAGCAGCAGTCAGTTCTCCTTTAATATCATCAAGAATAGGAGATACTTTTCCGAGTGTATCTAATAAGAGTTTAATGCGATTCTCTGCACTGCCACCAGTGAAGGTCCCTTCACCAGCAAATCCCAATACATCAGCGTACGGGACTATGGCATCAATTGTTTTTACTCCGGCTCTGACTCCAGCTTCAGCAGCCTTAAACCCATGCAAGCCATCTTGATAGTAATTGTTAGCGATGGGAAGTGACGAGAGAAATGACAGGCGCTGATACTCAACTTTCATTCGATCAAGCTTTGTCTGGACATCGCTAAAAGCAGCCTTCGCTCCGGGCAGATTTTGTGACTTTAGTTGATCTTTTACTCCACCAATAGCAACTTTTAGTTCATTGGCTTGCGCTTGCAAGTTTTTGACTATGCCAAGTGTGTAGTATCCAACGGCACCAACTGCTGATCCAACCAGGACGAGTACCAATACGATGGCAACCACGACTTTATGCCACGTTCGCAGACCTTTCTTTTTTTTAGAAAGCTGTGGTTGAATAAGTTCCTCTTTTGAGGAATGTTTTTTACTGGGAGTAAACAGTTTGCTTAGATGATGCATTGGGTTTTTCTTCTTGCGATCAGTTTGTGCGATTTCTTGATTGGGAAGGATAATTGTGTCTTCTACCATAAATGTCAAAGATATTTTATAACCAGGACTGTAGCGGAATTTATATTGGGTTCTTTTTCTACAAGACTACTAAATATTGCAAGATACCACTATCTCAAAGATACTCCATTGCTGTCAAGTTTACGCTACCATTTTGACAACATTGCTTTGGGTGTCCTGAGTAGAATTTGTAAATCGTTCAACACACTTTTTTGTTGAGCATACTGGGCATCCATTTTGGCTCTGACACTAAAGGGCACTTCATTTCTGCCACTAGTTTGCCAAGGTCCAGTAATGCCGGGTTTGACTGAGAGAATTTTTTTCACAAGTGCTTTAGTCTCAGGATACTTTCGGGTTTGTTCCAGAAGCTCCTTTTGGACATACGCACGAGGACCAACCATACTCATTTCTCCTTTGAGTACGTTGAGCAACTGAGGAAATTCATCGATGGTCAGCGAACGAAGCACTTTGCCTAATTTTGTAATACGAGGATCATTTTTAAGCTTCCAATCACCGTTTTTAAATTCGTTCAACAATTTTTGATCTTTCCCACTGTGAAGATATTCGTCGGCATCTTTGATCATCGAACGAAACTTGAGCAAGTTAAACATCTCACCATGTTTCCCAACACGATTATGGACAAAGAAAATTGGAAAACCGGAATCAAACCAGATGAGAACGGGAACGATGAGCCAAACTGGAAAGAATATGACGAACAACAATGACGCAATGATAATATCGAGTATCCGTTTTTGAGTTTCGTAACCCATAGAACAAGTAGTTAGTAGTAAGTAGAAAGTACTTTTTTAAAGATGTTCTTCATGTTTGTTGGCTATGGCGTTAGAGGTATTCCTCTAGTTTTTCTTCTTTGAGTCGCTCAACTATTTTTTTGACGTCCTGACTTTTCGATTTTGGAGCGATCATCAAAATTTCCGGAGTATCAACTACTATCATATCGTTTATACCGATTAAAGCGACCAATCGATCATCAACATGGATCAAATTATTTTGGGATTCAATTGATAAAGTTTTAATATGTTTTTGACCACCATTTTCGATAATAACATTTCCGGCCAAATCTTTTTTTCCAAGATCGTACACTACTTTCCATTCACCGATATCATCCCAACCAAAATCACCAGGGATTAACACTAAGTTGTCAACTTTCTCCGAGATTGCATAATCAATCGAGATACTTGGAGCGTTCTGATAAATTAAATTAAGCTGCTTTGAAAATTGTTGTGCGGTGAGATTCTCAAGTTGTTTAGTTGCTTGATATGTTTCTGGGGCATGTTTTTTAAAAGCTTCTTGAAGAGTTGATGCAGCCCAAACATAGTTATTGGCGTTCCAAAAATACTTCCCCGTAGAAATAAATGCACGTGCGGTCGCGATGTTGGGTTTTTCAGTAAAACTGTCTACTGCAAACACTGGAACATTGGAGTCTACTTTTTTTATTTCTTCTCCCACTTTAATGTAACCAAATGCGCTGGAAGGGTGAGTCGGAGTAATTCCGACAGAAACCAAGTATTTCTTTTCTTTTGCCACAGTGATTGCGGCTCTCATCAATCGAAGAAATTCCTGCTCATTTTCAACAACATGATCAGCCGCGTCATTTACCACGACTGCTTCTTCATCTTGTGCTTTCGCAAACAGTGCACCTGTAAGCATTGCCAGTGCAGTATCTTTTTTCTCTGGCTCAGCGAGAATATTTTGTGGGGGAATCTCTGGAAGTTGCTCTAGAACGTCTTGAACATATGCTTTTGTTGTCACGACAATAATTTTTTCCCAAGGAACAAGTTTTGCGAAACGACTCGCTGTGACTTGCAACATAGTAGTCTCACCGTTAAGTTTCAAAAACTGCTTCGGGGTTTTTTTTCGTGATTTTGGCCAAAGCCGTGTTCCCCCGCCACCGGCTAAGATGAGTGCAAAAGTGTGTTCAACATTTGACATGAGGTCCTTTCTGTATATCAATCTGGTGTTTTTCCCACGCGGCACGAACCGCTGTTTCAAACTGGCTCATGAATGTTCGCTCATTATACAAAAGAGCGTGCGATTTTATAACAGCAGAATCAAAATGATGCTGCTGTGATTCAAGAATTGCTCCCGAGAGTGACTCGAGAGTTTGGTCGGAAAAGTGAATCCCAGCAATTCCATTTTTTACTACCTCAGCTGCGCCACTATGCTGGTAAACAATCACGGGTTTGCCGAAGGCTTGAGCCTCGAGTGCTGTAATTCCAAAATCCTCTTCTGCTGGAAGTAAAAGGGCTTTTGCAGCAGCATATACATGTTGAAGTTCAGTGTCGGTTAGCTGCGAATACCAAGTAATAAGTTTTTGCTGTGGGTCGAGCTTTTGAATCAGCGACTGAATTTTTTTACTCTCAGGACCATCACCAACAATAATCAAGTTTTTTCCTAAGTTCACACAAGTACGAATACATAAATCAACTTTTTTATATGGAACAAGTCGTGAAACAACGAGATAATATTCCGCTTTTCTGTCGACGGTTTGGAGAATTTTCGTCTGGTAGTTAAACTGAAATGGTGGGTAAATAACTGGATGTGTCGACCTTCTGTAATACTTTTGGGTGCGCTGTTTTACCAACTGTGAAATAGGAATGATAACTTGTGGTTTTTGTGCGACTTGATAATCCCATTGCCGTAACCATGAAAAGATCAATGCTTTAATTGGTTGTAATCTTCCTTGTTGGTACTTGTGTGTGTGACTCCACAGGTATCGCGTAGGAGTCAACAGATAGCAGATATGTAAAGCATTAGGATGAACTTTTATAGCTTTGGCTTGAGCACTGGTGATACTTATCACCAAGTCAAATGCAGTTAAATCAAGTGATTCAAAAGCAAGTGGCAGCAGTGGTAGTAATTCTCGGTGGCGTTGTTGGGAAAACAAAATGTTTTGTAGAAAAGATGTTTTAATCGTAAAATCTTTTGCCCAAGTTGCAACCTTCGGATCATACACAGCTGTGTACAGTGGAGCCTGGGGAAATATTTTATGAAGAGCGACGAGGACTCGTTCTGCTCCGCCGTATGGTGTGTTGACCCAGTCATAAACCAGTGCGATTTTTGTAGGAAATAAGTTGGGTTTCACTGTGGTATTGTACCATTGCTGCTGAAGTTGTGGGTACGTCGCAGATACTTTGCACATTGCTTGAGAGTCAAGACTTCAATTACTGGCATTATCAGCAATACAGTAAACATGTGTTGCCAAAAAGTTTCGGGGAACAGCTGAATCAAGGTTGAATCTGTTGGGAAGCTCCAAGTGCCTGGATCAAACAACAGCCGGTGAAAGAGAATGAATGAAGAATTCCAAAAAAAAAGTGTTGATACTCCTATAAATCCAATGAAGAGCACGGTTGTGTTCATCAGTAACTTTAGTATCATTTGACTGGATACGTTAACGAAAAAATGTGTAAGCAAAAAATAAAAGCATAGTAGACCAACTAAAATAAGTACCCAAAGATGCGATGTCGTTTGAAATAAAAGTTGGACGTCATTCATGTGCCGATTTTCCTCTACTGACAGATACGAAAATTGTTCAGCAGAATGCACAAGACGAACGATATTTGATGCTTTCTGTGATTGCTCAAACGAGATTTTTTCTGGATACATCAATGTCGGGTATGCGAGTGAAAACACCCAACGATGAGAGATGAGCAACGTATTTGTGAAAGATAACCAAATCAAAAAAAGAAAACAAAAAACAAAAATGAAAAGGTGCTTCATTGGGTGTTTGATAATGCAAGTTGGTAGGTTTCAATGGTCTTTTGTGCCATCTGGTGCCAAGAAAATTCCGCTTTGACCGTTTGAGCAATACTCATCAGTTGTTCACGAGTGAAAGGGTTTGATTGTACATGCCGTACGGCTTTCACAAACGTCGAGAATGAATGGGGGTCAAAGAAGGTTGCACGATTCCCATAAATTTCCTTAAAGATGGGAATATCAGATGCAATCACTGGCAGTCCAGAAGCCATGGCTTCAACACCTGTGAGACCAAACCCCTCAAAGAGTGAAGGCTGAACCAAAGCAAAACTTTCAGAAAAAAGCTTGACCAAATCGAGGTCAGAGAGATACCCATGAAACTGGACTTGTTGCTCTATCCCAAGTTTTGTGACTTGCTTTTTCAAACGTTCCTGAAAAACATTTCGGGCACCCACAATGACTAAAGAAAACTCAGGAAGCGATGTTAAGGCTTGCAGTATTACTTTTAGATTTTTGTGTGGATACAGTGAACCGACATAGACCAGCCTTTTTTTTCGGTGTGCTGTCTGGAAAGATGGTTGAAGGAAAAGTGCTGAAATACCTTCCTTGGTGACAACAATTTTATTTTTTTGTTTCGGAAAGTAGCGACATATCGTTTCTTTTGTTGTACACGCTGGTACGAGTATCGAAGATGCTTTAGAGACTGCTTGCGCAACTGTTGCTTTGTAGAGAAGGTGCTTAATCCAGTATTTCCATGCAGGGAGCGTCGTAACACGGGTGCCTCGGTATTCATGCCAAAGTAAATCATGGATGGTGACGACTAACTTGCCTTGATACAAAATCGGCACATTAAAATGAGGGACATGCAGTAGATCAAGTTTTTCTTTTTTGAGTAGAGACAACATTGTAATCTGTTCATTGAGTGTGTAGTGGCGAACCGGGGCGAACAGTATCCGAGATGATGCAAAAAATGCTGATTGATCAGTGATGCCAAGAAAAGCGTCATACTGCGACTGATCATGAAAAATAAATGTCCAGCGAAAGTTGTGGTGAGTTGGGAGACTTGGAATTTGAAGTAGTAAATTTTCGATGTATCGACCGATTCCTGCGTGGGTAGGGCCTAGTAGCCGACAATCAATGCCAATGGTAGGGAGAAGTAAAGAGTTCATGAAAGTAGTATAACAAAAAACGCCCCGGCTTAGCGGGGCGTTGAAATGACATTGAGACAATTTTTATGCTTTCTTACCAGTTTTCTTTTTAACAACCGCCTTTTTCTTTGAAGCAGTACTACTCTTACTCATAACTGGTTTGACTATTTCATCATTTGAGTCTAAATCTTCATCATTGTGTTCGCACATGCAGTCCACAGCCCCGTCAGAAATAAGCATTGTGAGTTCTTTTTGTAGTTGAACGACTTTTAATTTCTTCAGGACAACACTAATTGTTGCATAAAGGAAGTAAAGAATTGCTACTGAAAAACTAATGACAGGAATATACTGAAGCAAAGCTGGCTCAGCAGTGAGTTGTTGTTTTGAGTAAAGAAATTGGAATAAAAGTTGTGGTAAAAAGATCGACACAAATAAAGCGAGAATGAAAATTGCAATAGTTTCCAAGATGAGAATCATTTTTTCTTGCAAGAGTTGATTAATCTTGAACTTTAAATAATGAACATGTGCCATAGCTGCCTTTCATTTTTTTGTACGATGTCTTTTGCACGACAAGTCAAATAAATACTGTGGGTATCTTAGCCGAACTTATGGAGAAACGCAAATAGCAGCTGAAAGTGAGGAATATACTAATTTAACTTCTCGTTTGTTTCCACCAGTGTAGCAGGTCAATAATTCGATGAATAATGAGTGTTTGAATTGGTGAACTTTTTTGGTAATGCTTACTATAGTACTGTTTCATTGTCTGAAAAAAATGATGGCGAGTACTTGAAGCGAGATCTTTTTTGTGAGAAAAACCAGGTATCTGTAAAAAATTGTTAGGTTCAAGTATGTCTTTTCGTTTTGCTAAACCGGATTTATATTTATGGTGAACAACTCGAGATTGTGGAAAATAAATAATTTGGTACTTGTGTTCTCGAAAACGTCGACACCAATCCAGGTCTTCCGCATACATAAAAAATTGTTCATCTAAGTCCCCTACTTTTTGTAATGCTTGAGCTCGAACAAGCATTGCTGCTCCACTGCAAGCATCAATCGTATGTAACACCTTGAAATCTTTCCATGTCTGATGATATTGCCCAAACAATCGAGATTCAGGGAACCTTTTCTCAAAGCCCAAAAAGTATGTAATTGCCGCCCAAGGAGTTGGTTCCCCACGATGGCAAGCAAGGTCAACTCCTCCATCAGCCAAAACTATTTGTGGAGTCATGACCCCGACCTGTTCATGTTGTTCAAAATACTCAAGACACGCATCGAGATTTGTGTCTGAGTTAAACTCAGCATCGGAGTTAAGCAACATGATGTACTTCCCATTGGCTACCTTTATTCCAATGTTATTACCCCTGGCAAAGCCACCATTTTCTGGTGCTTCAATCAGTGTTACTGAAGGGAATGTTGCCTGAACCATGGCTACAGAGTGGTCTGAGCTATGATTGTCAACCACGATTACCTCAAAAGAGTGACGAGTAAGTGGATAGCGTTTTATAGAACGTAGTGCATTCTCGAGCCAGCTGGCTGTGTTGTAGTTGAGAATAATGATTGATAGATCAACGTGTCGTTTTCTCATGGACCTCTTTTCCTAATGCCCGGTAAATTTTATCGAGCTTTTGGGAAATTTGTAGCCAATCAAAATTTTGGTCGACAAACTGTTTCCCATTTGAAGCCAACGTTTGTTGGAGCTTCTCGTCACTGAGTAATCGCAATGTTAAGCTTGCCAGCTCCTTTGCATTTTTACCAACTAAGACGTGTTTTCCGTTTTCTACTCTGAGTCCTTCAACTGCCGTTGGTGTTGCCACGATCGGTGTGCGCGAAGCCATTGCCTCAAGAATTTTGTACCGTGTCCCCTTTCCGCTAAACACCGGTGCAAGTAAAACATGCGCACCTGAAAACGCGTCGCGGATATCAGGAATGCCTCCGGTGACTGTAATGGAAGAATCTTTTTGTTGAAAGGCGAACACTTCTCGTGTTGGTGCGTTGCCTACGATCCATAACTTCGCTGAAGGTAAAGCGGTTTTGACGATTGGCCAAATATTATTGACTAAAAACTTGACTGCTTCGACATTGGGTAGCCAGTTAAAGGTGCCTACAGATAAAATTGTTGGATCTTTCGGCAACTTTTTTTTCTTTTGAGCAAACCACTGAGTATCAACTCCATTTGAAACGACTTCAATCTTGTTTGGATCATGTAAAGTTTGATTAATAAACTCCCGGTCTTCATCACTCATCGTTATTAACTTGGTACAGCTATGCCAATAGTGCTCTTCCCATCGCCTGATTTTAGCAATGTCAATTTTTAAGAGTGGTCGAAGAAAGAAAAATCGCGTTGTGCCGGCAAAGCTTTCGTATCCAAGATACTCGATTGTCTGTTCGACTAATAAAATCGGAATCTGAGTACGTGGGATATTGGGCATCATGTAAAACGTTTCAGCATGAATGAGGTCATACGTTTCTTCTTTTAGCTCTTGTACTACCGCTTGCTTGGTTTCATCAGTTAAGTTTCGAATAACTAAAAATGGGTAGGGAGAAAAGCCGGTTTTGAAGATGTTTCGAAGAGTAAATGGTTTGTTGGAACGCTTGAATACACGTACTTTTTGGCAGTACTTTTCCAGTTCAGGTATAAATTGCCGTTCACTTTCTTCCTTAATCAGTGCGAACAGCGTTACTTGATGCTGAAGAGCAAGCTTTTTGAGCAAGTTGTATGTTCTGATTTGTCCTCCAGAAAGCAAAGGATATGGCAGATACGGAGTAAGCATTAAAATTTTCATAGTTGTGGCTCTGATCAAGTTAACTTGATTTAAAGGCTCTATTGTATCAAGTTCTTCGAAAAATAAATGAACACAAAAATTACCCAATATTATGCTTCTTCAAATTTTGAGCCAGTCTCATCTCTTCTATTTTTTTCAAACGCAGCTCATAATGTTCTCTCAGAGCTTTAAATTCCATCTGCAATTCATCAAGTTGAGCGTCATCGACATCTTCAATATCGACCAATGTGTTTCTGGCTCCTTTTACTGCTCTGAGTAACTCATCGAGCTTAATTTGAATGGCTTTGGTATCGCGATTTTGTGTATTTTGGATTAAAAACACCATCAGAAAGGTGACAATTGTAGTGCCAGTATTAATCATTAGTTGCCAAGTATCTGAAAAATCAAAGACGGGTCCAGTGAACCACCAGACAACAATAATGAGTACTGCTAAACTAAACGAATATGGGCCTCCGACAAGTAATGAAGTATGGGTGGAAATTTTTCTAAAAAATTTTTTCATACCTCTGTCAAGAAAGCTGTGATAAAAATAATACCTTCATTCTATTGTAGAAAACTCATTTCATCAAAGACAAATCCGGTTCTTCCTATTGTAGTAGATTGAAAATCGAGTTTATACTAAATAACGGCAGATAGTTTTGTCGCTGTGAATGTATCTATTGGTATTGATATGGTGAATGATCAGGTGCTTATGCTTGGATGGGAATATCCACCGCACAATAGTGGTGGGTTGGGTGTGGCGTGTGAAGGCTTGACACAAGCTCTTTCAAAAGACGGTACCGAGATTTACTTTACACTACCCTATCGATTTCCCTCTGACATTAATCACATGCATGTGATTTCTTGTGTTAGTAAAATTCAGACATACGCAATTGACCATTCAAAACCACCATTTTCTGCCTACCAGACAAGAAATGAGAGTCGAGCAAGTGACATTGATTTTGATCCCAAAAATGTGAAGATGCTCAGTTTTTCAGAACTTGAGTATCGAGTCAATGAGTATGCTCATGCAATTTTAAGTGCCGTACAATCAAATCACGTTCAGACCGACATTATTCATGCTCACGACTGGATGACGTATCCAGCCGCCAAGCATCTAAAAAAGCAATTAAATCTACCTTTTGTCGCTCATGTGCATTCGACAGAGTTTGATCGTGTGCCGTCTGGTAATGGAAATCCATTTATCGCACATGTTGAGTACGAAGGATTACAAGACGCTGATCGAGTAATAGCGGTAAGTGAGTTTACTAAACAAGTCTTGGTTGATCGCTACGACGTTGATCCCGATAAAATTGACGTGGTTCACAATGGAATCGATGCAGCCCCTAAGATTCAAACCGTACAGTTTGCTCAAGGTAGACCGATCATCGTGTTTATGGGGCGCCTGACAATGCAAAAGGGAGCGCAGTATTTTCTCGAACTAGCAAAAAAAGTGCTCGCTAGAATACCCAATGCTCTCTTTGTCGTTGCTGGGCATGGTGATCAGTACAGCATGCTTTTGCTGGAAAATGCCAAACAACATTTATCCTCGTCAGTTATCTTTGCCGGCTTTTTGCGTGACCAACAAAAAGATTTTTTGCTTGATCGTGCTGATATTTTTGTGATGCCATCAGTGTCAGAACCATTTGGTCTAGTCGCTCTCGAGGCAGTGCAACGCGAAACTCCTGTGATCATCTCGAAAAGCTCTGGTGTACGGGAAGTCCTCCCTGGTGCAATTGTTGCTGATTTTTGGGATACTGATTTGATGACACAATATATTGAAAAACTGCTTCAAGACCCGAACTACTATGAACGCATTGTGGATCAACAGTTACAAAGCTTGGGTCAAATTACCTGGAAACAGTCCGCAGAAAAAGTGAAACAGGTGTACCAACGAATATTGCAGAGCCATCGAAATTTTTAAAGCCTTTTTTGAACAGTTGCGTACGCGAGTATTGAAATTTTCACTGTGAGTAAGTAGAGACATTCAAATCGAGAGCGCAAGTTGTACTTGCGAACTGAAAGTCGAGTATGCCAAAAGTCGCTTTTTATTTTGAACTGCATCAACCATTTCGGCTTAACGAGTACACTGTGTTTGATATTGGTCGAAACCATGAGTATTTCGGAAAAGATGCTGATGACCAAAATCGCCAGGTTTTTCTCAAAGTTGCTGAAAAGTCATATTTTCCAATGCTCAGAGTATTGCAACACTTAACCAAACGATTTCCGCAGTTTGTTTGGTCGCTTTCATGTTCGGGAATCTTTTTGGAACAAGCAGAACAGTTTGCTCCCAAGTTAGTTACGCTTTTGCAACAACTTGTGGCTACTGGCCAAGTAGAAGTACTTGCTGAAACCTATTACCACTCACTTTCTTCTTTATACTCAAAACACGAATTTTTCGATCAAGTTGCAACACACACTCAAAAGATGCGAGAGGTATTCTCTATTGTTCCCACAACCTTTCGCAATACAGAGCTTATTTATTCTGACTTAATTGGTTCCTATGTTGCAGAGTTAGGATTTCAAGGAATGCTGACCGAAGCAGTGGATCGGTATTTGGATGGACAGACCAGAACTCAATTATTTTCCAGTTATACCAAGCATAGAATTCCACTGATGCTCAAGCATGCGCAATTATCAGATGATATTGCTTTTCGATTTTCAGATCGTAATTGGGAACGCTACCCGCTGAACGCTGACACCTATGTTCACTGGCTTAATCAGTACCAAGAAAACGAGTTTATCAACCTGTTTATGGATTTTGAAACGTTCGGCGAGCATCAATGGAGCGATACCGGTATTTTTTCTTTTTTTGAATACGTTGTTGAAAAATTGCAGCAGTACTCTTGGAATCGTTTTGTGACCCCCTCACAAGCAATGCGTTCTGTGCACGTACAACAATTGCCCTTTTACAAGGTACCAGAACCCATTTCTTGGGCAGATATTGATCGTGATCTGTCCGCATGGAGAGACAATGATTTGCAGTACGACACACTGCGCTTAATTTACGAACTTGAAGAACAAGTCAAGGAAACCAATGATGTGCGGCTGATTGAGGATTGGAGAAAATTGCAAACGAGTGATCATTTTTATTATATGTGTATTAAATGGTCAGCTGATGGAGATGTTCATGCCTATTTTAGTCCCTATCAAAATCCGATGGATGCGTATGTTCGCTATACGACCGTTTTAGCAGACATTCACTCTCGCTTGACTGAACATCAGAAGGGTACAAAAAATACACTTCAGCATAGGCGAATTGCACGTTCTTCAGCTACAATGAGTAGTGCAAACACAACTTTTGCACTGAAAGGATAACGATCTATGGCCAGAGCGACAGTTTTATCCAACGGGAATATGATGGTTTGTCTGGATGAAACCGGATATGTTCGCGATCTTTATTATCCCTATGTGGGATTAGCGAATCATGTAGCGGGCTACAAACATCGGATCGGTGTGATGGTCGATGGTGTTTTTTCTTGGCTTCATGATCCGTCTTGGAAGATTAAGATAGGGTATAAAAAAGAATCCATGGTGAGCCAAATGATTGCTCGCAATGAGAAATTACAAGTGAGTATTGTTACTGATGACTTAGTATATAACGAAGCAAATATTTTTTTGCGCAGAGTCGATATCTACAATCACACAAAAAAACAACTGGATATCAAAATATTTTTTGGCCAAGAGTTTATTATCGATGAAGGAAACAAACGTAACACTGGATTTTATGATCCGACACATAATGCCATCGTTCACTACAAAGGGCGTCGCGTATTTATCATCAACGGGGTGACTGAGTCTGGAAACGCCATTGATCAATACACAGTTGGTTCATTTCAGTTTGAAGGGAAAGAAGGTTCATACAGGGATGCGGAAGATGGAATGCTGAGTAAAAATGCGGTAGAACATGGATCGGTTGATAGCGTCATTCGGTTTTGTACCAGTTGCGAAAATGATCAAAAAACGACAATTTACTACTGGATTTGTGCAGGAAAGAGCTTAAATGATGCGTATGCCCTAAACTCACTGGTCTTGAAAAAGACCCCGGATGGTATGTTGCATTCAACCCAGTTGTACTGGAACGCTTGGTTAAATAAGCGACCACTGCCGAAAGGGATTCTTTCTGATAGTAAGAAGCGTTTGTTTGACACTTCTTTATTTGTGTTGCGTTCACATGTGGATAATCGAGGAGGCATTATTGCTTCTGCAGATTCAAACATGATTGAGTATGGCAAAGATGATTACTCGTATGTTTGGCCACGTGACGCGGCATTTATTACGATGACACTGGACAAAGCAGGGTACACAGAGGTTACCAAGCCATTTTTCTTATTTTGTAAAAATGTGCTTCATGAAGACGGCTACTTACATCACCGATTTCGCCCGGATGAAAGTTTGGGTTCAACTTGGCACTCTAGTATTGCTCAAAATGATTGGTTAAAAAATAAAATCTTGCAGCTTCCCATTCAGGAAGACGAAAGTGCCGCGGTTATCTTTGCGTTGTGGAAGCACTATGAACTGACTAAGGATATCGAGTTCATTGAGATGTTGTTTAAACCACTCACTGAAAAAATTGCGAATTTCCTGGTAAGTTTTCGTGATGAAAAATTGGGACTTCCGTTACATTCATATGATTTGTGGGAAGAAAAGATTGGTGTATCGACTTATACTTGTGCATGCGTATATGGTGGCCTGATGGCAGCTGCGAACTTTGCGCAGTTGTTGGGAAAGCGTAATCATCTGAGGTTGTATCGTGATGCTGCAGCAAAGATTAAGCGCGCTGCTATAGAACATCTGTATAGTCCTGATCTGAACTCGTTTATTCGTTACGCCTATGTTCAAGATGGTCAAGTTGATCGTTTTGAGGTAGTGGATGCGAGCTCGCTGTTTGGGCTGTGGTACTTTGAGATGTTGAAGCACGATGATCCGTTATTTTTATCGACTGAGGCTGCAGTGCAAAAACGTTTGAAGAACCCAAGTGAGTTGGGAGGGTATATTCGGTATGAACATGATAACTACTTCAAGTCAACCCAGTTTTCAAACTCTTGGTTCATTATTACTATGTGGGAAGCGCAGCGTATTTTGCACCGACCTGTTTTGAGTGACCGAGATATCGAGTATGTGCGATCCATATTTGACTGGGTAGAAAAATATCAGTTCTCTTCCGGTGTGCTGGCTGAGCAAATTCACCCTTTAACTGGAGCTTCGCTTTCCGCAACGCCGTTGGTTTGGAGTCACAGTGTATTCGTCGAAACAGTTTTGATGTATGTTGCCAAACTTAAAGAGATTGGTTTGCTACACGAACAACCAACTGAGTACTAAACAAAAGAGCGTTGAGTACTTATACAGCAATGACCTGCTGTTCAAAAAAAGACAATTGGTGAAATCGATTAGCTCTAGAGAGAAATCAATATGACAATGACACTTTTCGTTGATGCGTCACAAATATTTTTTGACTTACTTGGTTACTTAGCTCTTTTAGTTGGTGGTGTTTCTGCCGCCTATTATTATTTCTCGTATCAACCATGGAAGGTGGATACGAACATGATGAAAAAGATAGAAAAGGCAAGACTAGCTTTTGCTCAGAAGATTGTTTTTAGTCTTGAGTTTTTTATTGTCGCTGATGCGATGAGCACCATTCTGAAACCAACAATTGATGAATTGATTCGTTTAGCGCTGATCGTGGTGATTCGCACAGTTTTATCTTTTTTTCTAAGCAGGGAGTTGTATACTTTGCATCATGACTAAACAACATTTCATTCTGGCTGTTGATGGAGGTGGAACAAAGACAACTGCCTGGGTAGCTGATCAAAGTGGAAAAGTTGTAGGCAAAGCTACAACTGGACCAATGAGTTTAGCTGCTACCTCACAAAAACATGCCACCGAACATTTTCTTGATGCGGTGAAGCAGGCGTCAGAGGGTTTGAATATTTTAACATTTTCCAATGTTGTCATTGGCTTGGCCGGTGTTGATACCAAAGAAGAGCTACAGCTAGCAATAGAACTATTCTCTAGCGAGTTGAAGCAGTTGTATGGTGTTACTCACTTTGAGCTAGTCAATGACACGATTATCGCCCTCGCAAGTGGTACACAGGCAAAAAATGCGATCTGTCTCATCTCTGGAACTGGTTCGAATTGTTTTGGTCAAAATGAATCTGGTTTGAGGGTGAAAGCAGGAGGCATGGATTACTTGCTCTCCGACCAAGGCAGTGGTTTTGACATTGGTCAACAGGTTTTACGGGCAGCCGTCAAAAGTTACGACGGGCGTTCAAAAAAATCAGTTATTGAGAAATTAGTATGTGCTCATTTTGAGATTAGCTCAATTGAACAGCTAAAAAATAAAGTGTATCACCCAATATTGAACAAAACTAAAATTGGTGAGTTGGCACACATTTGTTTTGAAGCCAAGGACGAACATGACGCGACAGCAAACGAGATTATTCGAGCAGCAATTGAGGATTTGATGGAAATGGTGCTGACGGTTCTGAGACGACTCGATCTTACTAATATCACAACCGATGTTGTTTTAGTTGGAGGTATTGCCACCGATCCATTTATTCATTCCCAATTGGAGCTGCGAGTGCAAGCAAACTATCCAAAAGTGCGTTTTGTTATTCCTCAAAATCCTCCAGTTTATGGAGCGCTACAGTTGGCACTCCAGGCGATGGATTAGCTTCGACTGCTGAATTGGCTTCTCATGTGACTTGTCTTTACAGAGCTTGTGTGGCATCATCGGTGAATGAGTTTACAATACAGTTCCACTTTTCTCTATCAATCAAATGCCGTAGAACACGGGATTCGTTCTGAAACAGTCAAAAAGTTTCAAAATCAAGTCAATCAGGCGATTGTTGCAGTAGATGAGCAGCTTGCTCAAAAAAAATATGGTTTTATCAATATTTTGTCAGATTCACAGTTGCTCAAAACGATTGAGAAAACCTTTCAAGGAATTCGATATGCAAAAACGTTAGTCGTTGTCGGTATTGGCGGCTCTGATTTGGGAGCGAGAGCCATTCAACAAGCACTTGAACAAGATCAAGTGGCGATGGATGTTTTGTTTCATGGTGACTCTACTGACCCAACAGCCATAACTCGATTACTCAAACAGATCGATTTGGAAGAAACAATCTTTTGTATTATTTCGAAATCTGGTGAGACGATCGAAACAATCTCTCAGTATGTTTTTTTTAAGGCAGTGATGAAGCAACAAACTGACGATTGGGCAGATCACTTTGTATTCATTACCGATGCCAAAAGGGGTATCTTACGTGAAGAAGCGGATACTCATGGTGTTACTACCCTACCAATTCCAGACGATGTTGGTGGAAGATTTTCAGTGTTAACAACGGTTGGACTATTTCCGGCTGTTGGTATGGGAGTAGATATTCATCAGTTAGTCTCTGGAGCGAAAGAATCTGTAAAACAGTACTCAAACATTGCAAAGCAAATAGCCACCGATCAGTTTTTTCTCTATCAACAGAATGTAGCCGTCAGTATTATCATGCCCTACAGTGTAGCACTTGATGAGTTTGGGCGTTGGTATCGCCAGCTTTGGGGGGAGTCTTTGGGAAAGGAGCAAAAAGGAATCTTGCCCATTCAAGCCCATGGACCGGCGGATCAGCATTCACAAGTTCAGTTTTACACACAAGGAGCTTTGTTTTATTCATTACTATTTTTACGTGTAGAACAACGACAGGATGACTATACTCTCGATCAGGTTGATCTTGAGTCTGTGGCATATCTCAAAGGACATTCATTTCATGAAATTTTAAACGCTGAGCAACATGCGACTGCACTGGCTTTGCGCAAACTTGGTAGGCCATCAGCAACGCTCACAGTAGATAAACTGAATGCCGCTGGATTGGGAGAGTTATTTATGGTATTTGAGTTAGCAGTTGTATACTTGGCTCAGATGTTGGGTGTGGACGCTTTTAATCAGCCTGGTGTAGAAGAAGGCAAACAAATGATGTATGCACTGTTGGGTAGACAAGGTTTTGAGCAAAAAAGGAAAGAAATTGAAGCTTTGATGAAAACAGAAATGTGATTTAGAGTTTAAACACAGTGAGAACCTTCGATCGATAAATGACTTCCGATTGCTGCTCCAAAAGTTTTTGTTCTTCTTTTGGAAAATCGTTATTGTCAAACGCGAAAACCGCGTATTGCGCCCCATACTGTTTCATAGCCAGGACGTCTGTTGCAGTGTTATTAACGTCAGTTGGTGCGCCTCCAAGCATCCAACCTTGACGATGTGCCAGCGAGAATGGCACCGAGTTATTGACTGCCAAATACACAATTTTTTGGCCTTTTGGAATGACCATTTCAATCTCCTGTGCGATATCAAGATGATGTGCTGGAACAAGATTGTGAAAAAAGTAGGCGCTTGTTCGAACAGTGTTGTAGATAAGTGCAAGTACTAAGACCAAGCTCATCCCAAAGTGCCAAGGTGCGTTGTGTCTACGATGGCTCAAAAAGAAACAGCCTTGTGCTGCGAGGAGCATCAATGGCAAGAGAAATACATTGGCGTAGTATTGATGGGCTGCATTTCCGGCTGGTGCAATGTACCAATACATCGGTACAGCCAACAACCAAAGGACACAAAACACAAGTAAGCGTGTATCTGCAGAAATCGTATCGACAGTTGCTACAAGTTTGATAATTTTTTGGAGTGAAAATTGCTTGAACAGTTGAAACACGGATCGTGATTTGATCAGTAAACTTCCCAAGCCCACTGCTGCCAACACTGTAGCGACTCTGCCCAAGACTTCACCACTGGTATTGCGCCAAATGAGATGTTTCCAGCCTGCGAAGGAGAAGAGCGCTTCTCTACCCTGAAGAGTCCATTGTTGCCATGCTGCATCTGCCTCAGGGGAAAGCTGTTGCCACCAGCTCCAAAACCCGTAGATACTGACTGAAAGGACACTGAAAACCAGATACTCCCACCACTTCGCTTTTTTAAAGAAGAGGACGCTTAGCAGGCTTGGTAACGCCATGAGAATAAATGGGCGTGTTCCTACTGAAAGTGCAAAAAGTACTCCTGCCACAGAGAGGGTGAATAAATTTCTTTTGTTGCTTTGTAATACATACAGTGAGCTTACAACAGTGGTAATGGCGAAGATGTCAGGATGAATGGCATGTCCCCAAAAGAAAACTGATGAAGGAGTGAAGCTAAATAGCAACACTGTCCAGATTGCCAGTTTTTCTGAGAATAACTTCTCAATAGTTTTGAATAACAATGCAAAACTCACTGAAAAGAGCAGTACGTTTATCAATCTAGCAACGATATATGATGTGCCAAAGATCCAATACATGGTCCCAATGAGGTACTCATACGCTGGAAATTCAAGAAAAAAATAGCCATGAATATTTGTTTGCGGGCGGATCAGACTTGCTTGTGGACGAAGTGGACTATAATCAACTGTTGCAAAATAGTACGCCACACTTTCGGTATCTGTTTGGCGCATTGGGTGAGCATCAATTGGCGGGAGCAAAAAATTTTGCATGCGAAGCGCAATTGCTAAAAACCAAATAACGACTAGAAGTTTTTTGGACGAAAAAAAATGGGCAGCGATCATTCTTTTCATTATTGGTTCGACTTTGGTAACACGGCCTCTTTCACATTGCGATCAGGTATCTGAGGCCTCATGGGGTTAACTTTCAGTTCTTTGATGAAGTATGCCAAGACAAAACCAGTGAGTGCCCAGTAAGAAAATGCTACTTTGGAGGAAGCGTAGACATCGATGTATACGGCGTTGATGAGTAGTGCTACACCAGCCGAAATCAGACCAACAGCAACACCTTTGTTAAATAATGAATCTGATGTGAGAATGACTTTCCCGGCTATGAAGAAACTAATGACAATTGTTCCATAAAAAGTCATAAACCCGAGGAGTCCCGTTTCTCCCAAAGTGCGCAAGAAATTGTTATCGGTGCTTTCTGCTTCAGTGAACTGTTCAATGCTCGATTTGGTTAGCGTCGCATATCCAGAACCAACGAGTGGATTTCTTTGGAAACCTTTGATTGCTTGAGGCCAGAGAGTATCAAGTCGAATTGCCATTGAAAGTCCGTATTTGAGTGCGTTATAGGAGTATGTCCGTTCTTTGGTGGAAGTTGTCGTCGACGTGACACCTTCTGCACTAGTTGTGGAAACGGTGATAATATCAGGGACTTCAACGTAAACGTCTGCTGGCCGAGTAGCTGTGGGGACTTCGTCAGAAGTTACGAGTACGTGAGTGTTTTCTTGCTCTTCGGCAGTAACAGCATAACCATCTTTAGGAGGTTTGATGTCTGCAGGCCAAAATCGCTTTGCAATGTTCGAAAAATTGAAGGTAATGAGGTTTTGTCGAGTATCATTAATGTCCTCGTAGATCCTCATAACTTGAGGATAAGGCTGAAGCACCTGAATGAAGCGCTCATATATTGAGTCTCCATAGGTGATAAACATGTAACTGATCAGAAACATGGTGGCAATACCTCTGCTAAAGGTCCACCAAATTTTCTTTTTCCAACTTTGTCTTTGTAAACCAAGAAGTAGAATAGTTAATCCAGATCCAGCAACAAATCCGGCAAATGAAGCTCTGGAGGCACTCATGATGAGAAGCCACAATCCAGCAATGAAACTCAGTAGTGTGGGAACTCTCCATTTCCACTGGCGCACAGTATAAAATAAAGCCAATAACATTGGCAGCGCTACCGCGAGATATCCACCCAGGTCGTAATGTCCCCCAAAAGTTGACTGGACCCGGGCATGTTCAGTCAAGTATAGACGTTGACCTTTGCTAAATTCACGATTCATCGTCGAGTACAGCGGCCAATAAAAATATTTTTGACCATACCCATAAGCGGTAATTAAAACAACGGTAAGAGTAAAAATGAATAAGATTTTTTGCAAATCACGGCGCGAAGTTACAGCGCTATAGGCGATAAAAAAGAGCGAAAAGTATTCGAGGTAGCGGAAGTAATGAAGTAATGTTTTCCCAATGTGTAAGAGTTGAAATGGAACGGTTTTTATAATAAAGACAGCTGAGAGAGTTGAAAGTATTCCTGTAATTGCGTAGCCAACAATAATCCAGGTAAATGGTGTTTTCCACTGGGCTTTTTTTCGGATTATCTGAATTCCATAAATGATCACAGCAATCACCACAAAAACATCTTCAAGTCGTAAGCGAACGATATATCCAGGGATAATATCCGCTAGTGGTAATTTTGGGTACAGGGGAATAAAGGCAAACAAGAAACCAGCGATGAGCAATAGTAGGTTATCATCGAGCCATTCAACAAAACGCCAAATAAACGATTTTTGCTCTGATTTGGAAGCACCTAATTTTGTTTTAAAGCTCTCATCGCTACGTTCAGTACGTGCGAGCGGGTGAGAGTTGAATAAAGGCTTTTTGGTAGCTTTTTTTCTTTTTTTCATTTCCCAATATTATACCAAATAATACCAACCGAAGTAAGCAGCCAAGGCGCAAAATCTTGCGAACAGCTCCAGCTTTCCAGGCTGGGAAGTGTTTTTGCGATACGTAGAAAAGTCCAACAATTTCACCGAAACGAGCGGACTCACTCGAGCTACTCGCACTGCCAAAATGAGTAATATTCGTACTCGGAATGTAAACAGTGTCCCAGTGATGTTTTTGAGCTCTGAGGCAGTACTCTATGTCTTCAGCATACATGAAAATACCCTCATCGAGCAGTCCAATTTCATCGATCATCTCACGACGGAGCAACATTGCCGTTCCTCCGACCCAACCCATCAACTGTTCACGCTCAAAAAAATCATCTTGTTCGATATGTAAGCTCCACTGAGGTGGGAATTTGGCGAGACGTGCAGGTAGTGGGAGTAACCACCATAAGCAAATGACCCAAAGATTGGGTAGCGACCCACCTTGCTTTTGCAATGTCCCATCAATATTTTCAAGTCGACCACTAACAATTCCAACTCTGTCAATCAGGTGTGTATGTTCCAGCGACTCTGTGTCATTATCTGGATGATGCTGAAAAACATTCAGAAGCTGTTTAATATCACCAGGATGAATCACCGTATCAGAATTGAGTAGAAATATATATTTGCCTGTAGACGCTCGAATGCCTTTATTATTGCCGGCTGCAAAACCGACATTTTCTTTATTTTCAACTAGTCGAATGTGATCATGAAATAAGCGTTTCAGTTTTTTCACTGAGTCATCCGACGAGTGGTTATCAACAACAATAATTTCTCCATCAATATTGCTGTGCTTATACTCGTTGAGAACAGAAGAAACACAATGACAGGTCAAATCAGCCGTGTTGTACGAAACAATGATAGTGGACAGGAGTGGACGTTGATTCATTGAGTGCTGGTAATGTTTTTTCTCATCAGTGTTTGCCACATCGAGTAGTACTCAAAATGGATCAAGACTTTTTTCATGAGCGGCATGTAGTGAGTTTTACACTGACGGTATTCCAAAACATATTGAATTTTTGTAACTTCATTAAGTTGTGAATTAGATGGTGTATCAATTGAGTTAACTGCTTGAGTAGTGCAAATTCGTTGAATTTCCGAGATTGTGGTTAACTGAAAATAGCAATAGAAAACAAAAAAACTAAGTAAAAGGATAATCAGATGACGTTTTCTGGGTTGAGTTGTTACTCTATACAGGTTAAAAACTAAGTACAGAAATGCTGGTAGAAGGAAAAAAACAGACGGTAGACCAACAAAAATAAGTACCTGAGTTGGGAAAACTCCAATGAAAGCGCTGCAAAAAAACAATATGTGCCACCGCAAGTCTTTTATGTAATACAGTACTGATCGATAGGATTTTTCTTGTTTTTTTTTCATTGAAACCAGCGTGATCGACCAAGGCGATAGTTTAGTTCTGTAACTGGACGCTTACCGATCTCTTTTGCGGGAACACCCCCCATGATAGCTAGTGGTGGCACGTTTTTAGTGACCACTGCTCCAGCAGCAATGATTGCACCTCTACCTATGGTCACCCCAGGCAAAATAATAGCGCGAGGTCCGATGAACACATAATCTTCGATCACGACTTTCGCTTCAACTGGATGAAAGTCTGGTGAAGAGATATCGTGTTGACTGGTCCAGATCATTACTTCAGAAGCAATATCGACGTGGTTACCGATGCGAAGACCACCTTTTGAGTTTGGTAACTGCTTTCGCCCATCGAGTGTGGCTTTTTCTCCAATGATAGTGTCTTCACCAATATGAATATAGCGAGGGTCATAGATACGAGCCATCATGTGGATACTCGATCCAGAACCAATCCGCATGCCGAACAATCGGTAAAACAATCGCCGGACATGATGCAGAGGAACAATCCCAACCCCCCACCATAAAAATCCAGTTACAAACTCGAGAATAATCGCATCAATCCGAGTCATGATTTTTTGGTGTAAAGGTCGAGTACTCATAGGCTTTGTTGCGTATGTTCATTCTAGCACAAAAAACAGATGCAGTAGCAGATCCATTGGTGTCCTATAGGGAGTTGTTGAGTAGTTGGTTGTTGTGTTGTTGTGCAATTGTATGTGTTGTAACAACGTAACAACTCAACAACATAACAACTTACCGTAATTTACTATGTATCAACATGTGGGTATTTTACTTTCAAGTGCAGATACGCTCTTTCTGTTACTACACGTCCCCTTGGTGTGCGTTTGAGGAAACCAATTTGTAGTAAGTACGGCTCGAGTACTTCTTCGATCGTAATGGTGTCTTCACTCAGACTGGCAGCAATGGTAGTGAGTCCAACGGGGCCCCCACCATGATGATCAATGAGTTGTTGCAGTAACCGCCTGTCCGAATGGTCAAGTCCATAGGCATCAATCGCAAACATATCGAGGGCTTTCGTTACCTCCGAAAACGAGACGATTCCATCGGCCATAATTTGTGCGTAGTCGCGCACTCGTTTCAATAATTTCAAAGCGATACGAGGGGTTCCGCGAGCTCTTTGTCCTATTTCCAAAGCAGCTTGTGGTTCAATCTTAACGTCGAGTTTGGTTGCTGCTTTGATGATAATGGTTTGCAACTGTTTGGGGTTGTAGTACTCAAGACGATGAATCAATCCAAACCGATCGCGAAATGGACCTGCCAGCGCACCAAACCGTGTAGTTGCTCCAACTAAAGTGAATTGAGGAACATCGAGTCGAACGCTTCGAGCAGAAGGGCCTTTCCCAATCACGATGTCCAAAGCAAAGTCCTCCATTGCTGGGTAGAGCGTTTCTTCAACGGTTTTTGGTAACCGATGGATTTCGTCAATAAAAAGAATATCGCCCTTTTCGAGATTGGTTAAAATCGCAGCTAAATCTCCCGGTTTTGTGAGTGCTGTCCCAGAAGTAATTCGAATGTTGCTTCCCATCTCTTTTGCTATTAGATGTGATAGTGTTGTTTTCCCAAGGCCTGGGGGTCCATAAAACAGTGTATGATCCATCACTTCCTCACGCTGTTTCGCAGCTGTAAGGGAAATTTGAAGCGATTGCTTTATTGTTTCCTGTCCCCAAAATTCACTCCAATCTTTTGCTCGCAGAGAAGTAAAAAGCAATTCATCTTCAGCAGTAGTGACAGTAGGTATTGGTGTATTCATGACAATTGTTTCATGGTGGCTTTAATTGCATCAGAGAGACTCAATTGCTCAATGTCTACTCTTTGTATTGCTTGATAGATTTCACTTTTGGCAAAACCCAGATTTTCTAAAGCCGTCACTACATCGGTGTATTGTTGTGACTCTGCAGTGAGATCAAGCTCTTTGAGCGCGCCAAGTTTTGAGCGCAAATCAATAATAATTTTTTGAGCGAGTTTTTTGCCAACTCGAGGAATTTGTGTGAAAAAACCGATATCAGCTTGTTGAATTGCTTGAGTGATTGGCTCTACTCCCCGATCAGCAATTGCTAAAGCTGATTTGGGTCCTATACCCGACACTGCTAACAAATGTTCGAATAGAGTTTTATGTTGTGGGCTTAAAAAGCCATATAGCGAAATAGTATCTTCTCGGACGTGTGTATAAATGCACAACTGAACTTGAGTCTGATGCATAACTTGAGCTAATGTAGCGGTTCCCACAAACACGCTGTACCCTACTCCGTTGACATCAATGATGAACTCATTGCCATACAGTTGCGGTATACCTGTCAAACGACCAATCATAGAACGTGTTGTTTTTCGCTTTTTATTCGCTTTTACTATACTGGTTTTGAGTCGGCTCGTGAAGACTCACTCTTGGTGTTTCATCAGGTGAAGTTTTCTGGAAGTTTGATGGGTAACGCCAACTGCAAGCGCATCGAGTGTGTCGTCAATCAGCTTTTCTGAGGCAGGTATCTGAAGTTGTAGTCGAATCATTTTTTCAACAGCTTTTTTATCTGCTCGGCCATTTCCCGTTGCTCCGAGTTTTACGTCTATTGGTCGGTACTCAAAAATAGTCATTGCGTGTTGCAGACATACTAAAGTAATTGCCCCACGAAGCTCGGCGACTCGAAGTGCAGTTTTTTGATTTTTCGCAAAAAATAAAGTTTCGATTGCAAGTTCTGTGGGTTGATACTGCTCAATAATGTGTTGCAACAAAACCTCAATTTTTTTCATTCGTTCAAAAAACGTTGTTTTTATCTCAGTTTGGATGCAGCCGTAAGCGACAGCGGTGCTCTTGTTCTTTGTATTCAATACGGCCCAACCGCAGCGGTCGTATCCAGGATCGATCGCTAAAAATGTGGGAGTGGAAACTGGCATACTTGAATCAACTTCGATGAACGTAGTTATGATTTTTGTAGAGTGTTTTGAAATAATTCAAGAAGTTTTTTGGCGCTTTCGTCCCAACTAAATTGAGCTAACTGACGAGATGCTGTTTGCTCAAACTCTTTTCTTTGTTTTAACGTTAAGTGTAGCGCTTTATCAATCCCCTTCATAACTTGCACTGAGTTGTAGGGTGACACTGTAATACCCGCTTCGCCAACCACTTCCGGTAGACTGGTAGTATTTGAAACGACAGGAATAACTTTAAATTGTAGTGACTCCAGTGCAGGCATCCCAAATCCTTCGTGTAAGCCAATTAAGATGCTACATTTGGCGTGGTTATAAAGAATGCTTTTTTCTTCTTCAGTGACATATCCGGTAACGATAATATCTTGGTGATACACACTTTTTTTAATTCGTTGCATGATGGGAGCGGATAGCCAACCTTCTTTTCCTGCAATGACCAGTTTTAAATCTTGATAAGGATGATTTGTCGAAGACATTTTTTGTTTTCGATTACGTTTTGATTTGGGAGGTTGATTTTGCTGTGATTTGGCAACTTCGCTTTGGTACTTGAGTTTCAGATGTTCAAAGGCTTCCACGAGTCGAATCAAATTTTTTCTGGGTTGAATTGTTCCCACGTATAAAATGTACGGTTCGCTGATGTGATATTTATGAAACGTTATTTGCCGAGAGTTTTGATTTTCTCTACGCGGTTGTTGAGTATTAATTGCGGGGTATAGAACAGAAATTTTTTCAGGTGCGATTCGATACTTTTTCGAAACATCCTGTTTGGTAAACTCGCTGATGCTTACGATGCGTTTGGCATTTTTCACTGAGTACTGTGTCCAAAGACGAAGTTGCCAAAGGTCACTTTGTTTGAATTGTTGAGGAAAGTATAAAAACGCCAAGTCCATCACACTACTAATATATGGGATTGGGCACAAGCGAGGGGCGTAATGTCCAGGACTAAAGAAGAGCTGAATTTGTTTTCTCAAGCGAAATAAAGCCAGTGATAATCCCCACTGCGTCGCAAAACGCTTTGGTGTTACCAACATGTATTTCCATCCCTGACGCTCTAGCGGCATTCCAGGTTTTGCTGATTCAGTTAAAAATAAAGTGAACTGGACAGTATGATCATCGCGAGTAAGCTTCTCGAGTGCTTCCAGGAGCTTAAACGCATAAACATTACTACCCACTCGAGAGTCGATGTTCGCCTCGTTCGCGTCGATTCCGATATGAAGTATGGTTGCGGATTGTGTTTGCTCACTCATGTTGAAGGTTGCGGTAGTTGTTATGTACGATCAATGACGGCCTTTTGATAAACTTTTACTGTTTTTTGTGCTGTAGTATCCCAATTGAATAACTGCAATTGTAGTTTCATGGCTTTACGTCGATACTCGCGCTGGGCACTATTTTCGTTGAGTAAACGGACTAATCCGTGATGAATACTGTCAACTTCTCTAGGATCAATCAAAACGGCAGCGTTGCCACTTATTTCGGACATGGCGCTATTGTTTGAGGTTAGAACTGCAACGCCATACGAAAAAGCTTCAAGAATGGGAAGACCAAATCCTTCGTAGAGCGAAGGGTAGGCAAACACACTTGCATGTTGGAAAAGAGTCGTCAATGTTTTATTGCCAACTCTGCCTAAAAAGAATAAGTTTTTGACTGATTGATCGAGCTCAACTCCCCATTGTTGTGCGCCGGCAATCACGAGTCCAACATCATTTTGGAGTGGCTGCCAAGCTTTGATGAGGTTAGAAATATTCTTTCGTGGTTCGAGTGCTCCGACAAACAAAATATAGCTCGATGGAAGGCCATGGTTTTGTAAAATTTTTTGTTGATCAGTTGAACTCACTTCTTGTTGATGTTCTTGTGGTAAAGCCTCATAAACCAAATGCACTTTTTCCGGTTTAAAATGTAGCAGTTCAATGACGTCTTTTTTGGTCGCCTGACTGACCGCAATCACGTGTGAGTCGGTTTTTTTCAACTGATCCCATGCTGCTGTATGTTTAGCCAGAGTACTGGGATGTGCGGTTTCTGGAAATTTTAAAATAGCTAAATCATGAATGGTAGCGACCACTGGAGTTTTTTGAGTTGGCGGAATAAGCTCTTCCCAAGCGTGAAACACATCAGTCTTTGTTGTCATTAGTTCAATCTGAGGCCAGTGCAGGGTATACCAAAGATGCGGCCAAATGCTCGGAGGGAATGGCAGCAGTTTTGAGCGCTTTAATTTTGAATGTTCTCGAACAAATTTTTGTAACAGTGGTGTTTGTCGCAATGAGCTGCCAAAAACAGAGACGTTCACAGAATCCTGTCTCAGCAGTGCTTCAATAAGATTTGTGGTGTAGAGCGATACTCCTCGTCGATACACGATTGGAGAAATATCAATAGTGACGTTTAGTGTTGAGAGCAAAGCTGCCACCTTTCGAGTAAACTCGAACAAAACCAATATTGGGATCAACAAAAAGTTGTCCTGCTTGAAAATTATACTGGGTTAAATACTGTTCGACAGTGTGATTTGGGTCGGTAAGATCTGCGAGGTAGTCAAACACAATCACGTTCTGATAATCGAGTACCGCTGAAATTGAATCAGGCACTTGCTCGACACTTGTTTTTGTGGCTGTTCCTGTCGCGACACTCGAAAATGATTGATGGTGATACCAATCCCATGGTGAAAAGGGGTGATCAAATCGAAAAACCACGATAGTATTGCTCGCAGAAAAATTGGTATCAATCTGAGTAATAATGCTCTTCCAGTCTTCCCGTTGATATTTGGGATTGAAATAGTACGCAAAAGTACCAAAAAGATGCGAGGCTGTCAACAAAATGAGTAATACCATTGCGGCAATTTTTGTTTTTTTCCATTGCCAACCATACACAATTACTAAAGCGAAAATGAGTTCAAAAGCAGGCAGTGCAAACAGTACTCGTTTCGGTTGAATTATGGGTAGGAAAAAGGAAAATATCCAAATGATAAATATTGGAAGTACGAACCACCCGCCGATGATCAGCTGAGTGGTAATACCAATTTTTCGGTGAAGCTGATGAAGTAGAAATGCAGTTAAGCCCAAGATGATCAGGGTGGTAAAGACGAAAAGAACATCGACTTCTAAGTCAATGACTCCAAAAACAAACTTTCCCACAACCAGTTGCAGTGCTTTGAGCTGGGGTGTCCCTACTGCAGCCTGCCATGCAGGAGTACTTTGTTGTAGTGCTCTGCCGACTTTCATTTGTCCGAATAAAAAAGGAATCCAGGGTAAAAACGCTAGAGTGGTTACCAGTCCAGAGATCAAGGCTTGAGCAATAGCTTTGGTATTGCGTCGTGACATCAGAAAAAGCAACTGTCCTAGGAATGCAAAAGGAAATAAGTAGGTGCTATACATACCGGCTATGCTATTGAGAACCAGCAAAATTAGTAATTTGGGATGAAAAGTTTGATACTCTGCGATCCTGACAACCAAATACCAACCAGTTGCGACAAATAACCCAGTCAATGCGTAGGGGCGTAATTCCTGTGAGTAAAAAACATGAAACGAGTTGATTGTCAGAAATAATGTGGTGAGTACCGCGACTTTTGTGTTAGCAATACGCTTTGTAAGCGCAAAAGTGGCAATAATTGTTCCCAATCCACTGATGAGTGATACCAGACGTAACCACCACTCAGAGCTGTTGGCTAATGTAAAGAGATGAACCAAAATATGCATCAGTGGGGGTTGGAAATCATGGTCGATCAAAAGTTGCTGAGAAAACGGACGAATACTCTCGAGGGCTTGAGCAGCTTCGTCCAGCCAAAAAGAGCTGTTGAGTTGAGGGATTCTGACACCTATTGCAATCAGTAGCACAATAACAAGTCCAAGTAAGAAGTTTATTTTCTCGAGTGATTGTGGCTTTATTTTGGGATTACCCATACATCTAATAGTATACAGAAAGATTACTAAAAAAAGGGTCTCAGAGAGAGAAACCTGCAATACACTATAAACACTGTGTTATGATATAATACTATATCATGAGATTCGCTTGGTGGTTCATTGCAGGATTTTTTGTCCTTTTATTTTGCACTCAACAGACCTTTGCATGAGCGATGTTTTTCTCGCTTTGTGAAGGTGCTGCGAGCGGTAAAGTATGTGTACTGTATAATCCAGGTATGTCATTGCATTCATCAATCCAAAGAATTCCTTTTACTAAAGCTGCATTTGAAAAAATGCAAGCTGAGTACGAGCATCTGCTCTTGGAAGAACAAGCGTTGGTTGAACGGGTGAGTATTGCAAAAGCGCAAGGTGACTTGTCGGAGAATGGTGCATATAAGTACGGTAAGATAGAACTGTCTGTTTGTCGCAGAAGACTTAGGGAGTTACAGTACCTTCTTGAGCATGCAGACGTTTTGAGTGAGAACATATCCAGTTCCGTCATTCACATTGGTAACACTGTGACACTAAAGAATGAGAAAAAATCGATGACGTTTTTGTTAGTCAGTAAATATGAGTCAGATCCCGCTGCGCACAAACTGTCTGATCAGAGTCCGATTGGCAAAGCGCTCATTGGAAAATCGGTGGGAGACACGATTAGTGTCAACACCCCCAACGGTCAGCAGCAGTTTGTAATCGAACAGATTTCTTGATTTTTTTGGTCAGGCGTAAAGTCGTTTATGATAACTTTTTGGTGGTCACACAGTGTTATACCGCTGAGGTCTAAAACAGACCACAAAGTTCTCTTAAAAAAATATTCCTGGCCATTTGGCACTTTGTAACAGTTCATTTTGGGGTTTGATCACAAAATACTCAGCAGAAAGCTGCTGTGCAATAAAAGGGTATTGGGACGGTTGCGCAAAACTAAGTGCTGAGGTCATCTGGTCTGCTAAAAACGCTGTTGGTGCGATTGCGGCGTTACTAACAATATGGTGAATTGGCTTGTGCGATTTCGCGTTAATCAAGTGATGATAGTTTTGCCACTTTCGTTTAAAAATATCCGACACTGCAAGGCCTTGATTTTTCAGCTCTACTGTACCTATTGCTTGATCAGGTTGTCCAGGATACTCAATAGCGACATTCCAAGCAGAATTGTCTTTTTTTTCTGTAGCAACCATGTCCCCTCCACCCTCAACCAGATGGTGTGGGAAATTGTGCTTGTGTAAAATCTGACTTATCTGATCAATCCAATAGCCTTTTCCAAAACCTCCCACGTCAAATACGATTGGGCCCGAAATGGAAAGAAGTTTGCCATGAAGAGACCATTTTGGAGCATTCCACTGAGTGTTTTTTGTTGAACGAAAACTATAACTTTCGTCGTAACCGATTTGTTCAAAGAAAGAGGCGATACTCATATCGAACGCTCCGCCAGTCAACTCAAATAATTGCTGTCCCGCATTGAGCAGTCCGGCAAATTCGGTAGAAATTAGATAGTCACCAGCTTTACTTTTGCGAAATTGATTAGATTCACTGCTTTTGATGAAACGAGAAAACCGTTGTTCGAATTGCTTTGTTTGGGTTTTAATGTCCTCAATCACGCTTGAAGTTACGTGTTGGTGGTCAATTGAGAGACTCCAATGAGTTCCCATGGATTCAAATGTGTAATCAAACATAGAATTTATTTGATTGTAAAAACAATACCTGCTTCGAGCCGAAGCAGGTATTGAAACTTTTTTAATCAGACTCAATTATAATTGAGCCTTTAATTTCACAAGTGCTTCATTGAATGCTTGTGTGGTTAGTGAAGATCCCCCCACTTTGTCAATTTTAGTCAATTCAGATAATTTTTTGCCCTTTACTGCTGTTGGAAGCCCATCAGCAAATGCCTGTTGACGAACAATTGATTTTTCTTCAGTAGCTTTTACTTCGGCCTTTGCATCCGTTATCACCCCATTTTCGTCAACGCTCAGTGTAATTCCGATGCTTTCTTCGCCAGCAGGAGACTCATAAGGAGCATCAACTGAAACTTGCTTGCCTTTCGTCATCTCACCGGTATTCTCAGTTGTAGGGGCGGTAGTTGGTTCAGATGGTTGAGTCTGCGAAGTTTCACTTGCTGGTGATGAGGGTGTACATGCGGCTAACAGTACACTAGCCATAATTGTTGTGCTCAGTAATAGAGCTGTTGATTTGGGCATATTGTCTCCAAATTATGTTAGTATATTTGTAATATGCAAATTAAATAGACAAGTTTGAATAATACCATGTCCATTCGCATCCTGCCTATACGCACATTACTCTACTATCTCACAATTGTGTTTGTGATGGCAACACTCAGCGTTGCATCCAGTTCTCTGTTCGACGCTTTGAGTGTTGTGAGAAATTTTCTGAGCATATGTTTGGGTGCTTTTTTTGTCTATCGTGTGTTGTTATGGAGAAAATTCACCAGAGAAACCCGTTTTGAACACCGGTTGATTACCTGCCTTATTCTTTCATTATTATTTTACATTGACTATCCTTGGTACTTTTACTTTTGTGTTGGAGTGTTGGTGGAACTTTTGCAACGTGTAGCTCGCTTACCGAGTGGCCCGATTTTTAATCCAGCAGCGCTTGCTGCAACAATTGTGAGTTTGATTCATTTCTCACCTGTCTGGTGGGGAGCAAGCTTCACTCCAAGGATACCGATTATACGTGGCGGAATGAGTATTGTCGTGTTTTTAACTGTTCCAGTGGGACTCTATGTCGCTTGGAAATATCGGAAGTTGTTTATTGTTGGAACATTCTTACTATTATTTATACTTTCCCACGTACTATTAGTTCATCGTTCTCCTGCATTTATCCTACTCGAGGGAACCTTACTCTTTTTTGTACTGGTAATGGTTGTTGAACCAAAGACCTCACCCGTCAATCAAAAAGAACAAATAGTCTATGGAGCTTTTTTGGGAATTCTCGTGCCACTTGCTATGCGGTTACACCTCACAGAGCCCTATTTAATGCCTTTATTGTTTTTGAATCTTTTGTTCAACACGTATCGAAATAGGAAAACGTTGTTAAAGCCAAAGCCACAAACTTTGGTGGCGACTCAACCGACACAATGATACAATCAATCAATGAGTTCTTCACGTTTTAACAACAAAACTGTTTTAATAACTGGAGTTGCTGGATTTGTTGGGTCTCATTTAGCTGAAGCGGTTATGCAAGAAGGAGGGAAAGTTGTTGGTGCTGATAATTTTATTACCGGTCAACGACAGAATATAGACATTTTAACGCGCAGTTTTGCTGATCACTTTATCTTCACTGAAGCTGATGTCTCGGATTATCCAGACAAATACATCCCAAAGGATCAACACATCGATTACATTTTGCATTTTGCTTCGCCCGCAAGCCCTCCGCGTTATCAAGAGCATCCCGTTGAAACGTATTTAGTGAACGCAATGGGGACACACCAGTTACTTTCATTTATTCAAGCAAAACAGCAACGCATTCCCTTTTTATTTGCGTCAACATCTGAAGTGTATGGTGATCCGCAGGTTCATCCCCAAAGTGAATCATATTGGGGAAACGTCAACCCAAATGGGAAGCGTTCGTGTTATGACGAAGCAAAACGGATGGGAGAAACAATTTGCGGGGTGTTTCAGCGAGATTTTCAGCAAGACGTGAGAATTGTTCGTATTTTTAATACGTATGGTCCACGTATGGACCTGAGTGATGGAAGAATTATTCCCAGTTTTGTTCAATCGTTACTTCATGATACTCCCCTAACAGTGTTTGGTGATGGGTCACAAACACGGTCGTACTGTTATGTCGATGATTTAGTGTCCGGAATCTTAGCGTTGCTACTGCACCCACTTGGGAATGGGAAAACGGTAAACTTGGGGAATCCTGGAGAGTTTACTATCATGCAAACAGTAAAGATGTTTGAGCGAGTTGTGGGACATTCCCTTCAGGTCGAGTACCTGCCTCTTCCAGCGGATGATCCCACTCGCCGACAACCAGTTATTCAGCAGGCAAAAGAGTTGTTGCAATGGGAGCCAAAAGTTGATTTTGAAGAAGGATTGCGAAAAACTATAGAGTACTTTCGCGCTATAGTAAAATAGGTCGCGAGTGATAGCGATTTGAGTGCATTTAGCACCTTTTCATCTGAGAAAAATACTGTTAAGTTAAAGTACGATTACGTGAGTTAATAATTACTTATAGCTTGATATGAAAACACTTGTTACCTATGCATCGATTGGTGGTAACACCATGATGGTTGCTCAAAAAATTGAAGAACTATTGAAACAAAAAGGTCATCAGGTTAGTTTGGTTGATATGTCTGAACTCAAAGTAGATCAATTAACGCAGTATGAACTGGTTTTCATTGGATCCTCAACTTGGGGGGATGGTGAGTACAATGACTTTTCGCAGGCCTTTTTTGATCAACTCAAAGCTTCATCAACTGATCTGAGCAACGTGAAATGTGCTGTGTATGGATTGGGAGAGAGTTTTTATCCTGTGTTTTGTAATGTTGTTTCATTGATGAATAACGACTTGACTGCAAAAAAAGCACAAATCGTGGGAGACTCACTAAAAATTGATGGATTTCCAGATGATGTGATTATGCAATCGGTGGAGGCGTGGGTAGAAAATATTTTATCTGGTATTAAATGATTACCAACATTTGTTGAGCATGAAGCAAACCCCATTTTTAAGTTTAATTATCCCCTGCTATAAACAAGAAAAATTTATTGTTGACAATTTGAAGCAAATAGTTGAAACCTTGGGAAGAACTCGTTACTCCTATGAGGTGATTGTGGTTGTTGATGGAGAGTATGACAACTCTTTTCGTGTGTTGAGTAATGCGAGCATTAGAGGGAAGTATGGGCGATTATCGCAAGCGAGTGTGTATGAGTATGCGGAAAATAAAGGGAAATCGTATGCCATTCGTTTTGGGATGAGTCAAGCTTTGGGAGAACACGTGATGTTTTTAGATTCTGGTATGGAAATCGGGGCGGATGGGATTAGCATGTTGTTAGAACACATGAAGTGGTATAACGCCGATGTCATTGTCGGGTCAAAACGTCACCCTGCTTCTCAGGTAAATTATACATTGCAGCGAAAAATCTTGAGTATTGGGTATTACTACTTTGTGAAAACCCTATTTGGGGTCAAAGTGAAAGATACACAAGCTGGGATTAAGGTTTTTAAACGTAAGGTGTTGGAAAAAACCTTGCCTCGTTTGGTTGAAAAACGTTTTGCTGGTGATTTAGAGATGTTGGTTGTAGCAAAGTCTTTGGGATTTCATCGGATTTACGAAGCTCCTATTAAGTTAGATTATACTTTTTCGAACATCAGTTCTGCTGCAGACTGGAAAAGTATTTGGAAGATTTTTTACGACACTTTAGGGATTTTTTATCGCTTTAAAATAATGAAGTACTACGAGTTACCGCACTCCCGGTTTCATCCGCCTGAAA
This sequence comes from uncultured Pseudomonadales bacterium, assembly GCA_964583795.1. Classification (GTDB taxonomy): domain Bacteria; phylum Patescibacteriota; class Microgenomatia; order UBA1400; family PJMF01; genus JBDTME01. Next base: position 55,071 of record CAZOWX010000001.1, on the reverse strand, counting down.
AAGTGAAGAGAAAAATTATTCCCTTGATTTAAGTTTGAACTGTTTTTATGCACCAGACACCTCTCGTTTCTATCATCATTCCAGTGCGATCAGTTAATTCCTATCTCAAAGAGTGCCTTTCGCAAATAGGAAAATTGACCTATCCAACAACTGAAGTGTTTGTTTTTTGCGACCAAAAAAACGGTATGCCCAAAATGAATCGGGTTCAATATATTCAAACAGGGCCAATTGGACCGGCACAAAAAAGAGATTTGGCTATCAAGTATGCGCACGGCCAGATATTTGCCTTTATCGATGATGATGCGTACCCAAGTTCTGATTGGCTCACAAGCGCTGTAGCACACTTTACCAATATGCAAATTGCAGCAGTTGGGGGTCCAGGCATTACTCCCCCTAAAGTTGATTGGACTGAAGCAGCTAGTGGTTGGGTTAGTGCTTCACCCATTGGTGCTGGACCATATACCTATCGATTTCTGCCAGGAAAGCAGCAGTACGTAGAGGATTATCCCTCCATGAACCTACTTGTAAGAGCTTCAGAATTTAGTGCCATTGGCGGTTTCGACTCGCATTACTATCCAGGAGAAGATACTAAACTGTGTTTAGATTTGATTCATAGGGGAAAGAAGATTTTGTATGAGCCAAAGGCTATTGTGTACCATCATCGCAGGCCATTGTGGCGAGCACATCTAAAACAAAATGGCAATTTTGGGATACACCGAGGGTTTTTTGCGAGAGTCTTACCAAAAACATCAGCAAAGCTTATTTATTTTCTACCAACATTGATGGTGTTGAATGTCGCCACACTGCTTACTTCTCTAGCGCTATTTCCGTCGTTGAGCTTGTTGATAGTACTTCCATTGTTGTTCTATGCTATAGCCCTACTTGCGAATGCAGTATGGATTGGCTTATCATCGAAGAGTTTATTACAAGCGATTATTTCGATCGCATCGGTTTTTGTAACACATCTTTGGTACGGATTACGATTTGTTCAAGGGTATTTGTTTACTAATCATTTAGCTCAATAAGGACTCATATGCCAGCGAAAAAAACCACAAAAAAAGTGATGAAACAAAAATCAATAAAAAAGTTGAAGTTTGTTTTTGGTTATCCTCCAATTCCGTCAAGTAAAGGGGTTCCGCTTCTTTCTCAAAACCGACAATTTCAGTATTTTAACGCAAAGACCTATATTTACCCGATGGTTCCAGCGTATGCAGCGTCGAATGCACAAGAGCATGGTTATGAAACTAAGTGGATGGACGGTATTGCTGCTGAGCAAACGTATGATCAATGGCTCACAGAACTTAAGGAATTCAATCCAGATGTACTGATGATTGAGTCAAAATCACCAGTGATTAAAAAACATTGGAAAGTTGTCGACAAAATAAAAAAAGCGATGCCAAAACTTAAAGTAGTCTTAGTTGGTGATCACGTGACCTTCATGCCTCAGGAGACGATGGACAATTGCAGTGTAGATTACTTGATTACCGGTGGTGATTATGATTTTGTGATTGTGAACTTACTTGACCACTTGAGCAAGGGAACAGAGCTTGAAACGGGAGTGTGGTGGCGTTCGTCAGATAAGTCCATTTCATGTAAGAAATTTCATAAGGTTAAAGGGGTAAATGGCAAAATATATTACAACTCTGGTCCTGCAAGTTTAAAGCACAACTTGAATGATTTACCATTCGTCGATCGCGACCTGACACATTGGGAAAACTACGCGTACTACAACGGAAATTATAAGTATTATCCTGGTACCTACATGTACAGTGGGCGCGATTGTTGGTGGAATCGTTGTACCTTTTGTGTTTGGGATCATACAATCAACCCCTTGGGGAGTTATCGTCGATTTAGTCCTGAGCGACTATTCGCTGAAGTCAAGCACTTAGTTGATAACTATCACGTCAAAGAAATTTTTGATGATGCGGGTACATTCATGATTGGCAAGCCGCTTCGTGATTTTTGCCAGATGATGATTGACTCGGGATACAACAAAAAAGTGATCTATGGCTGTAATATGCGGCTTAATGCCATAAAGCAAGATGATTATGACCTAATGGGAAAAGCGAATTTTCGATTCATTCTCTATGGCATGGAGTCAGGTAATCAAAAAACGCTCGATCGGCTCGAGAAAGGTATGCAAGTTCCCAAAATTAAAGAAGGTGTGAAAATGGCCAAGAAAGCTGGATTAGAGCCGCATTTAACGATAATGCTGGGATATCCCTGGGAAACATATGAGGACGCAGAGCGAACGATTAATCTCGCTAAAGAGTGCTTTGACGAAGGCTATGTTGATACACTTCAAGCGACTATCACTATCCCTTATCCAGGTACCCCACTTTGGAAGGAATGCAAAGAGAACGGGTGGTTATTGAGTGAGGATTATGAGGACTATGACATGCGAAAGCCGGTGATGAAAACGTCACTGACGCAAGAAGACGTCTTACGGCTTACCCAAAAACTATACTCGTCATTTTTAACACCACGGTTTATGCTCAGAAAAATTACTAGCATCCGATCGTTTGATGATGTGAAGTTTTTGGCTATGGCTGGGTGGCGTTTCTTAGGTCACCTCAAAGACTTTTCCCCGAAACAAGTAAAACCAGCCTCGGCGGCTTGATCGTTGCCTTTGGACTACTTTGCTATGATGAAACGCTTGTTGAATAATTCATTTTTGCGTTCAAGTTTTATCTTTACAGCAGCGAATTTGTTAGTCAGTGTGATTGCGTATGTGGATAACTTGCTTGTTGCTCGCTACCTGACATTAACAGAGTATGGTGAGTACACTACCGCGTTATCATATCTGATTTTTTTCAGTGTTCCTCTGACTGCATTTGGTTTGATTGTCGTTGCGCGTATTGGCAGAGAGTCATCTGAGAGAAGACCAAGCATCGCTTTGTCAATTGAGCGCTGGCTTGAAACAGAGTTATGGACGTTTGCACCGGCATTACTATTGTTAGTTTCAGTTGTCGCTGTGTTAATGTACTTCAAAGGGAATATGAGTATTATGGCGGTGGCATTTGTGATTGCCAGCTCAATTATCGGAATATTCACCAGCTTTTATTCTTCAGTGTTGCAGTCATACAAGACTTTTTGGTCAGTCGGAATATTTTCAATTGTGAGTGCATTTATTAAGTTGGCGTTGTTTGTGTTGGTCGTTGTCATTCGTCCTGAGCTGTTCTGGTTATTTGTTGGGTTTATTCTCAGTTATGTGTTGAGCTATTTTATTGGTAGAAAAATGATTCGGAAGAAAACATCATACCAAGTAAAAAATCTCCAATTTGCTCAATTAAGAAAGTACTTACGGCGAAAATCAATTTTAATTCCGCTTTTTACGACCTTAGGCATAGTGGGACTCTCAAATGTTGATGTGATTTTGGTCAAGAAATTTTTTGACGGAGATTTGGTAGGGTTGTATGCATCATTATCACTGCTAGGAAAGATTATTTTTTTTGCTGTTTCTCCCTTATCAACGGTTGGTTATACTTTTTTTACAGGGAGTGATACCAAGCACCAATCCTTACCAATATTGTTGTTACTGACCGTTGGGATTATCGTTGTTGGTTTTGGTATGACGTTTTTTTATTCATTGTTTCCTAGCTTTGTCATTCAAGTGGTATTTGCAAAGTCACGTTTTTTACAAGTGCAAGATTTGGTTTGGTTAGCAGCCTTATTTGGGACGATGTACTCGCTGATGTATCTGTACTCTCAATACTTTGTGGCACAAAAAAGCCGATTTGCTATTTTGGGTATTCTCGCTGTCATTGTTCAGGTCATTACCATTTTTGCTGTTCATCACTCACTTCGTGATGTTTTAGTCATAAACATTGTTGTCAACTCGTTGCTTGCCTTGGTGTACGTGGGCGAAGTCATACGAAGATTTATTATTTCAAAGAGGTCTGTCACATGATTAAAAAAATCTTATTCATTGCGATTTTCGCGATTGCTCTGCTCTATCGTCTTCCAAATCTGCAAACTCCATTTTGGGTTGACGAATTTTCGACAGCACGTAATGCGTTATTATTCCAGCGATTTGGCTTGTCTGTGTTTACCCAACACGATGAGTTATTTGAACATCACAATGTGACACAACACGCGCTTGTATCATTATTTTTTCAACTTTTTGGTCAAACAGAACGAGCGGCACGTTTACCTTCAGTATTGATTGGATCTGCTATCCCTGTTGCAGTTTTTTTGTTAGCCCGATCATTATATGATCGTGAAACTGCTCTTGCTGCAAGCCTTTTCGCGACCTTTTCCTATTTTCAAATCGCCTGGTCCAGACAAGCGAGAAGTTACATGCTGCTTCAGTTACTTATATTGCTGAGCTTGTGGACATATCACCGTTTAGTGAAACATTTTGAAGTTAAAAAATTATTGTATTTGACAGCATTGATTATTCTTGGGATTGTAACCCATACAACCTTTTGGATTGTTGTGATCGGAATGATATTCCATGCCGTTTATTTAGGTTTTCATTGGCATTTATTTTCTTTAAATACTTTTCGAAGATATTGGCACTATGGGGCTGCTGTTTTGGGAATATTCGGTGGTTTAATGCTGTTTAATGGTAGTGGTGGGACAGTTATCGCAAATTTGTTAGTTGCTTTGAGAAATCACCCAAATAATTTGTGGTACTATCACAGCTTTTTATGGCGAGAACATACTTTGATGAGCTTTTTGGCGGGACTCGGTGTCTTGATGAACTTTTTTCATTACAAAAAAGGTACATTTTTACTAGTTGTTCCAGCAGGACTTTTCTTAGTATTCGTCAGTTTTGTGTTTGGTCCATACGTTTCTCGGTACATTTTACCGATCTACCCACTCATATTGATATTGGCAAGTTTCGCGCTCGCAACAGTAAGTCACAGCATTGCGGCTAAAAAGGCAACAGGGTTTGTTTTGTTACTCGCGCTATTTATTATTGCTAATGGTGATACTTTTGTTATCAAACCCAAAGCGTACTATTCTGTGAATCACGATATGCGGGAAATTGCTTTGCTTGATTATGATCTGGTGTACTCAATCATAAAACAAAAAGTTATGAGCAGTTCGCAGCCAGTCGCAATTGTAGATACCTGGCCAGATCGAGCCAGATGGTACTTGGGATATGAAAATCCAAACATGTTTTATTTTCATTGGGAAAATGAGCAAGGGACGGTAAATGGTTTGGCAAAAACAACTGCAGTCTCTTTGCTCAATAGTGAAAAAGTACTTCCTAATTTTTCAAGCCCAGCGATTCGATTTGTAGGGTCACTTGATGATTTTCAAAAAGTGATGAATCAGTATCAACACGGTTTTGTTTGGATTGATGACAGCTCGTTACCCGCAGACGTCGTAGAGTTTGCTCAACAATATTTACGCAAAGAAATACACCTTGACCATTATCCTCTTGATGATAATCCCTACTCAATCTGGCCCGGGACACTTTACAGCTGGGGATTTGAATAGCTATTTCCCTAACTCTTTTCCAAGCTGCTATACTTACAGTACTCATCTGTTTTGAGACGCTTGTTAAGCGTATTTGTATGGTACGAAAACTGCTTGTTCGCTCAGGGGCCCACTTTTCTGGTTTACTACTTGTGAAGTTATTTTCAACTGCTTTGTTTATTTTTTTTGCACGCGTTCTTGAACCTGAAATTTTTGGTAAGTTTTCCTATTTTATGATTGTTATCTCACTGCTCACCCTCATCTTTGATTGGGGACTCATTCAATGGTTTCAAGTGCATTGGTCGAAAGACAAAGAACAAGAGCTTATTTGCAAGAGTGCTCAAGCTCGCTTGGTCACTTTGCTAGTGGCGATGGTTATTTTTGCTGTGTACGTCAGTATGTTTCGGGTTTTTTCGTTTCTTGAATTGACTATTGGTTTATTGTTACTGATTCCAGAAGCTTTGACTAGTATTGTTGATGCCTATTACTTAGTGCACAAGCAACCCATTTACATTGCGCTAAAACAATTATCAAAATATTTTGCTCCGTTTCTACTTCTACTTTTTTTTGCGCACAGTCTGACTTTGTTTCAAATATACGCCAGTTTCTTACTTAGCTCATTGTTTACTCTTTTTTGGTATATACCATCCCAGTATTACACATTACGCCGATGTTCATTTCATGAACTTCAAAAAGTTTTGAGTGAATCAAGTGCGTATGCTTCGTTGATCGTAACATCGGCAGTGTATAGTAGAGGTGATGCGATGATATTGGAATCAAAGTTGGGTCATAGTGCATTGGGATTGTACTCTGCTGCTTACCGTTATCTTGATGCTGTGAGCTTACTTCCCAATACTATTGGACAAAACTTGTTTCATTTATCTGCTCAATCAGGGAGTATGACGCGCCGGCAAATTGGTATGTTAACGCTTCTTATGGGGATAACCGGTGTAGTGACTGCAGGTGTGCTTTGGGTACTTAGCGCATTGTTAACCAAAGGATTGCTTGGTGATGCCTACGCTTCTTCTCAAGAGATTGTCAAGGTATTTTCACTCGTAACTATAGTGCTATTTGTAAACTCTCCATTGAGTACGATTGTGCAAAGTTCTAGACTAATAAAACAGTTTTTGCCTTGGGGAATAGCAAATACAGTAGTAAATTTAGGATTAAATGTGCTTATAGTTCCGATAGCTGGTGGTATCGGGGCGGCTTGGGTAATGTTGGGAACTGAGTGCACCGGATTACTCATCAATCTATACTTTGTGCATCTTAAACTGAGACAAACATGAAAGCAAACATTTCGATTGTTATCATTCATTATCACTCTCCGGATGATTTGAAAAAGAGTTTATCTCGATTGTATCCAGGCATTGATTCTTACGAGATTACTGTTGTTGACAACAGTTCATTGAGCAATATGAGTGAGTTGAAAAAGCGGTTCCCAAAAGTGCAGTGGCTGCAAAATCGATGGAATGAAGGCTTTGCACATGCAGCTAATCAAGGCATAGTGGCCACTAGCGGCAGATGGGTGCTGTTTTTAAACCCTGACGTTTTTATTAGTGGATCTGAGATAGAAGAATTATTTCACTATGCTGAAAAAAACCAACTTGATGCTGTTTCGCCAACATTTACAGATGAGCGGTATCAAAAACCGCTACCAACTTTTGAAGCCTTACTTTCTGAGTTTACTCCTCTTCATGTAGTAAAGCATCAACAGTTGAAGCAAAAAACGCTCGTAGGTGGTTGCGTTTTAGTTCGACGATCAGCTTTAGAGAAAATTGGTGGATGGGATGAGCGGTTTTTTTTATGGTTTGAAGATAGTGACTTAACGATGCGATTAGTAGCTTCTGGATACAGGACAGGATTTGCGCCATTGAGTGTTGAGCATAAAGGGGCAGGTAGTATTAGTCGATTGAAACCATATCTTCAGCGGGAGTTGTTTTTTCAATCACTGGATATATTTTCTCGCAAGTATTTTTCTGCTTGGCAACAACTCATATTGAGACAAAGTGTTGTTCGTCGATTCTCCGATAGGCATGGATATCCGATTCTTCATCAAGGAGCTAGCTTCGTTGTTCCCAATATAAAAGCTGCTTTGTTGACTGACTTTTTACATGCGAATTATACATTTTTAAGACAAACGCAGCTAATTATCGTTACTTCAGCCCTAAACTGGAAACAAATCTGGCGAATGCGGGCTTTATATCCAGATGTTCGATTTATTCCTATTGATAACAATCGTGGATTTGCAGCGACGGTCAATATTGGATTTCGGGTGGCTACGACTGAGTATGTGGGAACAATAAATGATGATGTGATAGGCAATGAGCGAAGTATTGAAGAGTTACTTAAATCAATGACGAAACAAATTGGTTCCTTGAATCCACTTATTTATGATTTAAACGAACAACTTGAATCGGCAGGAGTTGAAGTAGTTAAAAAGGGAAAAGCAGTTCCAATCACTACAATACCCAAAAACAAAACAACAGTGGTTCCCGCGACCAATGCAGCCTGTGTGCTCTACAATGCTGACGCTTTAGAAAAGGTGGGGTTATTTGATGAGAAGTTTGGATCATACCTTGAAGATATTGATTTGAGTCTTCGTTTGAGAAGAGCTGGATACCATAATGTTGTGTCGAGCTCTTCTCGAGTGATTCATGCAAAACACTCAAGTTCGAAAAACTGGGGTGTGTATAAATATTTCCTTGATGCCAAAAATTGGTGGTTAGTGGTAATGAAAAACTGGACACTAACAGACCTGCTGATGAACTCTCCGGTGATTTTACTGGAGCGACTGAAAAATCTATCCGGAATACTTAAAAATCTTTAGGTGGTTGATTTTTCCAGAGATTGACAAAGTACTCAACAGTTTGGGCAATTCCATCTTCAATTTTCATCTGCGGTACCCAGTTAAGATCATTCCTGGCTTTTTGACTTTTAGCCACCAGGATCAGTGGATCGCCGGGTCGATCAGGATAATGAGTGATATTGGCTGTCTTCCCCATTGCTTTTTCGACCATGTGAATGACGTCAATGACGCTTTTCGGAATCTCTGTTGATATATTGTAGTAGTGGTACTGTTTTGGGTGCTCTAAGGCGTAGCGTAGTGCCAATGTATGGGCACTGACAACATCTGAAATATGAATAAAGTCTCTTTGATACTCCCCACTTCCCCAGATTGTTACTTCCTCACCGTGATAAATTTGACGAATAAACCGCGGAATTGCATGAGATTCTGGCTGATGATGTTCTTCTGGTCCATACAAATTAAAATACCGCAAAGCGACTCCAGTCATCTGAAAACTGGAAACATAAGAAGATACTAGAGCTTCCATGGCAAGCTTGGTCATTCCGTATGGATTAATAGGCAAAGTTCTGTCATCTTCCTCAATTGGAACTCTCAGAGGTTCGCCGTAGATAGCAGCACTTGAGGAAAATAAAAACAGAGGAATGCTATTTGCTCTCATCGCTTCAAGTACGCTTACTGTGCCAGAAACATTATAGTCAATAAATTTTTGAGGAAATTTTACCGACTCACCTGCTTCAATTAGTGCCGCTAGGTGAAAAACTGCAGCGGCATCTTTGATGTATTCGTGCATTGCTTTTTCATCTCTGATATCGGCAATGATGGTTTGTACTTCACTGCTCTCTTTTAAATCAATGTTGAGGACCGCATACCCCTCTTTTTGCAACGAGCGACAAAGATGTGTGCCTAAGAAGCCGCTTCCACCGGTAACAATAATTTTTTGTGACATAGTGCTCCTCAATCATCGATTTTTTGTTAAGAATTTTGTATTTAGGCGACCCAGTGTCCCTGGATAAACAAAATAATATTCATACAAGCTAAACATGTGCTTAGTGTGACGTAAATATATTTCACGAGTTTCGATTTTTCAAACAACCGGCTCGTGACAATAAAAATTGGCAAACAAACAAGTACATACCGGGGCATACTCGAAAAATTTCCAGTTAACGTAGGCAGAAAGAACGCCCCGATGCTAAAAAACAGTTCAGGTAATGAAATGTTTAGTTGCTTTCTTTTGATGAAGGCAATGACTAAAATTAAAAGTGTTCCCATTGTAAACAGAAACTCTTGGAGGTAATTGAAATACATCAAGTTAAATGGACGGGCTGTCCACAAAATTTTAATATATCTCCAGACAACTTGAGGAAATGTCACAATTGATTGTTGTCTGCCTGCTCCAAATGATGACTGAACATGAAAAAAGTACAGTGGATCCTGAAAATTCATCCAAAGATACCACATGTAGAGTGCTAAGCCGCTCCCACCAATTACAATGGCAGTAATTGTTTGAAAGTGTTGTCGAGTGAATAGTGCTACTTGTTTAATAACAGATTTTTTCGAGTCCCACTTATAGCTAAAAAGTAAATCAAGAACGAGTGCTGGGACCAGAACAATCCCCACAATGCGAGTAGCAGTCAGCCCTATCAGCGTTATCGACAACAATTTCAACTTTTTTTTATGATAAAAATAGAGACTCAGGACCAGCAAGAAAAGAAAAAATGTTTCCGTGTACAGAGCATGAATAAAAAACGCCGTTGGAAAAAGGAGAAAACCTATTAATATATTCGTTCGTTGCCGCATTGAGAATCGGAGTGAAAAATATCGGTTAGCGACAACAAATAGCAGTATTGTCAGTATAAAGTTAATGCCTATCCCGCTAATGAAGCGAACATCAAGGATTGAAATTTCAAACAAAGGAACCAAAAAAGAAAGTCTATCGGTTACGATCTTGAGTATGATTGGATAGGCAGGAAAGTACGCCTGAATAAGACCGATCCCAAGATAGCCTTTTTCAGAAATAATCATATACGATCCCCCATCAAAGTTTCCCCAATGTTTAAACCAGTCCGGTAATTGAGAGGCTTCCTGTACAGCATAGGTAGAAAATGTATTGGTGAAGGGGATTGCGAAATGCGCAACTGCTCCGATAATAAAGAGAAAAACCCACCAGATTGTGGCAATCACGATGAGTTTTTGGGTATCAGCTAGCGATCGAAATGTTGCTATTGTTCTTGTATAGACCTTGTTTCGGATGATAAAAAACCCGATCAACAGTGTAAGTGTCACGACAAAAAGTGAGTTCCCCATCTTTCGAGCAATAGTATTTTGGGTAAATCTTGACCGCACTTCATACTCACCGCTTGGTAGTTCAAAAGCAATTCGGCCCTGAGTGTGATTATTATCGATGTACCTGATGGATTCTTTTTTGCCTGATTTGTCTATGACCGTTGTCTCCCACCCTAAAAAATTCATCGTTGGCTCGATAATAAGACTTGTTGATTGTAAGTTAAGCTTATAAAACCTGTGAGATCCAGTCCACACTCGAACATCACTTCTCCCATTCCCTTCTATTATTGCTGTTGGCTTCCAATCACCAATTTCAATATAACTAAAATTTTTCGTACGATTCTCATTTTGTGTCGAAGTGCTTTGTGAGAATAAATCATACTCGATTTGCTCTTTATGAAAGTAATCGATTGGTGTGAGTTGCGCAATAAGATATACACTCATCAATGCAAACATGCCGACCAAATACAGTAGCTTTCGAGAAAGGTACGGAATCACTTCAATCAATAAAAGTGGTGTGACCAGCGTCGTGAGTAGCGCGAGTCGCCACGGGAATTGAATAATCTGAAGCGGAGAAATGAGTTTCCAAATAAATGATGAGAGATCGAGTTGTAAAAAGATTAACAGCAGTACTGTTGAGAATAAAAAAAATATCCGTTTAGAAATTTTTTGTTTAGTAATCAGTAGTTTTATCGCTGCGAGCATACTTAAGAAAATACTCACCGTTACAACGACTCCTAGTTGCATCCCCAGTGAATCGACCGGGCCAATCTCGGAAAAACCAAAACGTAACTGACCAAACAATAACTCCTGTGTTGTTGGGAAGTGTTGAAAAAATTGATTCGCGATTGCTGCCGATCGCACGACGGTCTCATCTGCTTCAGCTAAAGCTGGTAGCCAAAACCACAACGTTAATCCTATCGAAGCTACGCTCATTTTTAGTAAGGAAAAAAAAGTAGTTATTTTCTTGCTCTGATACATCATAAAAAATGTGTATGCAAGTAAAAATGGAATAGAAATGACGACACTAACGTTGTGACTCAGCAAAAAAACTGACCAGATGATGACAGTCGATACCGAAAACCGATGATTCTCAATCGTTTTGTGAATTGTGAGTAGTACCCATGGAAGGATAGTCAAAGCGAGCAGCTCACCTATGCTCCCACGGAAAAGGATGGTATTAGCAAAATAGGGTGCTGTTCCAAAAACGACCAACCCAAGTAGTATTGCTTTGGTTGATTGTGTGCGTTTTGACAACAGCAGCATCATCCCTATCAATCCAAACACATAAGCACTCACCGCAATAAGCTTAAATGAGAGCTCTGGATTGAGCTTTACAGCGCTTAGCGGTAACGAGAGAATGTTGGCTAGTGGATAGTTAAAATTAAAGACCGGATAGCCATAGTGGTTAATTAAATTGGGAGCGAAACGAGGAGGAATTTGCCCTTCCTTCAAAGCAATTCTATAGTTGGCAAATCGAGCGAGATGATTTTCTCCATCATTGGTGTAAGGGAAGCGTGAATCAAGATAGGTGTGAAAGTTGACCCACGTGAGTACAGCGATAGTAAGTAGTAACACTATTTTTTTCATAGGACGCTTTTATACACTTGGATTGTCTGCAGAGCGGTTTTGTGCCAGGAAAAGTGTTGTACTGTTTCGTGGTTTTTAGCTTTCAATTGGTGTTTTTTTTGCTCTGTGTATGAAAGCGTTTTTTTGATTCCTTGAGCAAGTTCACTAGTGGACGGCTTAACAAAGAGTACTCCTTCTCCTCCAATTTCTGTCAATGCAGGGGTGTTACTGGAAACAATCAGAGCATCACACTGCATTGCTTCTAAAAGGGGTAACCCAAACCCCTCATATAACGACGGTTGAACATATACCGCGCAAGTACTATAAAGGGCCGATAATGTTTGAGTATCATCTTTAGCAATTTTTGTTAGAAAATGAACCCTATCTTTTACTGGTTCAAGCACTGCTTCTATTGCTTGCCATTCAGGAATATGTTGTGGGTAAAAATTCCTACCCACACACACCAGATGAACATTTTGATCGATTGATTGTACTGCCTGAATCAACGCTGGAATATTTTTATTATAGTTGATATCACCAACATAGAGCACAAAATGTTTAGGTAATTGAAAGTGTGAGCGAACTTTAGCAATTGTAGCAGCGTCACTTTTTTGAAGTTGAGGGTTTCCTGCCAGAGGAATGCTGGTGACTTTCTCTTCATTCATCGAAAGATGCTTTACGATATCTGCTTTGGAAGTCTGAGAATCGGTAATAATTGCATCAACACTTTTCAATGCTTGTTTTTGCAAAAAGAAATGAAATGAACCCTTTATACCAACTGGATAATGATCGGGGTAAAGCAGTGGAATCACGTCGTGGATGGTAACAACTACTTTTTGTTTTGATTTGCCAAGAATTTTTTGTTCAATTGGTAATGGCAATGTGTGCAAAAACAGGTCAAAAAAAGGGTAATGCATGATGTCAATTCCTCTTTTTGCCATAATGGCGTTGAGCTGATCAAGTCCAATATCATCACCGGTAATAAACTGGTCTTGTTGAGTTTGAAGCGATTCAAGTGCATCCGACAAAAAACGGGTATACACTCCAACGCCACGTATTGAGTTGGCATTATGCAGTGGTGATGAATTGAGTAGGACGGTCATGTTTGATTCTTTTTTTGTAGCATCTCCCAATACTTTAAGTATGCAACTGGAAACAGTAACCCACTATACAACGCAAAAATGAATCCTGGTATGCCATCGACAAATCCTTTGTGACGAACGAATATGGAAAGAAAGGTTATAACAGGCTTAAAAAGTAAAAAATAAACCGCGTTGCCAGCAGATATTGAGCGTTTTTGTGCCAGTAGTTCTTTGGCCTTTAGTGTGGCGTAGTCATTCCATTTGCGCAAATAAACGTTAAAAGTTGGACTACTATAGTGCAGTAAATGTCCCTTTGCAAAGCCCACTTCTCCATCGACTTGCATTTGTTCGTGCACATCTTTTTGCGGTAAATGCGCTTTGCCTTTTTGGTAGAGTCGAATCACTGGATCAGGATATTGTCCACCTTTTGTTAAAAAACGTGATAAAAACCAGTTTTTACGACGAATCCACCAGGCCGACGGAAGTGCGGATGAAAGCTTCTCACTGATTATCTGCGTGTGAATTTTTTGAATACATCTGGCTAACTCTTTATCAACGACTTCATCGGCATCAAGTTGTAGGACTAACTCCCCTTTTGCCATATCCATAGCCATCTGTTTATTGATATGAAATAAGGGTTTATTGGTAGTTGAAGTGATTTGAGCCCCAAATCTTTTGGCAATGGTAACTGTCTGATCCGTTGACGCACCATCCACAACAATGATTTCGTCAGCAAAACTTTTTACCGCTTCCAAACAGCGCTGTATGTTTTTTTCTTCGTTGTGGGTCGCGAGTACAACTGAGATCATATAATTATTGCCATTCCCATCCAGATTTGGTAGGAGTGAGTACTTCTGAGCCGTAAGGAACAGCAATGTTCTTGTCAGGAATAAAGTAGTATTTCCCCACTCGAGTTACAGTATATAAACCGGCTACTGATGGTCCACTTCGTTCTATTGTATCGAAAAATAACTGTGGTTGCAGCCTTGCATACCAAGCGACTGAGGCGTATACATACTCGCCGGTATCCAAAATGCCAATGTTGCCGTCTCTTGGTTGTAGCACTTCATCTGTGATTTTTTGTTTGAGTCCAAGTTGAAAGTCTGGAGAGAATTGGTGGGGCCACACAATAAAATAACTGTTTAAATAGTTAGCACCCTCAAAGATGAGCAAGCCCAAGAGAATGGTGATGACTGCTTTTCGCAACTGGAATGAGTGTTTTGCTGCTGTGCTTAGCAGGTGTTGTCCTCCGATAGCAGAAAACACAATAATCATGATAAAAGTAAACAAACTTCGGGTGGCATGGGGCGCGTCTGTGGTAAAAATAGAGGGTAATGGTGAGACGATTAGCAAAAAAAACGGAATAATTGATCGAGTACTTAATTTTTTCCATTTGTGTCTCATTTTCAAAAAGTAAATTGCTTTGCTCAGCTGAGTCATAACACCGATAAGAAATAAAACATATGTACTGTAAAAAATGTGCCCTTTCCCTAAAATTGAGTGCCATGGGTGCTGTCCACCATGAGTAATCAGAAAATACGGAGAAAATGTCTGTAGATAGTGAGTGGCAGCAATCTGTGAGAAATAGACGTATTTATTGCCGACAACGGGCCGCAACACATTAGGAAAACTTTGGCGATATTTAGGATAGGTATCGAGAATGGCACCATCACTAAAAATTAAAATTCCAGATTTTTGGGAGTTATTCGACATTAGTATGAGTGAGCTTATGGTAAATATGACTAAAAATGAAGCGAGTGGAAGTAGCCAAAATCGGTATTTGTTGATTCCCCTTGATAAGACTACCGAAAACGCAATGAACGGTAACAAGATATATGCACTGTTGTAGGTCAAAATTGCTGCGAAGTAGATCAGCAGAGCCAAAAGATCTTTGTGAAGTGTTGGTTTTTGAGAATGTAGTAGTGTCAAAGCAGAGAGCATCAGAAAAAGTGACAGGTTTGCTTCCCAGGCCATCCTGGAGTAAAACATAGCAAAAGGAGAGAGTGAAATGCTCAGGAGCAAGACGATTTTGGATGCACGCGACAATGGAAATTTGAGTACATTTTGTGCCCAAAATAGCAGAGTAATGACTATTCCCATCCCTGCTAAAGCTGAAGGCAAACGCACAACAACATCACTAGTGTGAATTAAGAACAACCCTGATAACAAGTAGATATACCCTGGTAACTTGTAATCGCCAAAAGACTGAAATTGCAGTGGCAAGTGATGATGCCACTCATCAAAACCAGTTTGAGCAATCAGTCTGGCATTAAGGGCCAAAGCGGCTTCGTCTCGGTTAAGCTGAGGTGGATATTGATCAAGAGCTACGAATCGAATAATTGATCCGAAAACGACAATGGAAACAAGTGTAATGATGAAGGTTTTAGCGTTCATAATAACGAATGATAAACAATGGTTGGTGATCATACCCCAAAATCTCTTGCTGCGTTGTCGATGGATTATTCTCATCGTTGTCTGCAGTACTGCGTTTTATGGTCATGAACGGGCGGACACTGGGGTTTGATTTATCAAAGGGAAACTCTTGAAAAATAATATTGTCAATTCGATCTGTCAAAAAGGTATCTTTCATTATGCTTTGAATCCGCTGCGCGTCCATATTGGAGTACGCTAGATACCACAAAAAGAATCGATCATCATACGGATTTGCCCAAACTTTGTCATATGAACCATGTTTATCTTCTATGACTTTCGCTAGAGTCTGGTATCCCTCCTGCCAGTCATGAGCACTTTTACCTGGATAAATAAAAAAATAGTCAACCGTAAACCAAGTAACTTGAACTGTTATCATGAGGATAATCAAAAAAACTGCCCCAAAACGAAATGAAGCCGGTCGGATTGATTGTATAATTTGTGTAATTGGAATACCCCCGAAACTCATTAACAAAAGTATCGGAGTTAAGGCGTTGAGTGATCGCAGTGCGTGAGGCGTTTCAATTGGAATAGATGCTGGTAACAAGGCAATCAGCCACCATCCAAACAAAAACAAAAACAGTCGAACATCGTTTTTCACCAAATATAAGATTCCAGCTACGAGTAGTGGTGCGCTAAAGAGTAAAAACAGACCATCGAAGCCCGTACTATGTCGTAAATTTTTATCTCCTGAAATAAATAGATATGAAAAGTCAAAATGATCCGCGTAATGCTCGAGCACATCGCGCAGTTGCAAAACGCGCTGATGATAAAACACTCTAGAAAGTGGCCCATTGCCACTCATTTCGCGAAACTCGTTTGAGCGAATACTGTATGGACCCAAATCCATCAGCGATGGAGTGCTAAGGCGAAATTGTTGACTTGGTTGATACCAAGGAGAAAAAAAGAGCGGTAAGATTCCTATTCCCCAGATAAGAAGTAACGCTACACTCACAAAACTAGATTTAACAAATTGCAGTAGTGTTTTGGGAAATGGTTGAAGTAAAAACCAGTACCCTATGAATACGATGGGCCAAACGAACCGGACACTATAATAGGTGTATGTGCTCAAGATTCCCAATACTATAGCTGGTATAAGCCACAACCTGTTTCTTTTAGAAGAAACGAAGCTGAAGACTGAAGCGCAGATGAGTAATTGACCGATGTGTCCTTCAAATCCAGTTCGCGAAAATAACACGCTCCATGGTGAAACTGCTGAAACAAACCAACCCAATAAACCCAAGTACTGACTTTTTTCTTTCGAAATGAATTTATTTGAGAGTTCTTTAACCAATACAAAGATGAGGTACCCTTGCAGTATCCCTGCTATAGCACTGGGCAATCGCAGCGCAAAGTTGCTCGCTCCAAACAGCTTAAAACTCAAGCTTGCTAGCCAGATGTACACTGGTAACTTGTAATCACCATATGATGGAAACATCGCTTGTAGAGCGCTATTTCCATGCATATCTTTCAATGATTGTGAAACTGTTTTCGCATCAACATACATAGCCACTTCATCCCAATACAAACCAACTGGCACATTTCCTAATTGCCAAAAACGAAAAACAAAACTTAATCCGAGTATGACTACTGCTAAAAGAGTGAATCGATGTTGAGTAAAAATATGAGACATGATATGTAATTGCTATTGTGCCCGGTAAACAATCCAAATTGGATGGCCTTGTAAATCGGTAATGGTTGCTAACTCTTGAGCGTTAGGAAAGTTTTTTCGCTGCTCTGGTCCGCTGGCAATTAGGCCTTGCTCACTCCCTGATAAATGAAAAATGAACTTGATATTTTGA
This sequence comes from uncultured Pseudomonadales bacterium, assembly GCA_964583795.1. Classification (GTDB taxonomy): domain Bacteria; phylum Patescibacteriota; class Microgenomatia; order UBA1400; family PJMF01; genus JBDTME01. The sequence continues at coordinate 37,666 of CAZOWX010000001.1, read as the reverse complement.
AATGATAAAAACTCTCCTTGATCTTTTTGAGCGGTATTTTCTTCTGCTTGGACTAAAACGGGATCCGTTTTAGTAAAAAACCAGTAGTACATGGCTGGCCGTTTTTTTTCAGTGGTAATAAACACTGCTTCATTTGTTTGTTGATTGCTTTTAATGGCCGCAATCATTTGTTGATAGCCGTACTGCCATTCTTTGGAAGAATAGGTTGGATATACTGTAAAGTGAAAATGCCAATACACGATAATTTCAGCCAAAACGATAAAGCTAATACCTGCAAAAAGAAGTTTTGAGAAACGAAGTTTAGCCAGCTGTTCAAATAAGTAGGTAAATCCAATTCCCAGAGTTACCATATATACCGGCAGCACTGGCAGGGTGCGAAGAGCGTGTGGCACATCTTTGGTGAGAGCTGATGGGATGAGCCCGATACCAAGCCAAATCCACAACAAATGAAAACGGTGTTTCCATTGCGTTACCATCGCAATAACTCCAAGTGCAAGTACAACCAGGTCAGTTGGAAAAAATAATCCAAAAAAATGGGTTGAATGTCGAGTATTGTTATCTCCAGATAGAAAAAGGTAATCGAGACGAAAGTGAGAAAAGTAGTTCGATAAAAATGTTTTGAGGTAAAACCAGTCACGGTGAAACACAATTCTTGCCAGTCGAGTTGAGCCAAATTGGGTAATGAGTTGATTACTTTGATCAATTTCTTGTTGAGTAGTAAAAGCGGAAGTTTCTTGTAATCGATGAGTGACCGCTGGATCTTTTATTTGATACAGTATTGGGAGCATTGTTAGAATTCCCAAAAATAGGAGCGCCGCAATGGTGAGTTTGTATTTTGCGGCTTGTTTGAGCAGTGGGATTGCAGTAACTATCCCCAAGAGTGGCGCAATGATCCGAGTCGAGTGATAGGTATACGTGGAGAGAATAAAGAAAATAAAGCCAATAAAGTACCATTGAAACACCAGAGTTGTTGAGTGCCCTTTGGTTTGTAGTTGTTGCGCTGCTCGTAGTGCACTGTATACACCAATAGTCAAAAAACATGTTGCTAAGTTAACTTCCCACCCTCCCCGAGAAAATTGCAGGGCCCACGGTGAAAATGCAGTCACAATCATGGTCAGTATTTGTGGAGAAAGTAAAATTGCTTTCCATGAATGCGCTTGTTTCGCTATTTCAGAGTGAAACAGTAATTTGGCAATCGCGCCACTAAAGTAGACAATAGCAACTCCTGCTAGAGTTGATGGGAGTCGTACTGCAAATACCGACAAACCAATCAGTGCTATAAAGGGCACAATAGCATAAAAATATCCTGATGGTTTGTAGTCACCAAACGACTCAAAAGCCACAAGTGGAAAGAGGTGACCATGATGATCTTTTCCAGTTTTTAAAATACTATACGCGTCATATCCTAAAGCGACTTCTTCCCAATATGGTGATGGAGGGAGATGTTGTAGATTGACGACCCGTAGGGCAAAACTGATCAACAAGATACTAACAATAACGAGGTGATGGCGAGTCATAAGTTTCGATATCATAGCCTTGGATGCTCTGCCGTATTAATAATCACAAACCGAACTTCTCCACTTGGAGCAAGAATAAGTTGATCAGCAATAGATGGATCAAGTTCTTCAGGGGTTGCAACAACAATAGCGTTTTTACGAATCACATCGCCGATATTGACCGTATCGGGGTACTCATATTTGCTCAGAGCCCCACCGTGATACAAAATGGCATTGGTGTGGCGATACAGCAATGTGTAAATGTACGGTTGGCCATATTTAGAAGTGATTAATACTTTCTCAACTTGTGATTCGCGAGGTAAAACGTAATCAAATACCTCTTTGTAACCGTACTGAAAAGCCTCAGCTGAGTCGAGCGAGTATTTGGAAAAGTAATCATGAGTAAACGACACGACAAAAAAAACATGAAGCATGAATCCAGTTCCTAATAGTGCCTGAACAACAAGTTTTACTGTTGGTTTACTACTTGCAGTAAGTTTCTCCAGTAGGAAAAATATTCCCAATGCTTCGATGATCAGAAAACCTGGGTAACTTAATAATGCTCTGTTGGCATGAGGAATTTCCATTCCGATTGCTGCTGGCAACAAACCGATTAAAAACCATGAAACTCCCAATAGGTAGATTTTGGATAGTGGAGAGGAAAACCGAGCAGCTTTTTTCGATACAGAAAGGAGAATAAACCAGATAGTTGTCGCTATCAGCAACAATCCATCGGTTAAAAACAACACTCCCCAGTGCCCATCTCCATGTCGAAGTGTGGTTGTTTCTCCAGCAAACAAAAAAGCTGGTGAAAATTGGTGAGCATAGTTACTGACAAAAGTTGTCAATTTTTCAGTTGAGGTCAACTTTTGATTGCTAAATAACGAAGTTTGAGAAAACCGTTCTGTACCCTGACCAAGCACCGAGTCATACACGAGTGGTGTCAGCAATATGATTCCGAAAATGAGTCCAAAGCTATAGACAGCGAAATGTTTTTTGATTGATTGAAAGAAAAAGGCAAAAAGAACAACAAAAAAAATTGGTAAAAAGATTTTAGCACTGTGATAGGTATACAGGCCCAATACGAAACTGATTACACTCAAACCCACAAATAAAAAACGTTTTGATTGAGTGTGGAGACTTTGCAAAAAGAAACACATACCCCAAATCATAAAGCCCATCGCCATACCTGATTCAAATCCTGCCCGAGTAAAAAAGATGTGCCATGGTGAAGTCGTGATGATGAAAGCAATCCCGAGAACTGTGAGTTGAGAAGCGTTTTTTTGATTTTCCTGACGAAATGGAAATACTTGAAACAACAGATGAATCAACCATGCCATTCCGATGATACTTGCGACACCAGCAATTACGAATGGTAGACGTATTACCCAAAGCTGTAGTCCGAAAAGTACTGTAAATATTCCGTTTAAATAGATAGCAAACGGAGCCTTGAAATCCCCAAATGATTTAAACGAAAATGGCATAAAATGTAACCACTCGTCACGATGCACAGTCCAGATAGCGTAGCCATTGTAGCCAATTGCTGCTTCGTCCCAGCTCATGCCAGACGGGACTTGGTCAAGCTTATAGAGGCGAAGCACAGTAGCGATACAGATAATAGCAATAAACATTAATCCAAAAGAGTATCTCTTGAGTAGCTGAGTCATAGATAAGTGTTATTTTACCAAAGTTATAGTGTTATCTGGTACTATGATTGAGAGTTTTTCAATAAAAGCCTTAATAAGCCGTGCAAAAAAGCCCCATGAGAGCGCCTATTAGTAATAACGAGGTGGTATGGCAACCAAGCCAAAAATTGTAGTTTTTGAACAAAATTTGTATGTATCCACATGAACAACATTCCATTTTGAAATGACATCTGGTTAATTCTCTCTTGGCCAAAGGCAGTCTGGTTTGTGGATTCATGATGGTGTTCGACTACAGCCTCAGCATCAAACAGTACTTGCCAGCCTCTTTCCTTCGCTCGAGCAGAAAGATCAATATCCTCCCAGTAGGCAGGATAAAAACGTCTGTCAAACCCCTGAAGCTCTTGCCACTTTGCTTTACTAAACAACCCACTGCCGCCACTCACCCAAGCTGTCTCTCCAGTAATCATTTCAGAAGCTTTTGAGTGAACAAATAGCCCACGCTCAAACCAGAGGCTGTTTTTGCCAGAATACTCTATCTTTCCTTTTTTTCGTTCTTCCTCCAAGCAACCGATTCCAAATATCTGATGCGCTTGCCCGTTGTGATTCAAAAAATATGGAACGAGCGTGGTTAACGTATTTGATTTCAGTTTAACGTCGTTATTCACGACAAACACCAGCTCATGTGTGCTGAGTTTAACGCCTTTGTTACAACTAGCCGCAAATCGAAGATTCGTTTTATTTTGAATTAATTTGATCAAAATTTTTTTGTTTTTTTTCTCAAATGTTCCATCAAAAACAAACTCGTCAAATTCTGCCCGATCTTCATTTTTACTCAATGAAAACTCTGATTGTAACCAGTCAACAGTGTCATCGTTACTTGCGTCATCGACGATGACGAGTTCGTCACCAGTTCGCATTGATTCAAAAATACTTGAGATATTTTTTTCCAAAAGCTTTTTACCATTAAATGTGGGAATAATCACTGAAACTTCACCCGAAATGTCACTTGGAATTGGCTGATTTGAGCCAATCATTGCATTTAATGTTGAAAAAAACTGTGATGGAGAGTATCGCAGGACACTTCTACGAGCTTTTTCTTGTAACTCTTCGCAATCGACTTCTTGACGGATACAGGCAATGGTTCTTTCCTCAAGTGATTCAATTTCATTCCATAAAAAGCCATTAACACCATGTTCCACCAACTCTTTTTGTCCGCCCTTGTTTATTACGATGGGAATAGCTCCACTCGCCATTGCTTCGATCGTGGAAATGCCAAAGTGCTCAACAAACATGGGATGAATAAACTCGTCGACGCCAAAGCCGGTAGCATGCCAGTAGATTTGTGCGAGTGAGTAGTAGCTTTTTAGAGTTTCAGCAGAAGCATTATGAATGATTTTAATCGGCAAATCTTTTGCTAGATTGGCTATTTTTTTAGCATAAATTTCATCTTCAACGCCACCAATGAGTACCAGCTTCCACCCTTTCATGTGTTGAGGATACTTCTCTGTTAAGTTTTTAAATGCCTTTACCAAAATATCTTGCCGCTTAGTATGTAAGTGGCTAAAAAATCGTCCGACGTTGAGAATAATTTTTTCTTTCTTATGTGCTGGTCTAAAAATTTGAGTATCAACATATGGAGTATGCACGTATTGAATAGCGGTCTTCCAGTTGCGTTCAATGACATCTTTTGTAAATTGTGAGTTTGTATTGCGTACATTCCAATTTTTCAGCTTTATGCGGTTTAGAAACCCGCTCATGTGGTGAGTAAACGGGAACTGGATGTGTAACACATTTCGCTTCGCGAGCGAAAAAAATAAACTGCCATCTGTTAAGTAATACAGTACATCAAATTGTTTCGTCCAGAGTAGTTTTTGTACAAAATGACCTGGACCAAGCGGTGAGGCAATGAATTTAATATGATTCAAGTTGAGTTGGAAAAAATCTTGATACCGTTGTCGAATAATGGCAATTTTTTCTTTGGTTAAGTCGTTTGTGGACAGCGCGATACTTACGTGGTGGGTTCTTGCCAAAAACTCAGCGACACTCAGTACATAACGCTCTCCACCGCCAAAGTGATCGGGCATGTATGGAGAGTAAATACAGATATTCAAGCGTTTGTTTTTCATGAATGATCGACTTGGTTTTCCCACTGACGGATTATATCTTCGTCTAGTTTTTGGTATTTTTCGTAGAGTGATGGGGTTTGTTGTAGCTCCCAAAGTTGTTCATACACGATGAATTTATTCATGGCTTGAACCATTGCTTCTATCCATCCTTCTACGCCATCTTTTTTACCATGCCAAAAAAACGCTCGGCGTAAAAACTCCATGATTGTTTTTCGAAGCAGAGTAAATCGAGTTACTGGAGGGTGATGGGCTTCAAATAAAAGCTGTGCCTCATCATGTGTCCAAGAGATTGTTTTGTATAAGCCCTCGACCATATTTCGATGCGTGAGATGAACGAGTGATGCTTTGAGAAGTTTTTCTTGACCTGAGAATTGGGCGGACTCGTGCACTTTTCCGCTCCATGTAGTAAGTGCTTCTGTGCGAAAAATGCGGACTAACTGATCTTTTTCCCATCCTCCATAGTTCATCATTTTCCCATAGTGATAATTATGTCGATGAAGGCGTAACGCGTTGATTGACCCATCACGTATTGCTGACTTAATTTCCATCATCAGATCTGGAGTGACTCGCTCATCAGCATCAAGATAAAACACCCAAGGAGTGCGAACTTTGGTAAGGCCATAGTTTCGTCGCTCTGCAAATGAATCTTTATCAGTGGTGTACACGATAGCTCCAGCTCTCTTTGCAAGGGCCGCAGTTGAGTCAGTTGATTGACTATCGATGACCACGATTTCTTGACACCATTGTACTGTCTCGATACAGTTCACTATCATTTGTTCTTCATTTTTCGTCAGAACTACAACAGTGATGGGAAGTTTTTCCATATCTTTCATTCTAACACTACTTTACGTTAGTATATGGCATAGGAGTGACAGTATGTAGAGGGAACGCAAAACAATGTTGATGTGACGTTTGGTTGCTGAGTGCTTGAGTCACTATCTGGTATTCTGTTACCTATTTAACAAGGATTGTTTGAGAACAGCTAGTTTTGATCGAAGGGGAGCATACTTGAGTGCAAACTTCAGTCGATTACGTTTTTGGTAATACTGCTGCAGTTTCGAACCAGATCCACCAGTAGAGCCTGCATTCTTATGCCAAATGACTGATTGAGGGCAGAAATACAGCTGAAAACCAGCTTGGCGAATGCGCATACTTAAATCAGCATCTTCCCAATATAAAAAATACGATTCATCGAACAAACCAACTTGTTTTAAAACTGCGGCAGGAATCAAAACACAGCAACCAGAAGCGAAGTCCATCGTTTGGTAGCCATAGTAGGGCATCTGCTTTTCCGAGCGCTCTATAACGGGGAGATCAAATTGTCCCCGATCAACTTCATCAACTCCGCGATGAAAGCCGTAAACATTTCGCCAGTCAATGCTACCACCGGCAAACCAAATGACTTTGCCCAGTTCATCATGTGTATACTGTGATTTGTGAAACTCGCACCCTTTTTCAAAGTAAATTTTTGGAGTGATGGCTCCAACCTTTGTATGAGTCTGTGCAAACCCAACCAGCTTGTCAAGAAAATCAGGTGACACGGTAGTGTCATTATTGAGAAGGAGAATGTGATCAGGGTTTAGATGTTCAAAAGCATATCGAATTCCCACATTATTTCCGCCAGTGAATCCAAGATTCTGATCCGTTCGCAGGACTTTTAGTTCATAGCTTGTTTTTGGTTGTGCAAAAATTTCTTGAGAAAAGTTATCAACGACGATCACACTAAACTGGGTATATTTTGTACTCAAATTCTCAAGTGAACGTAAACACTCGAGCGTAAACTTTGGTGCGTTGTAGTGGAGAATAATGATAGCAATGTGAGCTGTTTTGATCATGTAAATCGGTATTTCAGTATTGAAATAATTGCTTTTATCCCATCTTTCCAAGTAATCTTTTTGCCAGCTGCAAAGTCTCTGCCAAAGTAGGAAATCGGTACTTCGTAAATTCTTTTCTTGTGCTTAAGTAATTTGCAGGTAATTTCGACCTCAATCTCGAATCCGTTTGAAGATAGATGGAGATCGTTCATCAGTTTCGTCGGTAGCAGTTTATAGCAGGTTTCTAAGTCAGACAAAGTCGTGTCGAATAAAATATTTACAAAAAAATTTAAAAAATGATTACCTAACATATGCCAAAACAGTAAATTGGCGTGTGGACCTAAAAATCGTGAGCCGTACACAACTTCTACGTCTGGGCGTTTTTGAATCGGTGCGAGTAATTTTTCAATATCACTTGGGTGGTATTCCAAATCAGCATCTTGTATGAGCACAAATTTTTCAGTTGCATGCTCTAATCCCAATTGTATGGCACTGCCCTTTCCCCCATTCGATTTTTGGAAAAACTGAATTTTTTTGTCGGAATTCTTTTTAATAATTTTCGCACTATTATCGGTAGAGCCGTCATCAACGACGATAATTTGAGCAACAGCAGGCACAGCACACAGTTCATGAAGAACGGTAGCGATTGTTGCTTCCTCGTTGTAAATTGGGATAATAACTGAAACTTTTGGTGTTACCATCGTCGCTTTCTTCGGATCATCCACAGTATTTTAGCAAATCCTTTCGAATTTTTAACTTTCCAATCAGTAATCCAGTAGGTTAAGTCTTTATGGAACATTTGAAGTGCCTCAATACTGTCAGCCTGACTCTCTTTTTTTCGCTTAAACTCATTGTTTTCCCAAAGCTTCATTTGAATAAGTAATTGGTATGTCGCTTGCATTAATGATAACCCAACCCCCAGTCCTCCATCTTTGATTCCCTCCCATTCAAAGAGTCTTCTTAAAAAATCATCACTAAAAGCACTCATAAGAGTTTGAGCAGTAACCGGTTTCGCTAAACTGTGCTGTTGTGCTGTAATACTTGTGTACCGATTCATTCTTTCGACAAAACTAGAAACGTCTGGGTAATTGTGGTGAATAATACAACGTTCCTTACTGGGATCGAGTTTCTGTGCTTCACCAGTTATCTGCGGTTGAGAGTGTATCCCAGATTGCCACTGTACGCTGCCTTTCTTGAACAAACGCAGCTGGTAATCAGGCCACCAGCCTGTGTGTTGTACTTCTTGACCAAACATAAAGTTTCTTCTTGGTATGTAGTACGCGACAACGTTATCGGGCTGAGGGAAAAATGCTTGCAACCAATTTTGCATGCCATCGCTCAACTCTTCATCAGCGTCAAGCAGTAAAATCCAGTCTTGGGTAGCTTTTCCAATGCCAAAATTGCGTACCGTTTCGACATATCCGCTATCTTTAACTTCAAAAAACTCATCGGTGTAGCGAAGTGCAATATCTTTTGTTTTATCCGTACTGTGCATATCGACCACCACAATCTCTTCGGCCATTTTTACTGACAACAAGCATTTTCGAATAGTTTTGGCAGAGTTTTTGGTATGAACGATAACACTCAGTGGCAGTTGAGTACTCATACTATGTTCCTTTTCAATGTGTTCCATTTTTAGCTTTGAGCAAGCTTTTCACCTCATAGAGTAATTTCTCTCGGCTTATCATAAAAATAATTGCTCCATACAATACTACACTAAAACTTGCACTAAGCAGTAATAATGGGATGCTGGTTAATTTTGGAATCAGCATGAGTGTGATAAGCGACATTGTGAAAGTCGCAATGAGGGGATGTTTGATTTGGCTCCAGATGTCTATCTTGACATATTGCCGCAAGAAATAAATCGGAACGAGCGAAGAAAAGGAAATAATAAATGAAGCAATTGCTACTCCATTGAACCCCCAAAAGCGCATACAAATCGGGGTTAATCCCCAAGTCAATGTTGTCCACATCACCATGAGCCTGAACGTTTTACTTACTTGGCCAATCGCACTGAGGGTATTGGTTAATGGAGTTGAGATAGCCGCCCAGCCGATACTCAACGTAAATAGCACAAAAGTGAGTAGTGCAGGTTGCCATTTATGATATTTTTCGATGATGTTAGTAAATGGATAAATGTAGAGCGACATGCAGGCAAGCACGGGGAAAATACTCAAAGCTATAAAGTAAATGGTTTTTTCAATCGCTTTTTTCAGTAAGGCTTTATCGTGTTGCAACCGTGAATATGCCGGAAACGTAATCTCAACCACGTTTTGCACTGTTAGGTTATATGGCATTTGAGACCAGCCTTTTGCCCAAGAGATGAATCCAAACTGATTGATTGGCAAGCTTCTTGCCAAATAAATGTAGAATAATTGGTCTTTTACTTTTGCCAATAAGTCGCTCCCTTGAAACTTAAGGCCAGATGAAAGAAACGTTTCAATAATCTTTCGATCCCAGGCAAGACCAATTGGCCACCGTTGTATGAAGAACATGCTCGTCGTGCCAATCACTCCACGAAGCAGGATCGCGTAGGCATAACTGATAACACCTTGATGAAAGACAATAACGCTGATAATAAGAGTAGTATTGTATACGATTTGCTCAATCACATTAGGAATGATAACTCGAGAAAAGTCAAGCTTTCTTTCAAGCATGATGGCAGAAATAATTCGCAGTGAGTCGAGCGGAAAAGAGAGTGCTAAAGCCAAAAACACATATTTCCCAGCTTGACCAATATTGGTAGGTAGAAAATTAAATGTCGTAATAAGAATTGCGGCAAGAACAATTCCCCATGAGAGCAACTGTTGAACAGTAAATACTGTTCGATACTCTTGCACAGTCGGTTCTGATTTTTTTTGAATTAACGTTGGTCCTAAACCAATCGACGAAAAAAATTGCAATATCCCAATCATTTGGGCGACCAGACCATAGACACCAAAGTCTTCTGGCATTAAGTAGTAACCAAGTATTAGACCTGTAGCCACTCCAAACAGATTCAGAAAGACACTACGCATCGTATACGAAATTGCTCCAGAAACCGATTTTCGCTTAAACTCATTAATTTGAGCGGTCTCTTCTTGTTGATTAGTGGGCTCGAGCTCAAGAGCCGTATCGTTAGTGTTCATGGTGTTTTTTTATTGAATGAAATTGTATTTGAGTGAGTAACAAAACACCTAGACAAATTAAACTGATAGTGTCAGCAATTGTTCTGATTGGCGTTTTGTTAAAGCGAACGCTTACAACCATATCACCGCTTGGGATAAAAAGCTGCATCAAGCCAGCTTTGGTTACTTGTGATTGAACAACTTGTCCATTGATATACGCGGTCCAACCAGGAAAATACGCTAAGTTGAGCGTGAGTTGAGTGTCGCTTGAAAAATGAGTGCGAAGTGCAAGTTCATGAGATCGATCCACCAATAACTCAATATCTTTTTCTTGGGCTGAGTCTGGTAGCTGGTACCGTGTGTGTACTGCTTCCTTGGGGATC
>CAZOWX010000001.1:0-27084 GCA_964583795.1 uncultured Pseudomonadales bacterium | reverse complement strand
AAACGCCTCGGGATAGTAAAAAGCTCTTGCTGTATCAAGATAGCTCTCTGGTTGAAAGTAACGAAATGCAGGGAGCATTAAAATAATGACTGCAATCAGAGCGATGAGTGTTGATTTTGAGCGAATGGATGGGAACTTGAACACAAAACCACCCAGTGCTGCAATGCTAAAAATGCTAATAGACAAAAATCGCCAAGGGAACTGGACAGTCTGTATAATGCCAATGAGTTTCCAAATTGGTTCAGAGTGTGAAAGGGTAAAGAAAAGTGATGCTGGAAACGTGATAAGTGCAGTTATGGCCAGTGGCAAGCTTTTTTTCTGTTTGTGAAAAATATTTTGAACGGATTTTTTTAGTTGGAAGCGTTGATTGAATGTCCAAACACCAAGTCCAATACATAGTGCCGCTAAGAGGAAGTACTGACCAAAACCCAAGAAAAAACTAATATCATCATAGGGTCCCCAGACAGATCCGCCATACTTCCAGTTTTCAGTAAAAAACTGACGGACATACAAAAAATGTTGTACGTATTTAAAGTAGCCAGTCAGTATTCTTTCCTCTATTTGCGTGTAACCTTTTTCAAATAGTGCCGGTACGATAAAGAAAGCAGCTAAACCGACTCCGATGAGTAACTGTGAGAAAAATTGGAATACTTTGCGTATCGTCCCTTGTTGGGAAAAAAGAACGAGAAGCAATCCATACAAAGTAGTGACCGGTAAAAATAACATGGCCATTAAGTTGTGGGTGATCAATAGTAATCCAGTTAAAGAAATAAGTTGTGGACTGAGCAAACGTTTGTCATTCAACCAAGTTTCAACACTGAGTAACATCCAAGGAAAAAAAGCGATGCCCCACACTTCTGAAACTGCTCCCCGAACATACAAGTCGACAGCCCGATATGGCGCTAAAGTGAAAGCTACAGCCGCAACTATTGCACCGACTTGAGAAGTATGACGTTTCATCAAGCGATACATTCCAAAATAACCAGCAATGGTTGGTACTGCCCACAGTAATCGAGCAGCGAAAACCAAATCATGAGTTAGCCAATAAATGAATGCTCCAAAAACATATGGTAGTGGTCCATAAAACAAAAATGTCGGCATACCATACCCGTAACCAAAGTTTTGGGACCAGCGCACTGGAATTTGACCATCTTGAAATCCTCGGAACATTTCAATAATGCGAGCGCCATGAGTAAAATCATGTGTTCTAAAAAACTGCGGATGAAATAACGGCAAAATGGGAATAAGTACCACCACAAAACTTATCAGCCAAAACACTACTGATTGATTAAAAATGAAGTGCGATTTTTTCATTGTATTTGGAACTGATAGATATCAAAAGTAGGACCAGCTTTCGGGCGTTTATATTGGTGTACCAATTGTAAACGATCATCGGTCACAAACATACGATGACTATTGACCATAATATAGGCAAAATCAGCATCAGAGGCTTTTCTCAGAAATTCAGCCGGAATAGTTTTAATTGGTTGACCGATTCCAAATACTTCAATATTTGATACATCTTGATTGTGCAAATTCATTAAAATCCCATCGGGTAATGTGCCAAAGTAACCCTCGGTCGCCACGACAACTCTCCCCTTTTGTGCTTGTGATTCAATAAAATCAGCAGCTTCCTTTATTCCATACCCTGCTGACCACTCGGTTTGATACTGTTCAACATCGATCGCAACATAGGGAGTTTGATCATTGAAAAAAAGTGTGGCAATCATGGAGTATCCAGACCAAATCAATGAACTAGCAATGAGGACCATTGTCAACAATTGAGTCCCTTTTTGTTTTTCTAACCAGCTTCCGAGTAATACGCTACTGCCAACAGTAAGAAAGATTGAACTTGGAAGTAAGTATCTTGGGTACACTGTCCGACCAAAAATTGCGAAAGGAGCGATGAAGATAGTAGCTGAGAGTAACAGTAAACTTATTTTTTTTCGCCATGGTGGAACAAACAATCCAAAACTGGGAGTTAAACACACCACTGGAGTGAGATAAAACAATAACCACGAAAAAAATCGTGGAATATTGCGCAGACTGTTTTGCCAATCACCGCCAAGTAAATCTTTGATTGAGTAGGTAAAGTCGTTACCTCTTGAAAATAATTGACCAAATGCAGGATGAAGTTTTAGCATCAAAAAAAGAGCGATGCCAATTGCTCCTGAAAGACCAATCCAAAATATTTTATCGAACTCAATCTTCCATCTTTTGTGGGAGATCGGATACATAGCTATCAAAACAAATACTGGCGAAAAAAACAGTGCTGGAATCTTACTCAATAGAGCTAATCCAAATGCTAAACCGGAAGTGAGTGTAAATATGAGTGTATGTGGCAGTGTTTTATGTCTTTCAAGATGAAGCGATAACTTAATCAAGATAAAAAAAGTAAGCGACAAGAAAAAGGTCATCAGTCCATCCATAAGCGCAATACGATGATAAAAAAACCAAAATGGCAAAACGGATGTGAATACCATGCTCAGTATTTGAGCTTTTTTATTGCCTCCAAGAAGCTGCGTTAATTTACCAATCAAAACTACTTGTGCCATTCCTACCAACACTGTTAATAATCGTCCAGCAAATAACTGATCAATAAAGCTGATTAAGAAAGGAATCATTCCCCAGATAAAAAGTGGCGTTTTGCCATCATTGAGTGAGAAAAAAAGATAGCGTTGCCAGTCATCCATGATTAATTGGCTCCAGCGAATATATATGGCTTCATCAGCAAATACCGGCAAAGTGGTTAGTTGAACTAGGTGTGTTAACAAATAGCCTGCAAAAACAGCGAGTTGAATGGGATAGTTTTTGACTTTTCTCAAGAGAGAATGAAAAGACATGTCAATATTGTACTAAAAATTGATTCGTTTGTATGTCTGGGAATAAAACAGTGTGTGTATTAACTGGTTTTCCTCAATACTACTCTGTTCAGCAAGAAATAGATCGGAACGATAATCAAAGGCACCCAAGTAATGAGTTTCTCGTTCATCTCAATTTGAGGAGTGTACTCAAAAGCACCGTTGTACAACCAGGGAACGTAACGCAGCATTGAACTCACAGATAGCACAACTAGAGCAAGCTTTGCATACGTATTTTTCATCAACGGCAAAAAAATGATACTCCAACTTAAGTACCAGGGATGAAACTGTTGTGACCGGGCTGAGAGTAATGGCAAAAATAAGAAAAATGCGGACAAATCGAATAGATTAAATGCTCGTAAGACGCTTAGATGGAATCTGTTCAAAAATTTATCAACACTTGCATGTAAAACAAACAAGAGCCAAATGGGAACGAGTAGTATAGTGACATACTTGGTTGACATTGATAGCAACAATAAAAGCAAAGACACAATAATTTTCCCAAATGAAAGTTTTGTATTTTTCTTAGATGGTTGTACAAGATAAAGACTTAGGAGAGCAGGCCAAGTGAGCCAGCCATCGTTATGAGAGTTTGAGATGAGTTCGATGTACAGTAGTGGGTTAAACAATAGTAACGAAAAATGAAACCGGTTCTCTTTGTGAAGCTTTTTCATCATCAACCAAATGATAAGAAACGTTAGTAGCAACCCCAAAGCACTCCATGCTCGAAATAGTAACCACGTCAACAAGAATTTTTCGAATCCAAGCACGTACGGGAGCAAACTCAATGCTGTCCAGCCATAAAAATAGGGCGCTGGAGTATGAATATTGTGCATGAAGCGAATCCAAGGGTCATAAAAAAAGTGTTGAGCAACCTGAACATGAGGGTTCATCTGATACTTGATGACCATTCGGGCATTAAAAATGTAGTTGAACACATCATGAGATAAGGCGTTATTCGAAAAAAGTAGCGGTGCGGTGACGATAAAAAACGCGATCAGCCAGTGTTTGAAATCAAAATTAAACGTCTTTGCCCTTTTACTTACGAAGACACTCAAGAAAAACTGCCCAAAAACTATTGCAACGTAGGCATACGTCAGCGTTTGTTTCGACATTGACCACATGAACTGCTGAAAGTTCCAAAATGGTGGCCAACTGGTAAGAACTAGGTTTGGATCAGTAAAAGCAAAGCTCCAAACTGAATAAAGAGCATTGAGAATAAAAATGAAAAGAAATAATATCCAGATTGAAGACTTTGAAGCTTTCATGTCACTCTTCTTTTTGCTACACATCTATTGTTGATACTTTCCTTTAGCCCAAGCTAGTCGAATTCGAAAAATGTCGCGAAGCATTCTTACAGAATCCTTGATAGGGTTCACACGATCTGACTCAACATGTCGCCATTTGACCGGCATTTCTTTGACTTTAACTCCCCACTTACGAGCTAAAAACAGCAACTCAACGTCAAAAGCTCCTGTGAATGCATCATGTCGCTCTTGCGATTTACCATACACAGAGAGCGCTGTAAATAATTTCTCAGTAGCATTCTGAGAAAATAATTTAAACCCACATTGAGAGTCTTGAATGCCACGAAGGGCTAAAACTTGGACGAGCGTATTAAACACTCTGCCCATAATGTGACGGTGAATTGGCTCTTTTTGTCTTTGAGCACCAGCTCCCTCTCGCGAACCGATCACAATTTCATATCCTTGCTTTGCAAACTCTAAAGCTCTACTTACCTCTTCAATTGGGGTTGATTGATCAAAGTCGGTAAATAACCGATACTTTCCATGTGCTTTGAGCATACCAGATGAAACAGTTGGCCCTTTGCCGGCATGGTGATTCTCTACAATAACAACTTCTGGCTTATTTTGAGAGAACTGTTTGAGTTGCTGGACAGTTCCATCATTTGAACCGTCATCACTCAGTATGAGTTCCCAAGTATATGGTTGTAGTTTCAGAAACTGATACACACCGTCCAGTACTCCATTATTTACGTTTTTTAGCTCGTTATACGAGGGAATGATAACCGATAGTTCTACTGTATGTTCATCCATGGCAAGTATTGTATACTCCTCATACTCGAAATTGCAATTTATAATACGCCGGAACTCAAGATGCGGAGTATGGCTGAATAAGCTCAGAAATGGAGCAATCTTGAGTGCAGAGAGTATACTAAAATCAGCAGTGCAAATCACCTATGAAGTATGATTAGGTCAGGTGCGTGAGGATACGAAAGCACTTCTCTATTTTGTTTATCAGGGAAAATGACTATTTCGTAAATTGGTAAATCAAGTACTTGTTTTATTGGATGGTAGTTTTCGTTGACGATAACGAGTTTTTTTGCTTCATTGGCAGCTTCAGTTTCAAGTGGTGGTTTCCCCCAAGCTGTAAGGTAATAACGGTAGTTCATAGCATAAATATCATTGTAAGAGTTAATACCAACTAGGCTGTAGGGTTCTGATTTATCAACTTGCTTCAGGATGTTCTTCGAGTAGTTCTCGATATCCTGAACGGTCCAACTGACTCGAGAGTAATCGTATTGTGTGATGTTTGAGATTGCAAACCAGGTAATAAAAAGAACAGGAACTGCTTTTAGGAGTTTGTGTTGCCAGCAGTAAGTCAGTAAAACACCCAGTAACAAACAGGTAACTGGAAATAAATAGGCGATGTAATGATCAAAGACGCTACTTTTATAAAATGAAGTGCCGATAATTCCCACGAGTAACCAGACACTTAAAACACGTTCTCCTGAAAAAAACTGCGATTTCTTTTTGAGAACAAGAAAAAGTAGTCCCATGAAGACTGTCACCATCAAGATATTGAGCCATCGTTCATGGTTTGTAGTGATTTCAAATAAAATGTGCTGAGAGCGGCCTAAACTTTCAATGAGGGTGTATATGAGTTGAGATTGGTTACGGACTTGTTCCTCTTTGCCAAACAGGATGTTATAAAACGCGTTGGCATTGAGAAACTGATGCTTTAGATCAAATAATATTAAGGGAGTAAGTGAAGTAATAAAGATTCCTATCGAAGTGATTGTTTGAATAACGAAAGGTTTTAGCTTATTTTGCTTTTTACTAAATTTTTTCCTGGCATCAAGTAACCAAAAAATGCCAGCAGCAGGAAGTGCTAACAAAGTGAGATAATGAAGTTGCATCAGTACGCTAAAAAACACACTGACCCAAATCCAATACTTTGAATCTTTTGTCCAGGCTTTATAGGTGAAATAAACCATGAACATCGATACAATTGGAGCTGGGTTAGGGTTCCAGCTAAACCGAGAGTAGATAATAAAAATCCAGCCAAACGTGTAGAAAAATGCGGCTAAGAGGGCTGCTTGCTCCCCTACCATCTCTTTCCCTAGTCGATAGATCACATAAATTGTCAGTGTTCCCAAAATCGCCACAGCATATACGGGCCCCATAGGACTTGGATAAGTCAACGCAAAAAATGGCAGCATGAAATAGTAGTATGCTGGTCCTAGATACATATTACCAACACTCGTCACAGGACCGATAAAAACAGGGTCATGTTCAACAAGTAACCGTCTGACAATCAGAGCGTCTCTTCCTTGATCTCCCAGAAATTGCAAAGTTTGATTGAGGCGAAATAACCGAAGAAATCCTCCAATTACGAGTAGGCTAATCAAGATAAGATATGATGTTTTTTTCATGCGGTAACACTTATTAGACTTATAGCAAAAAAAGAATCATGTTCCAAATGTGCCTATTTGAGTTTTTTCTATGCTTTTTTCTCCTAAAGGAGCCCAGCTACTAGTCGTCGAAAAGAAGCTCAAAAAATACTCAAACATGCGATATTTGGCTTCAATTTCTTATTTCACTACAAGTCTATTGTACACGAGCTCACTTACTCAAGACAACTTGATTCGTTTAGTGCAAGAATCACTCTATGGCGAGTTTTTGATGAATTTCTTGTTGAAATGCAGCTACATCCTCAATTTCATAGACCCATTGACTATACTTGGTTTGCGGTGGGTGAAAAATAACACCGTTGACATCTGGGGTGGAGATGCTCAGAGTATAAGAGTCAAGAGCGATCGAATGTAAACTATTTCGCAAATGATAGGCAAGTTGAATCAGTTCTTCACTTGATAGGACTGTTTCATAGTTTGATCGATACCAGTGCACGACTTTTCCAAGCGACCTGGCATTTTGAATAACTTCATTGCTTTGTAGTTTTTGGATAATGGCTGCAATAACTGTCTGCTGTCGTAATGAACGAGCGTCGTCCGTGCCTTGATTTTTATTCTCACTGTGCCGAGAGCGAAGATAGATAAGCGCCCGATCGCCAGCCATAAGCTCCTCTCCTTGTTTAAATGAAACCGACTCGTACAGTTTGGCTGGATCATGTTCCGTTTTAATGTCAACATCGCTTCTTGGAAACTGGGTGTCAGTAAAACTTTCAGGTATTTGAATGTGAACTCCACCAATAGCATCAATCAATTCCTTTAACTGATCCAAAGAAATGAGCAGAGTATGGTGAATCGGCACTTGAGTGAGATTAGCAATAACTTCTGTTGGAAATAATTCTGGTTTATCGGGGTAGCGATCTTTACCATAGGTGTACAAGGCGTTAATTTTAGTTTTGTACTCACTACTCCATAAATCTCTGGGGATACTAATCATATGAACTGCGCCAGATTGAGTGTCGATCGAAACAAGCAAAACCGTGTCAGTCAATACAGGTTCATTTTCTCGATTTGACAACTGATCAATTCCCAAAATTAAAATGTTTTTGTGCTCGTCGGTTTGGGAAATCTTGTGTTGCAAACCTTGTCGAACCATTGCCACAACTTGAGAATCGGTCAAGTGAGCTTCCGTTTTAAAGTAATACCACCAGGTATGGTAGAACAAACCGACACCAAAAACTATTCCAACCAATACTACAAAAAATGTAAGCAGCCAGACAGTAAATACGGCGTGAGAAAGCTTAAACTTCTTCGGAAGCACTTGTGTGGTAACCGATTTTTCAATCTTCATATATTGATTATACGGTATTGCAAACTCATCAACGATACTTAAAGATTTTTGCTACTATATGGTGATGCTAAAAAATACTAAAGCTTTTTTTCAAAGTTATCATAATCTTAACGCTGAACAAAAGCGTGCTGTTGACTCGATTGAGGGTCCAGTGATGGTCATTGCTGGGCCTGGCACCGGTAAAACTCAGATTCTGGCAACTCGGATTGCCAATATATTAGTGCAGACCGATACGAATCCTTCGTCGATATTAGCGTTAACGTTCACCGAATCGGGAGCAGTAGCCATGAAACGACGGTTAATTTCTCTAGTTGGGGAAACCGCATATAGTGTGAATATTCAAACCTTTCATAGCTTTTGTAGCGAAATGATTGCGACACATCCAGAATATTTTTCACTCACGCTCAATGCACAACCGCTCTCAGATCTTGATCGTTATCAGCTCTTAGAAGAGCTTTTAGTTAAAAATACATTTACTTCAATCAAACCGGTGAATGCTCCTTTCTTATATTTGAAATCAGTTCTATCAAACATTCAAAATTTAAAGCGTGAAGGGATCGTGCCGGAAAAATTTGCCAAAATTTTAGAACAAGAACAGCTTCGCATTGAGACGGAATCAGAAACCTGGACAAAGGTGAAACGCGATAAAGCAAACAAAGATGTACTGAAAAATCAAGAACTACTCGAACTGTACCAACAGTATCAAGAACAACTAACAGTTCGTGAACGTTATGACTTTGAGGACATGATCAATTTAACCAAAGAAGCGCTAACAACCCATGAATTGTTACTCGCTGAGTATCAAGAGCGCTTGCAATACTTTCTAGTTGACGAGTACCAAGATACCAATACGGCACAAAATGAAGTCTTACAGCTGCTGGCATCCTATTGGGGTGAAAATGCCAATGTATTCGTGGTTGGGGATCCTAATCAATCCATTTATCGGTTCCAAGGAGCTTCACTGGAGAATACGTTTGGATTTTTACAACTGTATCCGCAAGCAACTGTTATTTCTTTAAAACAAAATTATCGTTCAACTCAGCTGATTCTTGATGCGGCGAAAACAGTCATTGATCATCATCCACAGCCAGAAAAATTACCTGTTTCAATGGAACAAACGCTGGTTTCTCAGTCGAACGCCAAAGGCAATCTCCCAATTCTTTTTGCTGCTTCTTCCAATACTCTGGAGTATGTCTACGTGGCAGAAACCATCGAAAAGTTGATCAAAGCGGGGATTCAACCACAGCAGATTGCGGTTATTTATAAGAATAATAAAGAGAGCGAGGCATTTGCAGATATACTTTCTCGATATGGAGTTGGTTTCGAAATCGAAGGTGGATCGGATATCTTAACGCATCCTCTGATCACTCAATTAATTGTATTTTTTGAAGTTCTTGTGGATATTCGCCACTCTGTAGAAGACGTGAATCTGTTTACCCTTCTGAACTACTCATGGATGCGTCTCAATCCCCTCGCTATTTTAAAAAGCATTCGCTCGGCCCAAGAGCAGAAACTGAGTTTTTACAGCTTCTTGACTGATCAGACAGTGCATGCCAAGCATCTGGAGAGTCTAACAGCGGTGGAAGTTGAACAGTTCCAAACACTCTCGCACAAAGCTGGCCAACTGGCATATTGGTCTGGGCTCGATCCTCAACTTACTCTTCCATTGTGGTTTGAGCAACTGATTCAAGAGTCTGGCTTTTTGGCCTATATCTTGGAACAACCAAACGCCATCGAGCTACTGAGTATTGTGAACTCGTTCTTTTCTGAGATAAAACGAGCTGCTGCTTTGGATCATACTGTTCATTTGAGCGAATTTCTTGAGACCGTGCACACGATGATGTCACACAACTTGCATATTGCTCAGGAAGACCTCAACATTACCACCAATGCAGTCAAACTCGTCACTGCTCACAAATCAAAAGGACAAGAGTGGGAACACGTTTTTGTAACTGGACTCGTTGATAAGCGTTGGGGAAACTCGAGTATTCGCAATCTTCTGCCATTACCGGAGGGTATCTTGCAATTTTCATCGCAAACGAAAGAAACGCAACTTGATGACGATCGTCGCTTGTTTTATGTGGCACTTACTCGAGCCAAAAAACAACTCTACCTAAGTTATCCAAAAGCGATAGTGAGCGAAAACAAAACCAAAGAGCTCAACGCGTGCGTGTATGTATCAGAATTACCACCGTCATTGCTTGAGACAGAAGAAGCTTTTGAAGCTCAACTTGATCAATCGAAGCTGATGGTGAAGTTAGTCCAACCCAGTGAAAAGAATGCAAAAACTGATGAACTCGAGAAAGTTTTTATCGATGCTGTATTAGCACGATTTAAGCTGTCTTCAACGGCCCTCAATACCTATCTGGAATGCCCTTACAAATTTAAGTTGCAAGTGCTCTTTCGTATCCCACGTACAAAGCCAGCACACATGGCATTTGGAACAGCGATTCATAAAGCGCTGGAGTATTTATTCGATCAAATGAAAACGAGCCCAGAAACGCTTCCTACACTTGATCAAGTGATGGCACAGTATCGTCAAGCCTTGCAAAAAGAAGTGCTGACCCCAGAAGAGTTTACAGTGCGTTTGGATCAGGGAAACAAAGTACTGACTCAATATTATGAAGAGTATCACTCGCAGTTTATTGCTCCACTCTTTACCGAACGTGGTTTTGGAGTCGGTTTTTCCAAACCGACACTTGATGACATTCCACTATCAGGCAAAATCGACAAAATTCAGTTACTCGATCCTCTAAAAAAGACAGTCAAAGTGGTGGACTACAAAACAGGACAATCAAAATCAAGGAATGAGATTGAGGGAAAAACGCAAAACTCCGATGGCAACTACAAACGACAGCTTGTGTTTTATAAACTGCTCACAGACCTTGACCGGTCATTTAAAATGGAAGTGGAACAAGCCGAGTTTGATTTTGTTCAGCCCAAAAGCACTGGCAAGTTTGTCAAACACTCATTTTTAATTTCATCAGATGAAGTAAATGAGCTAAAGCAACTTATTCGAGAAACTATGGTCAAAGTGAGAGCACATGAGTTCTCAAAGACAACTGATCCCTCTCATTGTGAAAAATGTGTGTTTAAGCAACACTGTTGGCCAGAAGGGAACAAATAACTACCAACTTTATAGCAAAAAAACTAATTTGCAGATCTGACTTTTTTTGAATGAAATACGAATAGTCACTATGCCTTCATTTGTTAATCCTGATCCTACTACCAATGGTTCGGACAAATTAGCCATTTCTGCCGCTAAACGGTCTTTAAACTGCCCAACCGTCTCATCAAATTTTTGAGTAATTGTCACTTCAGCTCGCTCAAGCAGTACAAATACTGCAAAGCAGCTACCACTGTCGACCAATGTGGTAATTCTTTCCCAAAAAGGGCTTTGTTGGCGTAAAGTAGAAAGATACTCTTCGACTCTATCTCTAAAATTTCTGTGACTTTCGTCGATTTCTTTCGCTAGAAAAATTATTTGTTCGTTCATAATGTTCTTTTAAATACTTTTTTTCTATAGCTTTATTTATTGGAATTCTAACAGTGACCTCTCATATTACAAGATCAAGTAATATGAGAATTTGTAGATTTCTAGACACCAATAATGGCCTTGTTCCTCAACCTAGTATGCTGTTTTTTGGCAAAACGGTGTGATTCGTCACGAATTTGCTGGATCAGTGTCAATGTTGGGTGATTTTCGGGAAAAAGAACAAAGTGATACTTGATTCCTTTCAGAGACGGTTGGGTCGGATCCTCGAAAATCGGGATCACTAAACGATCTGGATTTTTGACAATTGAGACTACTGGTACTTCCCAGTTCCAAACAGAGAGTGCTGAGCGCAACTGCCCACGTCCACCATCAATCAACAATAAACTTGGTCTTCCCCACTCTGGGTGATTTTGTCGCCTTGTGATGGCTTCCTTCATCATATGGTAATCGTTTGGTGTATCGAGGGTTTTGATGTTAAACATCCGATACTGTCCTTTATCTGGTTTGCCATTGGTAAACACCACCATCGAGACGGCTGCGTTTTTTCCTTGAATATTACTAACATCGTACCCTTCGATTCGAAGCAACGGATAGTCGTTTGATAGTGAGTAAAATTGGCGAATTTCTTTTCGCAGATGTAACAGTCCTTCTTGCACCATCGACTCATACAGCTTCGGTAATTGTAAATCAGGCTTAATTTTAAATGTTGGTTTCAAAAAGCCTTCAATCAAGCGAACGGCATCACGATAGTTTGCAGCTAGCTCATACTCCATCTCATTCGAGGCACTCTCCATCTGTTCTTTAAAAAATTTCAACACTTCTCCAGATTTTCCAGCGAGAAACTTTTTAAGCTGCTGAATCATTTCCAGATACTCTTTTGGCTCTATCTTACCTTGACACGCTCCACTGCATCTCCCGATATGATAGTAGAAACACGCTTTTTGCAGCTTGTCGCTTGAAGCTTGAGGCTTGAGGCTCATCGGATGATCGCACCATCGAAAAATTGGTCTCACTAATTTCAAAATTTCCTTCGCTCGATACGCACTCTGATATGGCCCAAAAATATCCTGCTGTTTCAGCTGTTGCTGCGCCATGAGTCGTTTAATCTCTTTTTTTCGAACAGTTTTCACTTGTGGATACGTACCTTTGGTAATGTAGATATAGAGTGGGGTCTTGTCATCCTTGAGAAGAATATTAAATTGCGGTTGGTGGAGTCGAATCAACTCTGCTTCGACAAGCAAAGCCATTAGCTCACTTTCCAGCACTTCAAACTTTAGTCTCACAGCTTGCGTGACCATGCGCTGTGTTTTGCCATGGAGTTGAGTGAGTTGCGTGTAGGACGAGAGGCGATTCTTGAGATCTTTGGCTTTACCAACGTAGATTACTTTTCCATCAGCATTCATAAACCAGTACACTCCCGGTTTATGCAGAGCTTTTTGGTAATCAGAGAACCACTTGAGAACTTTGCTTTTTTCAATCATGGAGTAATTGTAACACTCAGGGGATTACAGCAATTCTTTCTTTAGAAACTTTCCTGTCCAAGACTTCGGATGCAGTGCAACTTGTTGTGGGGTTCCAGCAGTCACTACTTCCCCACCAAACTCTCCGCCCTCTGGTCCGAGATCAATAATCCAGTCACAGTTTCGGATAATATCGAGATTGTGCTCGATCAAAATCACCGTATTATTTTGCTCAACAAGTTGCCCCAAAACATTCAGTAGTTTCTGAATATCTTCAAAATGTAACCCAGTTGTAGGCTCATCAAGCAAGTAGACGGTATGTTCATTGGAGCGAATTGATAACTCTTTTGCTAACTTTACGCGTTGGGCTTCACCTCCCGATAACGTGGGGGCTGGTTGACCAAGATCGATATATCCTAAACCCACTTCTTTGAGCGTTTTAAGTTTGTGTTGTAACTGTTTATGTGCATGAAAAAACTCAAAAGCATCATCAACACTCAAACCCAGAATCTCAGCAATATTTTTGTCGCGATACTTCACCTCAAGGGTTTCTTCATTGTATCGTTTCCCATGACACACGTCACAAGTGACATAGACATCTGGGAGAAACTGCATCTCAATCTTAATCTGCCCCTCTCCTCGACAGGCCTCGCATCGTCCTCCTCGAACATTAAAACTAAATCTTCCCAAGTTATAGCCTCTTACTTTGGCATCAGCAGTTTGAGAGAAAATCTGCCGAATTTGATCAAAAATCTTGGTGTATGTTGCAGGATTTGATCGTGGAGTTCTACCAATGGGACTTTGATCAATTAAACTAATTCGCTTTACCTGCGGAGGAACCTCAATCGAATCAATCTTTCCAGCAATACCATCCACGCTATACCCAAGCTCACGAGCCAGGTTGTTATACAACGTGTCGTGAAGCAGTGTCGATTTGCCTGATCCAGATAATCCAGTAATACAGACCAATCGCTTTAACGGAAAGTTAGCGGAAACGTTTTTCAGGTTGTGCATCGCTGCACCAGTAATAGTAATGAACTCTTGCGGTTCTGCTGTAAGTTGTTTCCGTGTGACTTTTTTGGAGTGATTCAGATACTTCCCGGTGATTGAAGCTGGTTGCTCCATCAACTGTGCCGGAGTTCCTTCGGCAATCACTGTTCCACCGTTTTTCCCGGCCTTTGGCCCAAAATCAAGCACCCAGTCAGCACTATTAATCACGTCGCGATCATGTTCAACAACGACAACACTATTCCCTTTATCACGTAAATTTTTCAACGTTTCGATCAACAAGTAGTTATCACGTTGATGCAATCCAATGGTGGGCTCATCAAGCACATAGAGGACTCCAGTAAGTCCTGTTCCAATCTGTGAGGCGAGACGAATGCGTTGAGCCTCTCCTCCTGCTAGAGTTCCGGATTCTCGAGCTAGCGATAAGTAATTGAGTCCCACTGAGTTCAAAAAGTCCAAGCGTGCTGCAATTTCTTTGACAATTGACTCCCCAATCACTTTTTCTTTTGCTGATAAAACCTCAGGGAGTAACTTATTGATCCAATCAAGAGTGCGTACAATTGGAAGCTCAGTTACTTGCGAAATATTCAGCCCCGCGACATGGACAGCTAAGGCGTCTGGTTTTAGGCGTGCACCCAAACATAAAGGGCAGATTTGTTTGTGCATGAACCGCTCAATTTCTTTACGAATGTACTCAGAGTCAGTTTCAGTGTAGCGGCGCTCCAAATTCTTCACAAAGCCTTCGAACTTCTCATAAATTTGTGTCGGTCTCCCTTCTTTATTGGTTCCCTTGACCGTGTACACTTTGTCGGTACCATTGAGCATCACCTCTTTTAGCTTAGGGCTAAACTCTTCAAATGGCGTTTTGCGAAAATCGCTCCCGTAGTCTTCAACGACTGTTTTGACGATTCTCGCCCACCAGGTGTCATTCTCCATCATTCGAGCGAACGGGATAATCGCTCCTTGAGTCAAACTCAGAGCTGGAGCAATAATTTTTTGTGGATCAATTTTGAGCAATTTTCCAAGTCCATGACAGGTCTCGCAAGCACCTTGCGGAGCATTAAAGGAAAATAACCGTGGCTCAACTTCTGGGATGCTGATCCCACAGTAACTGCAAGCAAATTTCTCGCTGAACAATACATCATCCATCTCTTTAGGTTTATCTGGAAATGATAATCCTGGATCACTAACAAACGATGCAATCACGTATCCGTCGGAAAGTTTGATCGAGTCTTCGATCGCGCTAACCAAACGAGTCCGAAACTCTTTTTTGGTACTTTGATCTTTCAGAACATCGCTCCCCATCACAAACCGGTCCATCACCACATCAATGTTGTGCTTGTTGGTTTTGATCAGGGAGATGTCTTCCTCAACTGACAGGACACTACCATCGATACGAACACGCTGATAGCCACGTTTGGCAATATTTTCGAGTAAACTCGAAAACTCTCCTTTACGCTGACGTACCACTGGCGACATGATCATGAATCGCACTGGTTGACCATTAAATTTTTGCTCCAATTGGGTGAAAATGCCGTCCACGATTTGGTCTACTGTTTGAAAGGAAATTTCTCGACCACAGTTGGGACAGTGTGGGTGGCCTACTCTGGCAAACAGCAAACGTAAGTAATCATAAATTTCAGTAATAGTTCCAACCGTTGAGCGAGGGTTGTGCGAGGTAGTTTTTTGGTCGATAGAGATAGCTGGCGATAACCCTTCGATATGATCAACATCTGGTTTCTCCATCACACCGAGAAACTGCCGAGCATACGAACTTAGACTCTCGACATATCGACGCTGACCTTCAGCGTACAGAGTGTCAAAAGCCAGAGAGCTTTTCCCGCTTCCAGACATTCCAGTCAGCACCACCAACTTATGCTTGGGGATGGTGACATCGATGTTTTTCAGATTGTGCTGTCTGGCACCCGTGATTTTGATATTGTCCATGATTTAACTAGATAATAGATAATGGATGATGGATTATAGATACGTTCAATTAGGATTTTCTCGAGCGGGTACGACAAGCCGCGGTTTGTTAGTATACATGAAATAGAGGGAAATAGGAAGATAGGCTAGGGTAAGCATTCAATAAACAAAGAAAGAAAAGATAAGAAGGTTTTTAATTGTGCAGGGAGCAAAACTTCGAATAAATGTGTCGGGGTATTCCAATAATCATATCAAAACACTCCCTAATCACAAACCGTTGAAATGCCCGGTTTTTCGAGGTATAATTAAGCCTTCTTCGATTTTTACAAACAAACCCAAATCTATTACTAGTCAAGCGTTTGTTAGGATTGAAGAAGAAAGGCGGACTATGCCAGTAGTTGAAACAAGTCAAGCTGAATCGACTCGTATCGTTGTAAGCCTTGCACGAACACAAGATCAAAAAGATCAACCAGAAGTGACTTGCCGTACAAATCAAGAGGAGCGTTTACGAGAATACTTTGATTCTGCCCGTTTCATGCACTAGTTTATTGTTCTAGTGATTTCACCTTGTCTCTAATCAACGCCGCCAGCTCGAAATCCATTTCGTTGGCGGCGTTTCTCATGGCTTTGTTGAGTTGTTTAATTAGTTTATCGCGCTCTGCTGGAAGCAACTGTTCATCAGAAATTTCGTTTAGATCCACTGTTTCACCTTTTTTCAATTCTACCCAAACTGGTGGTTTTCCCTGTTTTCCTTTCCCTGACCTAGAGCTTTCTTTGTGTAGCGCATCGGATAGATTGTTATACTTTGGTTCGTCTTCTTTGACTCTATTGACCAATTGATCGCGGATGGGTTTCGAAATGGTTTGTGCTGTAATCCCGTGATCTTGGTTGTACTGTAGTTGTACCACTCTTCGTCGATTCACCTCTTCAATAGCCGCTTTCATTGCGACTGACATCTGATCGGCGTACAAAATGACGTGTCCTTCATTGTGTCGAGCAGCTCTACCCATGGTTTGGATTAATGCAGTTTTTGAGCGTAAAAAACCAGCTTTATCAGCATCGAGGATTGCAACCAAAGTTACTTCGGGTAAATCCAACCCTTCACGAAGCAAGTTAATTCCGACAAGTACGTCATACTCGCCTCTGCGCAAATCGTCTAAAATATCTGATCGATCCAGTGTCTCTACATCAGAGTGTAGGTAAGCAACTTTTAATTGATTATTAGATTCTGGATTATGGATAATAGATGTCGCGTCAAGATCACTTGTTGATTCATCAACTCCTGACACCTGAGACCTGACGGCTGAAACCTTACTTTGATCATTCAGATAATCAGTCAACACTTCTGACATTTTTTTGGTCAAAGTCGTAATCAATACGCGCTGTCCTTTGGCTTTTCTGATCAAAATTTCTTTGAGTACGTTGGCAATCTGTCCTTCAGTTGGCCGGATTTCAATATCAGGGTCAATCAAGCCAGTAGGACGAATTAACTGCTCTGCGACTCGCTCTTGGCTGTGATCAAACTCCCAAGTTTCAGGCGTAGCCGAAACATAGACAAACTGTTTATTGCGCGCCTCAAACTCTGGAAACTGTAGCGGTCGGTTATCCAAGGCAGATGGCAAACGAAAACCATAGCGGATCAGCGTTTCTTTGCGAGAGCGATCACCGGCAAACATTCCTCTCACCTGTGGGATACTCATGTGGCTTTCATCAACAATAGTCAAGAAGCTACCATCCCCAAATGTATCTGCGTTATGTTGCATGTAGTCAAGCAAAGTGAATGGAGGATCCCCAGGTTGGCGACCATCAAAGTATCGAGAGTAGTTCTCAATTCCATTGACGAAACCCAACTCTCGTACCATGTCCATGTCGTACTGCACCTTTTGCTCTAAACGGTATGCTTCAACAATTTTGCCTTGATCACGAAGCTCTTTGAGTCTAATCTGTAAATCAGCCTCGACTTGTTTGATGGCATCACCTTGAGTTTCTGGGTTGGTCTGATAGTGCTTTGCTGGATATATCACAAACCGCTTTACTTTTGAGTCGGTTGATTGTGATTCTCGCAACTGAGTTGCACTTTGTGGCAACACTTTTGCTGTCAATGGATCAATCCAATCAATGTGATCAAGAGTAGTGCCAGTCGCAACCAATCGCAATGCTCGATCTTCATACGCCGGCCAGATCTGAATCACCTCTCCTTTGACTCGAAACGTCCCCCGTCGCAGCTCCATATCTGATCGCTCATACTGCAAGTTAATCAGCTGCAACATCAGTGTCTCGCGTGAGATAACTTCACCTTCAACTAACTCTAAGACGTATTTGCCATACTCAACTGGTGAGCCAAGGTTATAAATGCACGAGACCGAGGCCACAATGATACAGTCGGGACGGGTAAGTAAGTTGGTGGTTGAAGCAAGACGTAGTTTATCAATCTCGTCGTTGATCGTGGCATCTTTTTCGATATAGGTGTCAGTGGTGGGAATATATGCTTCTGGCTGGTAGTAATCGTAGTAGGAGACAAAGTAGCTTACTGCATTATTTGGGAAAAAATCACGAAACTCTTGATAGAGTTGTCCCGCCAAGGTCTTATTATGCGAAATGATCAGTGTTGGCTTCTGCACGTTCTGGATCACGTTCGCCATGGTGAAGGTTTTTCCAGAGCCAGTTACCCCGAGCAAAGTCTGGTGTGGTTGCCCATCTTTAATCCACTGCGACAACTTCTCAATGGCTTGAGGTTGATCACCGGTGGGGTGGTAGCTTGATTCGAGTTTGAACTTCATGATGGACAATAACTTGTAGGCAGCCTGTAATTGTAGCACAAAACTAAAGTCTACATACTGCAAAGAATTTCAGCTAAGTTGTGTGAAACACTTACTGGCTTACTACTCGTAGCGAAACCTCTTTCAGTTGTTCATCGCTTACAACGTTGGGAGCATCCATCACTGCTGTTCGACCGGTAGAGGTCATTGGAAATGCCACACTTTCCTTCATTGAAGTCTCACCGGACAACACCATAATGAGCCGATCAAGTCCCAGTGCAATGCCTCCATGCGGTGGGGTACCCACCCCAAACGCCTCGAGCATGTGTCCAATTCCATCTTTTATTTCTTCATCGCTATACCCCATGATCTTAAATGTCTGTGTTAACACCTTGGGGTCGTGGGCCCTGATACTCCCACCACCTACCTCAAAGCCATTACAAACAAGGTCGTACTGAGCGGTGATAATTTGATCAATGTTCTCCCCTTTTAAGTGCCACTCTAAGTGCTCAGGAATGGGAGTACTAAATGGATTATGAGTAAATGTCCAACCGCTTTTACCATCACGTACTTCAGCGGCATCGTTGGTATCAACTTTTTTGAAAAAGGGAAAATCAACTACCCAAGCAAACGCTAGCTTACCGGCTTGTTTATCTTCCTCTGTTCTCAAATCAAATCGATCAGCGCCATATTTCTCCATGGCTTCCTGATAGGTTATCACTGGAAACTGTTCATCTTTGAGTTGGCCTTCGACTTTTTTGACCGACTCTTTGACAATCGCTTCGATCTCACTCATCACGGTATCGCGATCGACAAAGCTCATCTCAACGTCGACCTGAGTGAGCTCAAAACCACGGTCAGCGCGCAAATCTTCATCGCGGAAACACCGGGCAAACTGAAAGTACCGCTCAAATCCAGCGGTCATTAGTAACTGTTTGTACTGTTGCGGACTCTGTGGCAGAGCGTAAAACTTGCCGGGCTGAAATCGTGACGGAACAATAAAGTCACGTGCTCCTTCTTTGGTTGATTTGGTGAGCATCGGAGTTTCAATGTTTACAAAATCTCGACTATAAAAAGCTTCGCTCATTGCCTGGGAAAAAGCAGATCGCAAACGAATGTTCTTTTGGAGTCTCGCTCGGCGCAGATCAAGATAGCGATATTTCAATCGAACTTCTTCGCTGATGTCTTTGCCGTCAGTATCAACACTCAACGGTAGCTCACTTGCTTTGTTCAGCACCGTGTATTCTTGAACATCTATCTCAACAGTACCAGTTGTCAAGTCTGGGTTGATCATTTTTTCAGGTCGCGCTTTCACCACACCAACCAATGAGACCACTGATTCAGTCGTCAGCTCTCCCATTTTTTGATACCCCACACACTGGACTTTACCAGTACGATCACGCAGATCGACAAAGGTTAATTTGCCATGATCGCGTTTAGTAGCCACCCATCCTTGCAGCGTGATAGTCTCACCGACTTTTTGAGTAGTTTCACTCACTAAAGTGCGTTTCATATCATTAGGTGTCAGGTTTCAGGTGTCCCTCTTTCGCTAAAGGCTACAGAAGGGCACAGCAGGTATCACAAGAACGTACTTTAAACCTGTCTCTAAAAAACTGACTCACCTCTCCATGTATTAATTATATGTTGTAACTCTTTGTATACTGGCTAATTTGACAATAAAAAACCCTCTTTTACTCACGTCATTTACATGAATAAAAGAGGGTCCTTCGAAATATTTCTCAGGGCGGTGCCACCTCAGTTTAGGTGTCAGGTTTCAGCTTTCGGGTGTCAGGTAACTCCTGAAACCCGCTGTGCCCCTCGTAACTTCAAGTGAAGTGGGGACGCTCTGACACCTGAGACCTCTTGTTTCCGCTATCACGGGCGTACCCGAACTGAATTTCTTCAGTCTGCGCTTCCAGATTGGAATTGTGTGGCGTTACGACACTATTGGCGCATTTGTTTTGAATAAGAGTATTATATGAGAAAATAGGACCGTTGACAATCAACTGTTTATTCTATAAAATAGAGTCTTCGTTATGACACATCACGTTATTATTACCCGCACACTTTATCTCCTTCAAGAGAAGGCGGGGATAGCTGTGATGTAAAATATAATAATATTAATCACACCCCCCGCAAAAACCGGGGGGTTTTTTGTTGTTTATTTTAAAGCATATGCAAAGACAGAAAGAAGGGTGGACCTACGATCCTGATGATTTTGCAGAGAAGTATACTCAGTTCTACGCTAACGAAGATAATAACTCTGATAGTCCTGAAAATGCTCGGCACTATTTAGCTGACCGTATAGAAACTGCCATTTTAGATCTTATAAGAACGACAGAAGGTACCATTCGAGTACTATCGCTTGGTTCTGGGCCACAACCGCTAGAGCAATTTTTGTCTACTAAAAAAACTTTGGCTGGAAATTGGCACAGAGTACAGATTGTCACTGTTGATATAGCCAAAATTACTAGATTATTAACAAGTTTCCCGCATGTTCAAGCTAATGGGCTATCTTTGCCATTTGCTGATGGTACTTTCAATGTTGTTTATTCAAACATGTCAGCTGATTTTATGCCTAGAAAGGTGTTCGCTGAAATTCAAAGAGTGATCACACATGAAGGATTATTCTTGGCAAACTTCCACCATCCAGATTTATTACGTAGAGCTAATTGCCAATTTGATGAATTAAATGCAGAGAAAAGACAAGTGCATCAAGATTTTAGACACGAAAAAAATCGTGAAGTGAAAGCACAGTTAAAAGCAACTTCGGAAGAACTAATCGTTCAGATCGACGCTTTAATAGAAATCTTGTCAATTGTTTCTAACCATATTTTCTATACAGTTGATCAAATTGTTGATGAACTTAGAGCGTTCTTTTATGAAGATACATTACATGTTGAAGCAGTAAAAAATCCTGAAATTACAGAAAATGGATGGTTTTTTGTTAGTGGAAGAAAAAAACATACAGAAGAGTCCAGTGGCGAAACCATGTTTGTTGACACAATATAGTTATGGAACGAGATAATCTATCACCAACTCAGTTAGAATTGTTTGATAAAATCACTCTTTCTTCTGAAATAAAAGCCAAAGTGTTGCATGGAGCGACTTGCGACAACGACATAACAACTGCGTTATTTTTCTTGCTGCAAGATGATGAGCAATATGCTGCTGTCACAGAAGTATTTGGAAAACCAGACACGGATGCAGTTGTTCATGCGTTATGGGCTAATTTAAAAGCAAAAGTCAAAGATATTTCAAATCCTGATTGAAGATTTCACATAGCATTTAAAACCACATCCTTCACCACCAACTGCACGCTTTTTCTCCCATTCCACTCGTTGAGTGAGATCGTGGCTGCCAGATCAATTGTTTGGGCGGCTTGAACTTCGGTTTCAAGTCGCCCAAAACCAAATCCGATGCATTCGACAGTGTGACCTTGAGTGTTACCAATAACCAATTTAAGATGTTTTTTCTCTCGCCCAATGGCATAGGCTTGCAGTACTTGAACATCTTTAAATCCAAACACCGGATCTGCGTTGCCATTGCCAAATGGTTCAAATTTTTGTAATGCTTGATAAAAATCGAGTGTGACTAACTGAAGCGGAATAATCAACTCAATGGGAAGTCGTGCTACCAATAATTCATCAGCAATCTGCTCTTTGGCGATCTGTTGCAACCGTCTTGTCACTGATTCAATCTTACCAATATCAAGACTAAACCCCGCTGCCATTGGGTGCCCACCAACATCCAGCAGTTCATCGCGAACTTGACGAATCAGCTCCACAATATTGACTCCAGGAACACTGCGCGCCGAGGCCTTGGCTCCTTTTTCACTCATGCTGATTACAATTGCAGGTTTGGTAAACTCTTCCATTAATTTCCCCGCAATCAAACCAATCACACCTTCATGATACGCGTCAGAGCTTAACACAATAATTTTTTCATCTTTCCATTCATCTTGCCGTTCTAGCGCTTGATCCACCATCGACCAAGTCAGCTCCTGACGTTCTTTATTGGTATCCTGTAACTGCGCTATCAGTTCCAGTGATTTGGATTTGTCCTTGGTACAAAGGGCCCGCAGTGCATCCAAAGCGCTACTTAACCGTCCCATGGCATTGATCCGCGGAGCGATAGCAAAGTTGACACTGCCACTGGTAATGTCTTTTGCTTTAATTCCGGCCACTTCGTACAAATTCAGTAAACCAATGCGTTTTGTTTGCTGTAAAGCATTAAGTCCGTGATAGGCAAAGCTGCGATTGGCATTTTGCAAGATCATTTGGTCAGCAATCGTGCCAATTGCGCATAAATCGAGTAAGTCCTTGGCTTTGGTAGGATTGAGTTGGCGGGCGAGGAACCAGGCAACAGTGGCTCCACAGAGTTTGGTGCTATGCACCACCGCTAATGCAGGGGGAAATATAAAATCTTTGCTTTCGATCGTGTACTCTGACTTTAGATCCCGTTTTCCAACGGGATGACAATCATTTTCTTTTTTTAAGGCTTGATCTACTTTTTTTTGTTGACCTTTGACTTTAGATCCTGAATCTGTCTGGCTTGCAAACTCGCTAGACTGTTCAGGATGACGAGCTTTTTCTTTGCTCTGAGCTTGGTCACCTTTCAACTTATCACTTTCAACTTTCAACTTTTCCGGTAAGTGATGATCCGTAATGATCGCATCAATACCTTCTTTTTGTAGTCGCTCAAAGGCCCCATGCGCCACAATACCGTTATCGACAGTGATAATCAAATCTGGTCTTCGTCCCTTTAGAATATCATCCAGTGACCGATCAGAGATGCCATACCCATGTTTTTCACGGTTGGGAATAAACGGCATTGCCTTTACTCCCATCTCGTAGAGTGTCTCCCACAAAATCGCTGTAGCAGTCACTCCATCAGCATCGTAATCCCCAAATACCATCACATACTCACCACGATCTTTTGCTTGTTTAATCCGATTCACCGCTTTACTCATCTCAACGCTATCAATTCCAACATCATCGAGGCTCAAATCAACTGGATGAATAGGCGAAAAAAAGTTCGCCTCACTCCCCTTCTCAATCTGGCGAGCCTGTAGTAACACGTCAATAACTTGTTCAATGCTGGAAGCTGTTTGATCTGATTGAATGTCCCATTTCATGTTCGTATTGTACTTTAGGATATAGGATTTAGGGTATAGGGAGTAGTTGTTTCTTACCAACAAACTTCAGAACTACATAACATGAAGGTTCAAGCAAGTACGGTTCGTCATCCCGTTGACGTGTACCCGTTAGGGCAAAAACGGGATCCATTTCCATAATTTATGTACAATTACACAGGATGGTCATTTCTGATAAGAAATTTTTCATAACTTCTCTGTTTACAAAAATAACCAAGAATATTTTACTTGTCTTTATGGATCCCGTTTTTCAACGGGATGACGAGCTTTTTCTGGTTTCATAAATAAATTTGACTACTCTAACTTGTCTCTCAGGGAAAATAAAACCAAGTTAATCGGCAAATTATCCAACTTTGACTTTTGAGCTTTGAGTTTTGAGTTCTCTCACTCCCTGTCGTACAATACCCCCATGGATCTTTCTTTACCAATCGATGTATTAGCAGTGCTCAATCACCTTCAATCAAACGGTTTTGAAGCATATGTAGTGGGTGGTGCGGTAAGGGATCTGTTTTTATCGAAAGAAACTCCAACCGACTGGGACTTCACCACCAATGCTACTCCAGATCAGATACAAGCACTATTTGAAAACAGCTTTTATGAAAATGAGTTTGGCATGGTGGGTGTGGACCGCAATCATGTCAGAGAGCAATTTGGATTACCATTACTTGATTTCTCACAGCAAGACAACAAACAATACAATCAAGTTATTCAAGTTGAAGAAGCGACGAAGATTCATGAATCGCTGACAACTCATAACTCAAAACTCATAACTCAAAATGGGAAAAAAGATCATGTGTTTGAGATCACAACGTTTCGATCAGATGGGGTGTACAGCGACTTTCGCAGACCAACACAAGTCACATGGGGCGAGACACTTGAAGGAGATTTGCGACGCCGCGACTTTACTATTAACTCGATTGCTATTCATGTTGATTTTCAAGAAGCCACATATGAGGAACTGATTAAATCTTCAACGAAGGAAAACATCATTCTCTCAAAACAATCAATGAAATTGATTGATCCTTATGGTGGGCTAGTTGACCTTACAAAACAACACATTCGTACAGTCGGACCAGCGAGTGATCGGTTTAAAGAAGATGCTCTGAGAATGTTGAGGGCGATTCGCTTTGCGGTTCAACTCCACTTTACTCTTGATCAAGAGATACTCAGTGCGATTAAACAACATCACGAATTAATTACTCATGTCAGTTGGGAGCGAATTCGAGATGAACTCTTAAAAATGTTGTCAACTGATCATCCAGCTAAAGCAATCGAGTATCTTGATACTACTGGACTACTGGCTCATATTCTTCCTGAGTTACTTCAGGCGAAAGGTGTGGAGCAAGCTGGGCATCACACTACTGATGTCTGGACACACAGTATTGATGCGCTACGCGAATGTCCTTCGAGGGATCCCATTGTTCGCTTAGCAACTTTAGTTCATGACATTGCCAAACCGCAAACATTTCGGCGCACAAAAAATAACATCACTTTTTATAACCATGAGGTGATTGGAGCACGAGTAGCCAAAAATATTGCCCTGCGCCTGAGATTATCAAAACACGATACTCAGCGCATGTTCCTGCTCGTTCGGTATCATATGTTCCACTACCAACCGAAAATGACTGATGCAGCCATCCGTCGCTTTATGCGAAAAATTGGCTTGGAAAACGTGAACGATGTGCTTGATCTGCGAATTGCTGATCGACTTGGAAGTGGTTCTCGTGAAACGAGCTGGCGTCTTGAAGAGATGAAGCAGCGCATGCTTTCACAACTCCACCAGCCATTTTCAGTCACTGACTTGGCAATTAATGGACATGATTTGATGGAAGAACTGAAACTCAAACCCGGGCCACAATTGGGAATTATTTTAAAACAACTCTGTGAACTTGTGATTGAAAACCCAAAAATGAATAATAAAGAAAAATTAATTGAAGGGGCAAAAAAACTTATTTAGAAAATGTCTTCTTGCGTTTTTTAAGCCAGGTAGCAATATCTTCCCACAGTAGCAACAGAGGTGCAGCTGTGAATGTGGACGAATACGTACCAGTGATAGCACCAACCAAAAGTGCCACTGAAAACCAACGAATGGTTTCACCACCAAACAATACCAGTGCTAGCAACATGATGATAATTGTAAGTGAGTTGTTGATGGATCGATTCATCGTTTGCAACACCGAAGTATTTACCAAATCTTTGAGCGGGGTACTGTGTTGCTTACGCCGCAGCTCTCGAATACGATCGAAAAAAACAATCGTGTCGTGGTCGGAAAACGAAAGAGTGGTTAAAACTGCTGTGACAAACAACACATCTACCTCTACCCCATAAAAGATACCCAGCAAACTAAATACTGAAAAAAGGATAGCAGTATCATGAAACATCGCTATCACCGCCGTGATACCGTACTTCAACTCACTAAATTGACGCATGATATACAACGTAATGACAATAGAAACGACAATAACTGCGATCAATGTCTTAATTAATAACTCTTTACCTAAAGTTGGCCCCACTGACTCAAAACGCAACTCTTTAACGTCAGGAAAGTTTTGCTTCATTTGAGACATCACTTTATCTTTTTCTTCATTACTAATGGGTTTAGTGCGCAAAATCACGCTTTGCCTGCCTGAAGACTGAACTGAAGCTAACTCAATTTTCTCTTTTAACACTTCTTCTAACTTCGTTGATTCTGGAGGTGGTGATTGTTGAAATTGAATTTCAAGCAAACTTCCGCCAGTAAAATCAATTGATGGTTTTATTCCATTCATTATTATATTGATCATTCCAGGTACGATCACCAACAGTGAGATAACCAAAAATATCCAATAGTGATGAAAAATGCGTTCAATCATAAAGATCTAAATTATTGAGTATCCTTCATTTCATATGGTTTTAAAAATAAGCGCATCAAAGTTCGACTCACAAATACTCCCGTAAACAAACTCAGTAGCACTCCAATGAGTAAGGTGACACCAAAGCCACGAACCAGCCCACTTGAATTCAAAAACGAAAAATTGAGGGGGTTAATCAAAACTAGGGAAGTAAAAATTGAAGTTAAGTTGGCATCTTTGATGCTATCCCAAGCTCGACCAAAACCCAAATTCATAGCCAAATCAAATTGCTTGCCTGCTCGCAACTCCTCTTTCATTCGCTCAAAAATCAAAATATTGGCGTCAACAGCCATTCCAATCGACAAAATTAACCCTGCTATACCTGGTAATGTCAAAGTCACATTCATGATCTTGTAAATTGCAATCGTTAAAATGGCATAAATGACCAGCGCAATGTCAGCAATGAGTCCCTTCCATCCGTACAACAGTATCATAAACAACATCACTAAACCTAACCCAAACAAGCCAGCGAAAATGCTCTTTTGCACCGAGTCCTGCCCTAAACTCGCACCAATCGTTCGCTGC